>NZ_JANIID010000017.1:0-165508 GCF_024519335.1 Streptomyces telluris
CCCTGGCAATCACTGTGACCTACTAACCCCATTCATTGCCCGGGGGAGGGAAGGCCACCCTGCCCCCGGTTTTCACCGCACTTTTTACTAACGGAATTCGTAAGTGACCCACGCCTCATGCGCGGCCTCACACCGGACAGGCGTTCCGGCTACCCTGTGTGAGCACAAGTAAGAGGAGAGTTCCGTCCTATGCGCGCGCCGGACCGTAGAAGCGGTAGCGGCTGTGCGGGGCCCGGGGCCCGTGAGCGGCTTCCAGGTCCGCCTCACCGGCCGCAGCCGACCATTCTGCGACCTCCACCGCACGCTCCCCGTCGACCGTCAGGTGGAAGTGGGCCGCGAGCAGCCCCTCGTGCCCGGCGTCCGCCAGGGCGGCCGCCCGTGCGTCGGCCCATGCCCGCTGTTCCCCGGGTCCGCCGCCGGTGTCGTGACCGGTGACGACGAAGAGGTCCGCCTCGCCGTCGGCGCCGACTACCGCGCTGCGGTACAGGTGGGTGCGCTCCAGGCCGGGCCGCTCGATGCCCGGGACGCGGGCGTCGATACGGGCGACCCTCTCCGAGCGCCCTTCCCGGACGAAAGCGAGGTGGTCCTCGGCGCTCGTCCACTGTCCGTAGATGAACAGGCCGGCGCCGTCCACGTCCTCGAAGACGTGCGTGGCCAGCTGCACCTCCGGCGCGTCCGCCGCCGACACCTCCAGGAGGGCGTCGGCAGCGGCGCGCGTGCGTTCGGCGCTCCCGGTGATCCAGCGGCTGATGAAGGTTATTCCGGTGTCGGGGTGCTGTAGGGAAGCGATACGTGTCATGCCATGACACTCGCACCTCAACCGCAGTCGAGGTCAACTCGCGTCACATCACGTCACTTCACATCTTCCCTCTCACATCCCCCTCGCTCATCCGACAGGTGGGTTCGTCCTGCCCGACTGTGCGAGCAGGCGCCGGAGCCAGCGGGTACGGGCGTCGCGTGCGTCCCGGCTGAGGGCCGCCTTCGGGGCGATGCCGTCGAAGCCGTGGTACGCGCCGGGCCAGACGTGCAGTTCGGCCTGGCCGCCGGCCTGCCAGATCGCGTTCGCGTAGGCCACGTCCTCGTCCCGGAACATCTCGGCCGACCCCACCTCGATGTAGGCCGGGGGAAGCCCCGAGAGGTCCGTGGCGCGGGAGGGGGCCGCGTAGGGCGGCAGGTCGGCGGCGCCGTAGCGGTCGCCCAGCAGCGCCTTCCACACGGTCGTATGGGAGACCCGGTCCCACATGCCGAGGCCCGACATCTGGTAGGTGGAGAAGGTGGTGTCGCGGTCGTCGAGCATCGGGCACAGCAGCAGTTGCCCCAGTGGCTCGGGTCCGCCGCGGTCACGGTTCAGCAGGGCGAGGGCCGCGGCGAGACCGCCGCCGGCGCTCTTCCCGCCGATGATGATGCGGTCCGCGTCGATGCCGAGTTCGGCTGCGTGTTCCGCCGCCCAGACGAGTCCGGTGTAGCAGTCCTCCAGCGGTCCCGGGTACTGCGTCTGCGGCGCCAGCCGGTACTCGACCGAGATGACGGCCAGTTCCAGCGGGAGGACCCACTCGCGGAGGATCCGCGGAAGCACGGACCATGCGTTGCCCATGATCATCGCGCCCCCGTGCATGTAGTACAGCAGGGGGAGCGGCCCGGCGACCCCGGCCGGTCGTGCGCTCACGAGCGTGACGTCCGGTGCGTCCGGCGGCCCCGGCACATGGAGCTCCGTCACCTCGAACCGGCCGTCGGCGCGCAGAGCCTCGGCCGTCGGCCTGGGCCGGGACGCGGCGTCCCGCCGGCGCCGGGCTTCAAGGTTGTCCGGGGTGATCGGCTCCCTCGGCTCCTTGCTCAAGGCCTCCAGTACGACGTTGAGTTCGGGATCGAAGGGGGGTGCCGCCTTCGGTATCGGGACGCGGCCGGACGCCGACGGCACGCGGTCGTCACTCATGCCGTCACCCCCCGGTCGGACGACGGGATGCCGCGCGGTGCGCCGCCGGCATCCGCGCTGGAACTCCTCGGCTGCACACGCGTGCGCCCGGGAAACACTTGCCTGAGACCCATGCGGCGTAGCCAATCACACCGCCCGACCGATCACACCGCCCGACCGATCACACCGCCGGACCGATCACACCGCTGGGCAGCCCTGTTGCCCGGGCGGCCATCGCCGGTCAGGGAGCCGGTTCGAGGCCCCAGGCGACGGCCCGGCCCGCGGCGGCCACGCGGTTGGGGACGTCGAGTTTGGCGAGGATGTGCTCGATGTGGGTGGCGACGGTGCGCGGGCTGACGTAGAGGCGGTCGGCGATCTCCCGGTTGGTCCGCCCCTGGGTGAGTTCCGCCAGCACTTCGAGCTCGCGCGGGGAGAGCGCCGCGGGGCGGGTGACCGTACGGCACACGACGACCGTGCCGCCTCCCCCGCGGGTCAGGTGGAGTTCGAGCATCCGCTGCCGGTACGGCACCAGCACCGTTGCCGGCAGCGTCCGCCGTGCGGCCGTGCGCCGCAGCAGGGCCACGAGCGGGGAGCCGGCCTCGGTGAGGCCGGGGAGCGGCTCCCCGCTCACGGTCACCGGCGCTGCGCCCTTTCCGCTCCCGCGCTCCCCTCCGTCCTCGGCATCCGGCAGGAGTACGGCGCAAGCGTGGCCGGCGCCGCCGGGCCCCGTGGAGCGGTGTCCGGCGAGCGGGTCGGCGACGGCCGCGAGGCACTCGCCCAGCAGGGTCATCACGGCGCGGACGGCCGGCTGGTCGCACCGTGCCCGCGTCGTGCTGAGGTTGAGGATGCCCACGTACCGGCCGTCGGCGGAGAACAGGCACTGGGCCACGCCGTCCTGGACGCCGAGGGGTTCGAGGACCTCCTGGAAACCGGTGGAGGCCCCCCGTACCGGAGCGGGCACGTCGTGCCACCAGCTCGTGGTGCCCGGCGCGTGCCGGATGAGCGCGAAGGCCGGATCGTCGTGCAGGCGGGTCTCGATGTAGCGGGTGGTGCCCACCGGGTAGCTGCCGGCCAGCGTGACGTGGCGACGGAGCATCGGGTCCCACCGGGACAGCGACGCGTGGTCGTGGTCGATCACCGCGGACAGCGCCGTCAGGACGGCGTCGGCGTCGCCCTTCCCCCGCACGGCGTGGCGCGCCGCCTCGCGCACGTCCAGGGCGGCGCTCAGGACGTCCGTGGTGCTCGGCTGCGCTGCTGCTCTCATGGGCGTCGGCTCGGCTTCCATCCGCTCAGAATGATCATCCGGTGTGCGGGCGTCAAACGGCGAGTTCGTCGTGCACGACGTCGCCGCCGACGGCGGTGAACACGACCGGCATGACGGGGATGTGCCGCGGGTCGGCGGTCAGCAGGTCGCCCGCGAGCACGCACAGGTCGGCGACCTTGCCGACCTCCAGCGTGCCCTTCCAGTCCTCGGCGAAGTCCTGCCAGGCCGCGTCGGAGGTGTAGGTGCGGAGGGCCTCGGCGAGCCGGATGCGCTGGCCGGGTCCGCTGACGCGGCCGCCGGCCCTGGACTCGCGCAGCATCATCGTGGAGACGCCCTGCCGCCAGTCGGGGAGGGTGACGGGGGCGTCGGAGCCGCTGGTGACGATCACGCCTGCGTCGATAGCGTCCCGGTAGGGCCATTCGTACGCCGCCCGCTGCGGGCCGACGAACTGCTCCTCGAGGTCGGCGACGGTCCATTTGATGGTCGGGTTCATGTTGACGCCGAAGCCGTGCTGCGCCAGCGTCCGCATGCTGCGGGCGGTGAGGAAGTCGCCGTGGATGACGTAGTGCCTGGTGTCGGCCCGGGGATGCGCGGCGACGGCCGCGGCGAAGGCGTCGGCGACGGTGTCGATGGCCCGGTCGCCGGTGACGTGGACGCCGGCCTGGTAGCCGGCGGCGTGGGTGTACCGGATCATCTCGGTGATCTGGGCGACGCGCTCCTCGTCGGTCTCCCCGCCGACGCACAGCGAGCCGCAGCCGCCGCCGACGTACGGCTCGTGCATCCAGGCCGTCTTGTTGACCGGGATGCCGTCGGCGAACAGCTTGACGCCCAGGACGGCGAGGCGGCGGGGGTCGGTGGACGGGGGCTCGTCCATGGCCGCCAGGGTCCGTACGAACTCATCGGCCGTGCCGGCCATCCCGGCCGGCAGCAGCAGGACGCCGACCCGCGCGGTCAGTTCGCCGTCGGCGAGCAGGCGGCGGTAGACGTCGAGGGTGCTGTGGGCCATGGCGCCGCGCATCAGGGCGTCGCCGCCCGGGCCGAGGCCGGGCTCGGTGTAGCTGGTGATGCCGAGCCGGGCCAGGGTGCGCAGGGTGGCGCGGATCGCGTCGGCGCGCACTTCCGGGGAGAGGGCGGGCAGTGCCCGGTGGACGAGGTCCTGGGCGCCTTCCTGGAGGAGACCGGTGGGCTCGCCCGCCGCGTCGGTGACGATGACTCCTCCGGGCGGGGCGGGGGTGTTCCGGTCCACCCCGGCCCGTGCGAGCGCCGCGGAGTTGACCCAGGTGGCGTGGCCCGTGGTGGAGTACAGCAGGACGGGGTGGTCCGGGCTGACGGCGTCCAGATCGTGCCGGGCGGGCAGCCGGGAGGGGTCGGCGACGCACTCGGCGAGGTAGCCCGCGTCCCACCCGTATCCGCTGATCCACTCCCCCGCGGGGGTCGTCGCGGCCGCCTTCCGCACGGCCTCGGCCACGTCGGCCAGCGACTGCACGGCGGGGTGGGAGACGTCGACGGACAGCGGCGGCATGGTCAGCCCGAGGGCACAGCCGTGCAGGTGTGCGTCGTTGATGCCGGGGAGGAGCGTTCCGCCGCCGAGGTCGACGACCCGGGTGGCGGGGCCTGCGTGCGCCATGGCCTCCTCCCGGTCGCCGACCGCGCTGACGAGGCCGCCGGTGACCGCCAGGGCGGAGGCGACGGTGAAGCGGGAGTCGACGGTGAGGACCGAACCGTTGACGAAGACGAGATCTGCCGGAGTGCTGCCGGGCACGACGATGTCCTATCTGCCGGGGCTGGTTAAGGGGCTCCCGCGGAACCGCCGGGGAGGGGGAAGCGAAAGCGGCGGGGAAGCCGACAGCACTGTGCAGCCGGGCGGCGTTGGCGCACATCGGTCGTCCAACCGATGCCCGGGATGCTCGTCCGGCCGCCGAGGGCCCGAGTTCCCCGGCCGGACGACAGCCTGCAAAGCCGTGGCTCATGAGTAAAAGAACTCATGACGCCCGCCGAGATGCGGGAGACGATCGGCGAATGACGCTATCGAGAACGAGAACGCCGGCGGTCCGGCTCGGGGTGCTGCCGGTGATGATGCTGGCCGTGCTGGCGGCGGGGTGCGGAACACAGCGGTCAGGGGACACCGCCGACGCGGACCGGCGTTGGCAGCCGACGCCGACGCGCGCTGCGACGGGATCGTCGACGCCGAGTTCGCCGGTGGACCTCCCGTGTCCCGGTGAGAGCCCCGCTTCTGCGCCGCAGACAACCGCGCCTCCCTCGGGCCCGGCTGCGCCGCCCACCGACCACTACGCCGAGAACCACGGCTTCAGGGTTCCCCTCCCGCTGCGGGGTCAGAGCCGCTGCGACGGGCTCGCGGCCGTCCGGCGCATCAAGGACGCGCTCGAACCGCTGCGCGAGCGCGGAGACTTCGCTCCGGAGGACACCCGCAACGCACTCACCGGCCTCGGCTACTCCGCCGGGAAGGTGCAGGCGCACCGGAACGGCCCCACCGGGGTGGGCTTCCTCATCGACACCGGCGGCTCTCCGCGGTGTGTGGAGGGCACGATGGACCGCGCCTCCGTCAAGGCGGATGCCTTCGGGGGCTATCCCGACCACTCCGGCTGTGACGTTCCCTCAGGCGGCCACTGAACCGGGGCCGTCGCACCCGCCGGGCCCCGGGAGGCCGCTGAGCCCGGGTAGGACACCGGCGGGCGACGCCGCCTCGCCCATCGGTCAAAATGGACCAATGGCACACCCGTTCTACACCGATCACCAGGCCGGCCTCATCCAGCAGTACGTGACCACGCCGGAGGAAGCACCCCTCAGGTACCTCGACCTGCTGCACGGCAACTTCATCCGCATGCCGCAGCCGGAACAGCAGGCCTTCTTCGCCTCCCTCACCGAGGACGCCCGGGCGATCGCCGACGACGATCTACGGGCGCTGATGGGCACCGGGTGGCGCGGACGTCTGGTGGCCGGATGGCTGATCGGCATCGACGGGCGGACGCAGCACCGGCAGCTCCTGGGCGAACTGTTGCTGGAAAGCCGCATGCCCTTCGCGGGCCAGGGCTACTGCTTCGCCCTGGCCCGCTTCGCCACGCCCGCGGACGCCGCGCTCCTGATGACCTACCTCGACCACTGGCTCCGGCGCCCCGACAGCCGCTACGACCAGGAGTGGGCCCTCGGAGCGCTGCAGCACATCGATGCGCGCAACGCTTCCTCCCACGCCGAGCAGTTCCTCGCGCCGCAGGGCCTGTGGGACCGGTGGGTCGGGGTGGACGATCCGGATCTGTGCGACCAGCGCGTGCGGGGCTTCCACACACGGTTCCGATCGGCAGCCGGCCACCTGGGGCCGGCGCAGCGTGCGAGTGCGGGCCGGCTGTAGAGCACCAAGTTCCTCCCGATTGCCGTTGCACATCCGGCGGTCGGCAGACGCCTTACGTAACAGAGGAGCCACTGACACTCCTCCGGGGCGTAGGGGGGCGCCCCTTGGAACGTTTGAAGGGGTTTGCCGATCGTGATGCCAGATCATCTCGCGGACGGACTGCTGGTCGTCCTGCTCGTGGTGCTCGCCCTGCTCGTGCTGCTCGTGCTGCTCGTAAGGGCCTTCGGCCGGGACGCCTCGGTGGCGCCCGGCCACGCTCTGCTCCGGCGAGGAGGGCAGGGGTGACACGTACGCACCGTCCTCACCGACGCCCGGTCGCCGTGCTGCAGCCACGCCTTCCGGCGGATTTCAGGGCCTTCCACGAGCTCTACCGCAGCCGCTACGTGTACTGGGCGCAGCTGTACCTCTCCAGCTGGGCCGATGCGGAGGAGGCTGTCGACATCGCCTTCGAGCAGTTGTACTTCAACTGGTCGAAGGTGTTATCCAAGGCCAATCCGCGAGCCTATGCCTGGCGGGTCGTACGGCACCGGACCATCGACCTGGCCCGGGCCCGCGGTCGCCGGGCCGTGGCCGTCGACACCGCCGCCTTCGAGACCACCAGACTGGAGCAGGCCTGCGATCCGATCGGCGAGCTGGAGATCAGCCTGGAGATCTACCAGGCGGTCCAGGACCTTCCCGAGCGGCAGCACGACGTGTTCATCCTGCACCACGTGCTGGGGTACACCACCCGCGAGACCGCCGACGTCCTGGGCATCACCGAGGGCGGTGTCCGCTCCACCGCCCGCTACGCCCGCCACCGCCTCAACAAGGCCCTGGGGGCGGACCGCAACCCCGGGGGAAGAGACGACCGTGCCGAGGGAGGCCGAGGATGACCGAGCCCATCGACCGCCTGCTGGAGCACGCCCGCATCCACCGCCCGCCCTACACCCGCACCCGGGAAGCCGAAGAGCGCCTGACCGCACGGATCGCCGCCCGCACGTGGCAGGGGGCCCTGCGCGTCGACGACGCCCTGCAGCCCGCCTCCGTCCGCCCCGCGGCCGAACGCGCGGCCGTGCGCCGCTCCCTGCCCCGGCGGATCTTCCGGGAACACCTGCGGGCCTTGTGCGAGACCACCGCCACCCACGATCTGCACCGGCTGCGCGACTTCCTCGTCAGCCGGGTCCCCGAGCCGGACGGCGCGCTGGTCCTGGGTTGCGTCCTGCACCTCGCCGGCCGGGAGTACGGTGCCCGGTTCTGGTGGCAGTTCGCGGCGGGCGCGGGCGAGCTCTCCGCGGCGCTGTGCCTCTACCTCCACCACATGGCCCTGGGGGAGACCGACGAGGCCGATCTGTGGCACGAGCAGGCCGACCTCGGCAACGGCCTTCCCTGTGCTCCCGGACAGGACAGCCTCCGCGACCTGCGTGCCGTCCTGCGCTACACGATGGTCCAGCGCGGATACGTCACCCACGCGCCCTCGCCGGCCGTCACCGCCGTCATCGCCTACATCCCCGAGGCCCTCGACGACGCCGATGACGCCGACGTCGAGCTCCCTCTGCCCGGCCCCGATTTCGCCGAACGGATCGAAGAACTCACTGCCGGCGTTTGACGGCATCGCTCGCGTGCTTCCCCGCTGCCGGGTCTCCGGGCCCGGCAGCGGCAGCGGCAGCGGCAGCGGCAGCGGCAGCGGCAGCGGCAGCGGCAGCGGCAGCGGCAGCGGCAGCGGCAGCCGACCGTGCTCGCGGGGGCCGACCGTGCTCGCAGGGCCGGCGCCGTCAGACCATCCGCCTCTCCAGCCATGCCACGTCCCAGAAGGTGCCGAACTTGCGGCCCACCTGTTCGAGCACGCCCGCCGGGCGGAAGCCGAAGCGTTCGTGAAGCCGCATCGAGGCCGCGTTCGGCTGCGTGATGCCGGCGTACGCGCGGTGGACGTCCTCGTCCGCCAGGGCTTCGAAGAGCGTGCGGTACAGCAGGCCTCCGAGGCCGCGTCCCGTGTGGTCGGGACCGAGGTAGATGCTGGTCTCGACCGAGGTCTCGTACGCGCGCTTGTCCCGGAAGGGGCTGCTGGTGGCGTAGCCCAGCACCCGGCCCGCCTCCTCGGCCACGAGCAGGCGGTGGCGGCCGGTGGCGGGGTGGGAGTCCAGCCAGGCGCGGCGCCCCTCGACGGTGACCGGCTCGATGTCGAAGGTGATCGGGGTGTGGACCACGTAGTGGTTGTAGATCTCGGTGAGCTCGGTGAGGTCGCCGACCGCTCCCGGCCGGACACGTATGCCCGTCGTGACGCCCGTCGCCATATCCGTCATATCCGTCATATCCGCCGTGACGCCCGTCGTGGTCCCCGCCACGCTGTCGTGCATGGGTGCTCCCTTCGCTCCTGCCGGTTCCGGCTCGTCCCAGGCAGGTGCCCGGCGCCGGAACGTTACAAGGGGACTGTTACATGCATATTTCTCCCGGGCTCAGGTCCCCGGCCGTGCGGCTCCGGCCCGCGTTCCGCTCAGCGGTTGCCCGTACGGATCGCGCCCGCGCTCGCCGCCACCACCATCGCGACGGCGGCACACTGCAGCAGCGAGAGCCCCTGGTCCAGGACCAGGTAGCCCGCCATCGCGGCCAGGGCCGGCGCCAGGCTCGTCAGCACCGCGAACGTCGCTGCGGGCAGCCGTCGCAGGGCGAGCGTCTCCAGGGCGTAGGGCACGCCCGAGCTCATCACCGCGATGGCCAGGCCCAGCCCCAGCACCCCCGGTTCGAGCAGTGTCCCGCCCGCGGCCCCGATGCCCGGCGGCAGGCTGACCAGGGCGGCGACGGTCATCGCGATCGCCAGGCCGTCCAGACGCGGGAACCGGGCGCCCGCGCGGGCGTTGAGCACGATGTACGCCGCCCACATCGCCCCGGCTCCCAGCGCGAAGGCCACGCCCGCCACACCGAGCCGGCCGAAGTCGCCGCGGCCCAGCAGGAAGACCCCGGCCAGGGCGAGACCGGCCCACACCAGGCCTGCCGGGCGGCGCGAGGCGACGACCGACAGGAGCAGGGGCCCGAGCACTTCGAGGGTGACCGCCGCTCCCAGGGGGATGCGGTCGATCGCCTGGTAGAAGAGGATGTTCATGCCGCCGAGGGCCAGGCCGAACCCGACGGCCACCGACCAGTCGGCGCGCGAGTGGCCGCGCAGCCGGGGCCTGGTGACGACCAGCAGCAGCAACGCGGCGAAGGTCACCCGCAGTGCGACGGCGCCGAGCGCACCGGCCCGGGGGAACAGCAAGGCGGCGAAGGCCGACCCGAACTGGCCGGTCACCGCCCCGGCCAGCACCAGGCCGGCGCCGCCGAGGCTGCCGCGCCCGGCGGCGTGGCGAGTGACGAGGGGCGCGGCCGCCGTCGCGGAGGGGTTCTGCACCGTTGATGTCATGCCGTCCGATGTCATGCCGTCCACGCTAGGGACTCGGCCACGCGGCGTGAAATGCCTGATCGCCTGCGGTTATGCTCCTGAGGCATGACCATCGAGCTGCGGCACCTGCGTGCCTTCCTCGCCATCGCCGAGGCGGGCAACGTCACCCGCGCCGCCGCGCGCCTCCACATCGGCCAGCCCGCGCTCTCCCGCACCCTGCGCCGGATCGAGGACCACATGGGGGCCCGCCTCGTCGACCGTTCCACGCACCACCTCGAACTGACCGCCGAAGGCCGTACCTTCCGCGACAAGGCGGCCGCCGCCGTCGCCGCCGTCGACTTCGCCCTCGACCCCGGCCGGCTGCGCAGCTGGCCCCTGCGCCTCGGTCACACCTGGGCGGCGCTCGGCGACCACACCGTCCCCTTGCTGCGCCGCTGGGACGAGACGCACCCCGGCGTCCCCCTGGAGCTGCTCCGCGTCGACGACCGCACGGCGGGTCTCACGCAGGGCAAGGTCGACGCGGCCCTGCTGCGCGGCAGTGGTGCCGCCGCCACCGCCGGGCTCCGTACGGAGCTGCTGTCGTCGGAGGAGCGGGTGGTGGTCATGCCTGCGGACAGCCCGCTGGCGGCTCTCCCCCGGGTCACCCTGGCGGATCTCGCCGGCTGTCCGATCGCCCTCAACACCGTCTCCGGCACCACGACGATGGACCTGTGGCCCCCGTCGGCCCGCCCCGTCGCGACCATCGAGGTGACCAATACGGACGAGTGGCTCATCGCGATCGCCGCGGGCCGCGCCGTGGGGGTCTCCACCTCGGCCACCCCGAGCAACCACATGCATCCGTCGCTGGTCTACCGCCCCCTCGCGGACGCTCCGGCCGTCCCCGTCGTCCTGGCCTGGCGCGAGGGTCCGGGACACCCGGCCGTCCCGGACCTGCTGGCACTCGTACACGAGCTCCTCGCGAACGGATAGCACATAGCACGACGGCCGGGGCGATCACCTGTGGCGCTCGTCGGAATAGACCACCAGCGTCTGTTCCGGCCGTTCGGCCAAGTGGAATGCGGAATATACGAATTCCACCTCCTGGCCTCCCCGGCTCCGCAGCCGTTTGCGTCCGCCGTGCCGGTCCTGTACGTCGTACTGCGGCCACCAGGCGCGCACTTCCGCGCTGCCCGCGTTCAGCTCGTCGATCAGCCGGGTGTACCGGGGGTCGCCCGGGTGGCGTCCGGCGAGTGTCCGCAGCCGGGCGAGCAGGCCGCGTGCCTCGAGCTCCCAGTCGACCAGGACGTCCCGGGCCGCAGGTTCGAAGAACACCCAGCGGGCGATGTTCACCGGCCGGTCCGTCACCGCGGTGAGGTTCCGGAACAGCTCGTCGGCCGCCTGGTTGCAGCTGAGCACGTCATAGTTGCCGCTGATGATGTACGCCGGGTGCGGCTGGAGCAGGAGCGGGACGGCCGCCGCCTCCGCGGGGAGCGGCTCGGGCTCTTCGGTTCCGGTCACCGGCGCGTGACCGGCGAGTTGGAAGAGATGAGCCCGCTCGTGCCGGTTGAGCTGCAGCGCCGAGGCGAGGGCGTCGAGCACCTGGTCCGAGGCCCGGATGTCCCGGCCTTGTTCGAGGTACGTGTACCAGGTGGCGCTGATCCCGGCGAGGACCGCGAGTTCTTCCCGGCGGAGCCCGGGTGTCCGGCGTCGCCCGGTGTGGGGCAGCCCGACCTCGTCAGGGGTGATGCGCTCTCTGCGGCTGCGCAGGAAGGCGCCCAGCTCCCGGCGTTGGTCCAGTGGTTTCTGCATGGCGGTGGCATCCCTGGTTCCAGAATAAACACGCTCTGTATACCAGTGTGAACCCGCCGCAGACTGAGTCCCGGGCTGGGGGCCGCAACCCTCGCCGACGGCCGGTGAAGGCCACCCGGGCGCCGAACGGCCCCGGCGCGCACAGGGGTTCCGGGCGGTCGCCCGGAGCGCGATCCCCAAGGGAAAGGGAAGGGAAACCACCATGTCCGGAATCGACGGCAAGGTCGTGGCCATCACGGGAGCCGGCAGCGGCATCGGCGAGGCGACCGCACTCCTGCTTGCCGAGCGAGGCGCGCGACTCGTCCTGGGTGCGCGCCGGTCCGGGCGCCTCGTGGATCTGGTGGCGCGGATCGAGCAGGCGGGCGGCACGGCCGTGCAGATCCGCACGGACGTGACCCGGCGGGAGGACCTGCACGCTCTGGTCGCCCTCGCGGGCCGGAGGTTCGGCCGGCTCGACGTGCTGGTCAGCAACGCCGGGGCCGGTACGATCTCGCCCCTCGACGATCTGCGCGTCGACGAGTGGGACCAGATGGTCGACGTCAACATCAAAGGCGTCCTGCACGGGATCGGGGCCGCGCTGCCCGTCTTCCGGGCGCAGGGCACCGGTCACTTCATCACCATCGCCTCGACGGCCGCGTTCCGTATCGTGCCGGCCATGGCGGTCTACGCCGGCACGAAGTTCGCGGTCCGCGCCGTCTGCGAAGGACTGCGCCAGGAAGCCGGTGACTCCCTGCGGGTGACCACCGTCTCGCCTGGTGCAGTCGCGACCGACTTCGCCGAGGCGTCGACGAATCGGCAAGTGCGGGCGCGCATCACGGAGATGCGGGACCGGATCGCGATCCCGCCCGACGCGATCGCCCGGGCCGTCGCGTTCGCGATCGAGCAGCCGCCGGACGTCGACGTGAACGAGATCGTCGTCCGGCCCACCGCCCAGAACTGACTCCGGGTCGCACCGGATGCGGTGCCCGTGGCCGCCTCGCGGACATCCGGCAGCCGGAAGGGCTGCGGCGTCAGCGGGCGCCGTGGATGCAGAAGGGCTGTCCGGAGGGGTCCAGGAGGACGGTCCAGTGCTTGCCTCCGGGCTGGTGGCCGGGCTTGGTGGCGCCCATCTCCAGCAGCTGCTCCTCGGCTGCCCGGACGTCGTCGAACACGAGGTCCATGTGGAAGGGCAGCTCCTGCTCCGGCCATTGGGGAGCGGTGAAGGAGAGGGAGGTGTAGAAGAGGTACATCGTCCCGTTCACACGGAAGGCGAAGGCGACCTCGTCACCCTCCTCGTTCGGGAAGGCCTGCGTCACCTTGGTGCCCAGGGCGGTGGCGTAGAACTCGGCGAGCTTCCTGCCGTCGCGGGCCCACATCGCCTGGCACATGATCGTGCCGGACAGGGGTGCGGAGTGCGTGTGGGTGGCGGTGCCGGTGCGGCTGGTCATGCGGGAGTTTCCTTTCGCGTCGTCACGGGAGCGTTGTCACGGGACCATTCGCGTCGTCAGCGGACGACCTTGATGCCGAAGTGGGTGCCGAAGCCCAGGGCGAAGCCGATGGCGGAGTGCATGTGGGCGTACATCTCCATGCCGCGGGCGGCGACGAGGGGGCCGAGGTCGAGGACGTCGCTCCAGCCGTAGGCGGTGAGCAGGTCGGTGACGGTCTGCTTGGCGCCGGCGTTCTCGCCGGCGATGAACATGGTGTGCTCACCGCCACCGACGGCCTTCGGGTCGACGACGGTGGCCTGCTCCTGGGTGACGAAGGCCTTGACGACGTTCGTGTCCGGCAGCGCGCGCTGGATCTGCTCGCCGAGGCTGTCGCTGTCGCACGGGTCGAGCTTGGGCATCACGCCCCATGGTGTGGGCCAGGGGTGCTCGATCTCGGGGTTGTAGAGGTACGGCACCGCGTAGTCCACGAGCGTCTTGCCCGCCAGCTGCCCGGCGGCGGCCGACAGGGCGGCCACCGCGTTGTGACCGTCGATGCCGTTGATGACCAGCTCGGCCCGGTCGGCGGCATCCGCGAAGGTGTGCAGCTCGATGCCGGGGTGCCCGGCGAGCCAGGCCCCGAACGGCGGGGTGCCCATCATGTCGGGCTCGGTGCGCGCGAGGGTGACCCGGGGGGCGCGTGTGCCGACGTGGACCTCGTGTCCGAGCTCGGCGAGCTTGGCGATGTGGGCGCGGGCGCCGCCACCGGTACCGAGAACAGCGATTTTCATGGAAAGCTCCCGTTTTGTTCGTGCGGACGTATCCACAGTAGGAGGACTTCAGGACAGCCTGTGTCCTTTGACTCGGGCAGGGTGGGGTTCATGACGAGCGACATGACCGCCCGCACGCTGCGGCTGCTGTCCCTGCTGCAGACCCGGCGCGAATGGTCCGGCGCCGACCTCGCCGACCGCCTGGGCGTCACCGTGCGCACGCTCCGCCGCGACATCGACCGCCTGCGCGACCTGGGCTATCCGGTCGACAGCTCCCGCGGGCACACCGGTGGCTACCGCCTGTCCTCCGGAACCGGCCTGCCGCCCCTGCTCCTCGATGACGCCGAAGCCGTCGCCGTCACGGTGGCCCTGCGCACCGCCGCGGGCGGTCTGGCCGGCATCGAGGAGAGCGCGCTGCGGGCCCTGGCCAAGCTGGAGCAGGTACTGCCCCGCCGCCTGCGCGGCCAGGTCGCCGCCCTGCAGGGCTCCCTGGCCGGCATCACGTGGGAGTCCCGCGGGCCGCGGGCCGACCCGGCGCTCCTGGCCGCCCTGGCCGTCGCCTGCCGCGACCACGAGATCATCACCTTCGACTACGCCGATCGCCACGGCATGACGACCTCGCGCCGGGCCGAGCCCTGTCACCTGATCGACTCCGGAGGCCTGTGGTACCTCCTCGCCCACGACACCGGCAGGGACGACTGGCGTATCTTCCGCCTCGACCGCATCACCGATCCCACGCCCACCGGCCGACGGGTTCCTCCGCGCGAGATCCCCGGGGCCGACCCCGCCGCCTTCGTCGCCGGCCGGCTGTCGGCCGCCCCGACCCGCTACCGCGCGATCGCCACCGTCCACGCCCCCGCCGACCACGTCCGCGCCCGCACCCGGTACCTGGCCACCCGTATCCGGCCCGTCGACGAGGCGTCCTGCCGGGTCGACGCCTCCGACGACAGCCTCACCCGCATCGCCCGGACCCTCGCCGGCCTCGGCACCGACTACACCCTCGACGCCGACCCGGCCGTCCTCGACCACCTCCGCGAAACCGCGCGCCGCATCCTGCGCGCCACGGGCTGAACCCGTCCGCCGTGTGGAGCGCCTCCCGCCGGCCCGGAGTGTGCGTCCTGGGCGCAGCGATCTCGTCGGCCATCGTCCTGGTCCGGCTGACGGAACCCCGCGCGGCGCGGCAACAGACGCGCCGCGCCCGGCAGACCGGTCGCACCACACCGGCGGAGATGCTGTGCCGGACTACTTGGATTCCGTCCCGGCGGTGGTGCAGAGCGTGTCGGACGCCGGGCGCTGTCCGGTCGTGAGGAACGTGGTCACGGCACGGTCGGCGCAGGCTCCGGCCCGCTTGCTGTCCTCCCCCGCACGCGCGGCGTTGCCGAGGTAGACGCCGTGGCCTCCCGCGTCGACGCCGACCATCCGGGCGCGCTCGCCGAACGCCTCGCGCATCTTCAGGGCGCCGCGGTACGGCGTGGCGGGGTCGCGCAGGCTCTGCACCATCAGGACGTTGGACGGTCCGTCGGACGTGATGCGGGTGGGCTTGCCGGCGGGCCGGTCCTTCCAGAACGCGCACGGCGTCACGCTGACGGGCATCCCGGCGGTGAGGGGGTGCCGTATGCGGTCGGCACGGACGTCACGCGCGTACTCCGGGACCGAGCGCGGCCAGTGCACGTCGTTGCAGACGACCGCCATGTTCACCGTCGCATCGGCCGACGAGACGGACGGGAGCTCGTACGGGACCGGTTTGCCGCCCGCGTCCCGGGCCGTGACGACCAGCGCGGCGAACTGCTCGAAGGCCGCGTCGGAGTACAGCGCCTGCTGCATCACCATGCGCAGGCGGTTCCCCGTGAGCTGCCCCTTGCCGTCCGCCGACCGCTCAGGAACCCCGTCGAGCCGCTTCGCGAGGGAGAGGAACAGCGGCCGCACGTCCTCGGCGCGCGCGGCGACCCGGTGCTTCGCGTCCCGCTCGGGCGCGGCGGCCCAGCGGGCGAAGTCGGGGAAGCGGTCGTCCGCGGCCGCCGACATGTTCGCCAGCCACCCGCGCGCGACCCGGCCCGGGTCCGGGTCCCCGCTGCTGTCCAGCACCCAGCGGTCCGTGCGCTCCGGGTACTTCTGCGCGTAGACCGCCCCGACGTACGTGCCGTACGAGATCGCCCACGCCGACAGCTTCTCCTCGCCGAGCGCCCGGCGGAGGCTCTCGATGTCGCGCACCTCGTTGGCGGTGGTCAGCGACCGCATGACCTCGCCGCCGTTGCGGGCGCATGCTTCGGCGATGCGGCGGCTGCGCGCGACGCTGTCTCCGATGTCCCCGTCGGCCCGCGGCCAGGAACGCAGGTGGGCGGGCTCCAGATCGTCCGCCCCGAGCTTGCAGTCGGCCCGCGTGCTGTCCCCGACCCCGCGCGGGTCGAAGCTCACGAGGTCGTACGTCCCGCCGGTCTCCTTGCGCAGGGCCTCACCCTTCCTGGCCAGTCTGTCGACCCCCGAGCTCCCGGGCCCACCCGGTATGACCAGCAGCGTCCCCCGCCGGGCCGTGGGCTTGTCGCTGCGGATCCGGGACACGGCGATGCCGACGGTGCGGCCGTCCGGCTTGCCGTAGTCGAGGGGGACGGCGAGGGTGGCGCACTCCGTGCCGCCGGGCATGCCGTCGTGGGTGCCGTCGAGGCCGGCCTGACAGTCGTGCCAGTCGAGGCCGGGGGTGGTGGGTCGGGTGGTTCCGGCCTTCGGAGTGCCGGGCCCGGCAGCGGGCGAGGCCGCCGCCGGGGAGGCGGCGACGGCGGTGGCCACGGTCGCCGTGGCGAGGGCGAACAGGAGGGCCTTGCGCTTGGTGGAGACCTGCGAGGTCGTAAGTGCCATGCGGGACATGCTTGTTGATCAGGGCCGCCGAGACCATCAGGGAAGCCACCCATGCGGGGTGGGGGTAGCCCTCGGGTCCGTATCGGGGTGAGCCCATAATCATCGGGAATCATCGGCTCCGGAGAGGAGAAACCGGTACGTGAGAGAGGCGGGTCCGAGGGTGTCGCTGTGTGCGGAGATGGACGAGGCGTGGCAGAAGAGCGAGGTGCTCCAGCACGTCGACGTGCTGGAGGGCTTCCTGGTCTCGCGGTATCCCGGTGGTGGCGACGGAGACGGTGACACGGGCCGGGACGGTGACGCGCGCGAGGGCGCCGGCGACGGGGGCGAGAGCGCGGCCGCGGCACGCCGGAGGGTGGCCGACACGGCGGCGTCCGCACGGCGCGCGCTGGAGGGCGGCGACCTCGACGAGGCCCGGCGCCGGGCGGACGACCTCGCGCACGAAGCGGAGGCCTGGGCCGGCCACCCCCACTTCCCGCCCGCCCCGAGCCACTACGATGCCGACGCCCGGGTCCACGACTACGCGAAGGACCTGGCGCGGGGCTTCCTGTCGTCGAAGCACCGGGACGACCTGGCGACGATCCGCCTCTCCCTCACTGTCTGCCGGTCGCGCATCATCCGGCTCTGCCATCTGACCGCCCGTGACCGCCAGGACTTCCACTACATCTGCGGCCGCATCTCGATGTGCCTCGATCTGGGCCACGTGGAGACGGCGCGCCGGGAGCTGGCCCGGCTGAGGGAGATCGACGAGCGGTACCGGGGAATGCCGTGCCCGGCGGCGTGAGCGGGCCGGCTGTCCGGCCGGGCCCGGCCGGCCCGCCTGTGCCCGGCCGGCCCGCCTCTGCGCGGCCGACCCGCCTGTGCGTCGTCGTCCGAAAGTCGCCTCTGCATTTTCGTCCGCCACATTGATGCCGGTGCGCATCAGCGTTTGCATGGCTCTGCCCGGAACGACTCCGGCCGCCGGATAAGTCCGGCCAGACCTCACAGAGGGGGGACCGTGCGGAGACGCAGCTTACGTACGGCACGATCAGGGAGAGACAGAGCACGACACGGCATGTACGGTGCGGCGGCGCTGATCAGCACCGCCGCACTCGTCGTTTCCGCGGTACCGGCCGAGGCGACGACATCGGCACCGAGGGGGCCGGGCGACGTCGCGCAGGACCGGCGCATGGCAGCGCCCGCCTGGGTGACCGGCATCCGGGAGCCCGCCCCGGCGGCGAAGAACGCCGCCGACGCGGCGCTGCGGTTCCTGGCCGACCAGCAGAGCCGCCACCGGATCGCCCGCCCCGACCGGGATCTCAAGCCCTTGCAGACCGTCGCCACCGGCGGTTCGGAGACCGTGCGTCTTCAGCAGAAGCACCGCGGGGTGGACGTCCTGGGAGGGCAGTACGTCGTCCGGATGGACGCGACGGACGCGAAGAGCGGCGGCAAACGGTTCGTCACGGGCACGTCCGGCCGGTACTTCACCGGGCTGACCGTCCCGACCGAGCCCGGCATCGACGCGCCCCTGGCCGTCGAACTGGCCGTCGACGCCGTGACGCAGCGGCTCGGCCCCGTACGCCCGTCCCGCGACGACCAGGGCGGCGGCGAGGAGGACGGCCGGGAAGGCCCCGGGGGCGGCGGGGCCGGGCAGCCGGTCACCGGCACGGCCCACGGCCTGGTCGTGCTGCCGCGGGGCACGGGGGTGCTCACCCACCACGTGACGGTCCGCGGCACCGACCCGGCCACCGGGACTCCGGTGCTGCGCGAGGTGTACATCGAGGCGCAGACCGGCCATGCGGTCCTCCAGTACAGCGGGATCAAGACATTCAGGACGCCCAGCCGTTCCGCGGTCCCCGGCGCAGGTTCCAAGACCGCCGGAGCGGGCTCCAAGACCGCCGGACCCACGGCCCCGGAGCGCCGCGCCGAGGGCAGCCGGGGCACGGCTGCCGTGCGGGACGGCGGGACGAAGGGCTCCGGTGTCCGGCTGGACGGCGCGAAGGTCGAGCTGCACCTGACCCGGGACGAGGAGCGCAACGCGTATCTGATGCGCGACCGTTCCCGCGTCCGGTCCGGCGACGGCAGCGGCAGCGAGGACACGAACCTCGTTTCCACCTGGGACGCGCGCGGCCGGAATTACGGCGAGGTGTGGCGGACGTGGCCGGCCGACCTGAAGGAGTTCTCCTCCCCCACGGCCGACTTCGGCGACGAGGCCACCGGGATCGGCGCGGTCGACGCGCACTGGGCCGCGGGCCGGGTCCACGACTACTTCAAGGACGTCCACGGCAGGAACGGGCTGGACGGCCGCGGCACGGCCGTGAACTCCCTCGTGGGCCTGGGGATCTCCTTCGCGGACGTCTTCTGGGACGGCCAGAAGGTGATCTACGGGAGCGGCAACGACGAATACCGGCCCTTCTCGGCCGCCCTCGACGTCGTCGGGCGCGAACTGACGCACGGCGTCGTCGAGAGCACCGCGAACCTCGTGCCCGCAGGCCAGTCCGGCGCGCTGGGAGAGGCCCTCGCCGACTACTTCGGCAACGCCGTCGAGACCGACGCGCGCGGCACCGCCATGGACAGCCCCGACGCCGGTCTGCTCGGCGAGACGCTGTGCCGGCAGAAGGAACCGCGCGCCTGTGCCGCGCGTGACCTGAACGACGGGCGGACCACGTCCAAGTCCTTCGCCGGCGTGGGCATCGGCACCGACAACGGCGGCATCCACCTCAACTCCACGATCTTCTCAGGCGCCCTGTGGGACATCCGCGAGGACATCGACCGCACGCTCGCCGACAGGATCGTCCACAACGCGCTCACGCAGTACATGAGCCCGCTCGACGGCTTCACCGAGGGCCGGGCCGCCGTCCTCGCCGCCGCCCGCGACCTCAAGGTCACCGACAGGGAGTACAAGGCGGTCGAGCGCGCCTTCAACGCCCACGGCATCGTCCCCGGCTGGGAACTCGCGCTCGGAGTGGACTCCGACCAGCTGCTCGGCCGGGTCAACACCGACGACCGGACAAGCACCGGGGCGGGCGGCGGCTGGTGGACGGCCTCCACGTCCGGCGACGACGGCTCCGAGCCCTACTCGGTCTGGGCGGGGCGCCTCGACGGGACCGGCGAGAAGAAACTCATCAGCCCCAACGACGGCCGCTACCACGTCGACCCGGTCACCGACGGCAAGACGGTGGTGTGGCAGGCGCGCCGGGGACGGTCCACGGAGATCCTCTCCCGCCCGCTCGCGGGAGGCCCCGTCAAGAAGCTGTTCTCCAACGCGCTCGCCATCACCTCGCTGCACGTGGAGGGGAAGGTCGTCACCTTCCAGGTCCACCGTCGCCGTGCCGGTTCCCGGGTGGTGTACCTGCGGCTGGGCGAGAACACCCCGACGTACGTGGACCCGGGCTCCGCCGGACGCCTGGCGAGCACCGGCGACCCGTCCCTCAGCCACGGCAGGATCGCCTTCACCACCTGGCACCGCGCGGAGGACGGCAACTGGCGGTACGACACCGAGGTCCTGGACGTCGCCACCGGCAAGAGGACCGTGATGAAGCAGATCGGGACCCCCGCCCACCTCACGGGGACCGCCATCACCGGCAAGCACGTCTTCTGGCTGGCCGTCGACGACTACGACCACCCCACCACCGCCGTGCGCCGGTCGGACCTGGACGGCACGGGCACCGTCGACATCAGCCCCGGCACGGGCAAAGACGCCCTGTACGGGACCGGCCTGACAGCCTCCGACGAAGCGGTGACGGTCTCCGTCCGCGCGCCGGACCCGCAGGCACCGGACCCGCAGGCACCGGACCCGCAACTCCGTTACGAAGCACTGGACAGGCTCTGGCAGCTCTCCCCGGACGGGTCGCGACGGGAACGGGTCTCCTGCAACCGGGGTGAACAGCTCTCGCACGCCTCCGCAGACGGCCGGCAGGTGATCTGGGTCGACGCCACGACCGGCCGCACCGACCTCGTCACCCGCACCCGCCCGGCCGGCACCTGTGGCTGACCCGGTCCTCCGCGGAGCCACGGCCGGTACGGCCACCGCCGCGGCGACCGGCGACCGGTGACCGGCGGCCGTCGGGCAAGTGGGCCTGCGCCGGCTCCCCCATCCCTCCGGGATACCGCAGCACCACGTACATGAGCACCGGCTGCGGCGGCGTCGGCGCCTGGTACACCGTGCGCGCCTGACCCGTCTCAACGGGACCTTGCGCTCCTCGGTCTCTGCGGGGAACCGCCGCCGGGCGCGGCCCGGCGGCGCGTTCTGAATCACCCACACGGGGGAATCCGCCGGATCCGTCATCCGATGATCCGACGGGCCGCTTGCATGGGCGCGTCGCAGACCCGCAGCGCCGCGCCCACCAGGAGAGCCGCTTGGACCGCCGCACCTTTCACAGCCGACTGATGTCCTTGGGCAGCCTCGCAGCAGCCGGAACGCTGCTCGGGGCGCCGTGCACCGCGACCGCGGCCCCGCGGTACGAGGGCGCCGGCTCCCCGCCGGCGGGCCCGCCCCGGCGGACGGTGGTGGAGTACGAGCTGCCGCCCGCCGAGGAAACCCACGAGATCGTCAAAATCCCGGACCGGCCGATGGTCCTCGTGTCCCAGATGTCCAACAGCCGGCTGGTGAAGCTCGCATTGGACCCCCGTACCGAGCAGGTGACGGCCGCCAAGGCGTTCCCGCTCGGCTCCTCCGACGCGATGCTGCACGGACTGGCGGTCTCCTCGCACCACCCCGGTCGGATCTGGGCCACGCACGAGGGCGCCGACCGTCTGCTGCTGGTGGATCCGCGGGCGGACTCCCCCGACGCCGCCCCGCGCATCGAACGAGAGATCGCGGTTCCGGGCGGTGGCCGGGGGCCTCACTACGTCAACGAGTACGGGGACACCCTGTGGGTGACCCTGAAGGGGAGCGACCAGGTCCTGGCCCTGGACCACACGCGTCCCGGACGCCACCGCCTCTTCGACGCGAAACCCCACCCCATCTTCGCCGCGCAGCACCCCGTCAGCGGTGACTTCTACGTCAGCCAGGACGGCGCGAGCTCCCTGCTGCGCATCGACCCGCGCACCGGACGCACGTCGCAGCTCCCCGTCCCGGCGGAGCGGGGCAGCACCCCGGTCGGGCTGATCAGCGGCCCCGGCGGGCTCTGGGTGGTGCTCCTCGGCACGGCGAAGGAGGGGACCGGCACGTTCGGCCGGATCGACGCGGACGGGCGGATCGTCTGGCACCGGCTGAGCAGCCCGGTGGGCCGGTCGGCGTGGCTGCTGCACCTGGCGTTCGACCCACGCGGTACGGCGCGCGGGCCGGGGCTGTGGCTGCTGGCGTCGTCGATCGTCTCCGAGCAGGCACGCGACCTCATCATCCGGGTACGGTTCGACTCGTCCTGGACCCGCGTCACCGGGGAGGAGTACGCGGCACTGCCGACGCAGTTGTGCAAGGCGCACCGCCTGCTGCCGCTGGAGCACAGTGTGCTCGCCACCGAGCTGACCAGTTCCAGGGTGGCCCAGCTCATCAGCGCCCGGGAGTGACGGCCGCGCCGCCACAAGGCAGGAGGGCGCCTACGGGTTCCCTCCCCGGCACGCACGAACCAGGCAGGTGACGACCTGTTCCGCCTGTCACCTGCCTGGACGCGCCCCGCCTGCGCGGCCCTGCGCCCGATGCGACGCTGAGTCGCGTGTCATATCGCAGGCCGGAGGAGTGCGTGCCGTGGACATATCCAGTGCCGACCCCGACATAGCCCGACCGCGGACGCGCCATGGGAGCCGCTGGCCGCGCGTGCTGATCGCCCTGGGCGTCGCTGCGGCGCTCGCCGCCGGGGGGTGTTCCGACCGCTCCCCCGAGCAACCCGCGCGCGGCGCCGGTCCTGGTGCCGGTCCCGGTGCCGCCGGAGGGGCCCTGCCGGGCGTCGGTATCACCGGCCGCACCTATCAAGTACCGCAGCCCCTGCCGCCCGCGGCGCCCGGAACCCTCATCGGGGCCAACGACCACGGCACCGACGCGCGGATCGCAGGTGCCCGGCGCTGGACCGTGCTGTACCACTCGCGGAACGCCCACGACGCGGACGTTCCCGTCAGCGGCGTCGTACTCGTGCCGCCCGGGCCGCCGCCGCCCGGCGGCCGGCCCGTCGTCGCCTGGGCGCACGGCACCACCGGCGTCGCCGACACGTGCGCGCCGTCGCACGCGGCCAACCTCGGCTACAACGCCTACGCGCAGGAGATCGCCGCCTTCCTCAAGGCCGGTTACGCGGTCACGGCGACGGACTACCCCGGCCTCGGCACTCCCGGCATGCACACCTACCTGGTCGGCGCCGACGAGGGCAACGCGGTGGTCGACAGCGTCACCGCTGCCCGCCGGCTGGTCCCGGACCTCGCGCCGACGTGGTTCACCGTCGGCCACTCCCAGGGCGGCCAGGCCTCGATCTTCGCCGCCAACGCCGCGAAGAGAGCCCCGGACCTGCGCTTCGGCGGTGCCGTGGCCATCGCGCCGGCCAGCCACCTGAACGTGATGCTTCCCGGCGTCATCGCCGCGCACAACCCCGGGCAGCTCACCTTCGCCCTCTACTCGCTGGCGGGCCTGAACGCCACCGACCCGTCCGTCGGCCTCCCGCGCCTGCTCGGCCCCTCTGCCATGCGCACCGCCTCGCAGGTGTTCGAGGAGTGCATCAACGACCCGCATCCCGGCCTCATCCGCACCACCTCGGAGCAGGCCATCCCGCTCGGCTCCGCCCGGCTCACCGCCCTGGGCCGCACCATGGCCGCCTACGGCAACCCCGACCGCACCGCGGTCCGCAGCCCTCTGCTGATCATCCAGGGCGGCAACGACCTCGACGTGCCGGCCCAGTGGTCGGCGCAGGTCGCCGCCAACCTCCGCGCGCTCGGCTCCACGGCGATCACCGAACGCACCTATCCGGGCAGCGGGCACGACGACGTGCTCGGCCGGTCCTCGTGCGACATCCTCGCCTTCCTGAGCAAGCACGGAGGCCGTCCCCCCGGTGCCTGCACGCCCTTCCGCACCTTGCCGGGCTGACGGGGACCGGGTGACACTCAGGGCGAGCAGGAGGAGCCCGACATGCCCGTGGCAGACGCCGAGGTGCCGGTACTGATCGTCGGCGGTGGACCCGTCGGGCTCACCGCCCGGGCGCTCCTGGAACGCTGGGGCGTACGAGCACTGCTGGTCGAGAAGCACGCCGAGCTGTCCCCCTTCCCCCGGGCCCGGCTGGTCAACGTCCGCTCGATGGAGATCTACCGGCAGCTCGGGCTCGCCGCCACGATCACGGCCGGGGCGTTCGCACCGGAGTACGGGCGCATCCGCTTCCGCGACACCCTTCAGGACCGTGACTTCGCCACAGCGGCCATGGTCGGGATCAACGCCCCGGTACCCGAGAGTCCCGTGACCGGTGTGGTCACCTCACAGGACCGGCTGGAACCCGCCCTGCGCGCCGCGGCGGACGCCCCGCTGCGGTTCGGGGCCGAACTCATCGGCCTGGCCGAGGAGGCCGAGGAGGCCGAGGGCATCGTGGCCGTCCTCGCCGACCACCGGAGCGGCCAGGAGACGCGCGTGCGCGCCCGCTACGTACTCGCCGCCGACGGCGCGAACTCCACCGTCCGGCAGCAGCTGGGAATCGGCACGACCGGCCCCGGCGCGATGGCGGGCTTCACCACCGTCGTGTTCGACGCCGACCTCAGCCGCTGGTGCGCCGATCAGCCCGCCGGGGTCTACTTCACCCCCCATGGAGTCTTCGCGCCGCTCTACCCGGAAGGAGGCTGGGCCTGGTTCGCCCCCACCCCCGAAGACGCCGCACACGCCGACTGGGCCGGTCTCGTCGCACGTGCCCTCGGCCCCGGCACAGAGGTACGGGCCGAGGTGTTGCGCGTTCAGCACTGGACGATGAACGCGATCGTCGCCGAACACTTCCGCCACGGCCGGGTCCTGCTGGCCGGTGACGCCGCACACGCGATCCCCATCACCGGCGGCCTGGGCATGAACACCGGCATCGCCGACGTGCACAACCTCTGCTGGAAACTGGCGGGCGTCCTCCACGGGTGGGCCGGAACGGACCTGCTGGACACCTACGAGACGGAACGACAGCCCGTGGCCCACCGGACTCTCCGGCAAGCGGTGGCCAACACGCACCTCATGATGGAAGTGCAGAGCCGGCGCCGCGAGCAGCTGCGGACGGGCGGAACGGCGTCGTCGGTCCGGATCGAGCTCCCCTGGTCGGAGCAGTACTTCGCCCAACTCGGTCTCGTCCTCGGTGCCGCTTACCGCTCCGCCGCCGTCCTCGCCGATGCCGGCGCCCCGCCCGAGCCGGCCGGTACCGGTGTCGGTACCGGCACGAACTACGTCCCCAGCACGGAGCCCGGCCACCGCATGCCGCACCTCTGGCTCGCACGCAGCCGCTCCACGCTCGACGCGGTCGGCGAGCGGTTCACGCTGCTCACTCCGGATCCCCCCTCCTGGGGGCAGCGGACCGCCACCGCGCCCTGGCCGCTCCGGATCGAGCCCCTTCCCGGGGAACACGCCGGCTCCTGCGACCTCGGCCCGGACGGAGCGCTGCTCGTCCGCCCCGACGGCCACGTCGGCGCCCGCTGGTGCAGCCGCCCGCCCGGCGACTCCACCACCGTCCTCCACCAGGCCCTCAGCACGATCACCCGCTCGGGTCCGGGCCGGTAGCGGCCGCACCGGCCCGGACCACGGCATGAGCCCTCCTGATCAGGGGGAGAGCTTTCGCGCGGTGACGTACCTGAACGGTTCGCAGACTCCGGCGCTGTGGTGGCCTGCGGCCGCGAGAGCCAGAGCGAGGCGCTTACGTGGTTTGAGGTCCAGGTTCGCGGTGGCGTGCAGAGCGCCGAGCGCGAACTCGTCCCCGCACCCCACCGCCGCGTACCCGTCGGCGGGCTCGGCTATCTGGTAATCGGCGTAGACGGCGAACAGGCGACCGTATATGCCGACGAGGAACGTCCCGCCCTGCTCCTGCTCGCAGTCCTTGCGCGACCAACCGCCGTTCTTGAGGCACGTGCGCAGCTTGTCGACGAAGACGGTGGTCATGAAGTGGTCCAGGTCGCCCTTGGGCTTGGGCGCCTTGAACGCGTGATGCAGCAGCTGGCCCATGCGGAAGCTGGTGGTGAAGCCCAGGGCGTAGGGGCCGTTGCGGAAGATCTTCGGGTCCCGGCGGACGGTGAGTCTGAGGCCGGCGACACCGGCCGAATCCCCGCCCAGGTGCACCCGCTCGTTGTGGACGAGTCCGACGATCACGGTCATGGTCTCCCCCTCTGCAGTTGCCGCCCTCCCGATACTGCGCCCGGGGAGCCTGGCGGAAACCGGGCGAGAAGGGGGCGCGGCTCCGCGCCGGCCGCGTGGGAAACGGCCGGCTCGCCGGTGCGCGCCTGCCCGTTGCGGCGACTGCGGTCACGCGGAGCTCTAGAGTGCGGGGAACGCCAGTGCCGTACACGACCAGTGCCGTGCACGAAGGGATGTTTTCCATGAGCATCGTGGTCACCACACCGACGGGACACGTGGGGTCGCGCGTGGTGCGGCTGCTGCTCCAGGCCGGCGTCCGTCCCCACGTCCTTGTCCGTGACCCGGCCCGTCTGGACGAGGCGACCCGCGCGCGGGCCGATGTGCACCGGGGTGACCTGACGGACGCCGGATTCGTCCGCGAGGCGGTGGCGGGAGCGGGAACCGTCTTCTGGGTCGATCCCACGCCGCACACGGCGGCGGATCCGATCGAGACCTCGCTGCGGACCGCCGCGCCGCTGGTGGAGGCAGCCCGGGTCGGCGATGTGCGGCGGGTGGTGTTCTTGAGCAGTATCGGCGCGGAGAAGCGGCACGGGGTCGGGCACATCGACGCCCTGGCCGGGATCGAGGAACAACTCGATGCCACCGGAGCGGATGTGCTGCACCTGCGGTGCGCGTACTTCTTCACCAACCTCCTGTTCGACCTCGAAGGTCTCTCCCGCGGCGTCCTGACCACGGCGTTCGATCCCGGCCGCCCGATGCCGTGGGTCGATCCGCGCGACATCGGAGACGTGGTCGCGGCCCGGCTGCTGAGCGACGCCTGGCAGGGCCGGGTGGTCCAGGCCGTGCACGGGCCGGAAGACCTCGCCTTCGATCAGGTCGCACGGATCCTCACCGATGCGCTCGGGTACCCGATCCGGCTCGACCACGTCGGCGACGAAGCGACCCGGGACGCGCTGCGCGCGGCCGGGCTGCCTCCTTCGGCGGTGGAGGGCATCGTCGGGATGACCACCGGATCGCGCGGCCTGGTGCCCGAGCAGCCCCGCGACCTGCTCACCACCACTCCCACCCGGCTCAGCGGATGGGCTCATGCTCAGCTGCGTCCACTGCTGGAGAAGTGACCGGCGCGCAGCGTCCGGCCGTTGAGAGCATTCGTCAAAGCCTTCGCATCCGGCCGTCGCGTTCACCCAAAGGAGTTCCCCTGCAGGGAATTCCTCAATTCACTCTTTCGAGTAGCATTCGTATCGTTTTCGCGTGTCGCGTTTGCGGAAGTTTACGAGGAGAGTCCGGCTCCGCTTAAAGCCGGAAGGTCCTTCTCATGAAGGGAACGTGCTCGTCATGGACGACACGAGGAGAAACTCAGCCCGCGCGCGTACGACAACTCGCCGCCGAATCGGCCGACTTGCCGCAGTGGCCGCCACGGCAGCCCTCCCCGCCGCGCTGCTGACCGTCCCCGTCCACGCAGACGCCCCCCGCTCCGGCGGGGCTGCCGCGGCGGCGTTGTGCACGGTCAACGGCGTGCCCGCATTCGGCACCGTCATCAACGGCACGGCGGGGCCGGACACGATCCGGTGCTCCTTCGTCGGCGTCACCGACACCGTCAACGGCCTCGGCGGCAACGACAACATCTCCGTGGTCGTCAACCGCGGTCGCGTGAACGGCGGCAACGACAACGACGTCATCACGGTCCTGGACAACAACGGCGGCATCGTCGACGGAGGCGCCGGCTTCGACGTCTGTTCCGTCAACGGCGGCATGAAAGTGAACTGCGAACTGTAAGCAGACACCGTTCTGTGAGCAGACGCCGTTCTGCAAGCAGACGTCGTTCTGTGAGCAGACACAGTTCCGCCTGCCCGCCCCCGAATTCCGCCTGCCGTGCCGCGGTTCGACGCCCGGCACGGTGGGCGGATTCGCTTCACCGACGGCATGGGTGCATGTCCGGATGTGACAGATCGCCGTCATTGCGGCCATCGGTGCCGGAGGTGAGGATGGGGTCATGCCCCTTCCTCACCGTGTCGTCATCGCGGTCTTCCCCGATGTCGATCTCCTCGACGTCACCGGCCCGGCCGAGGTCTTCGCGCTGGCCAACCGGGAGACCGCAGGCCGCGCCGGCTACCAGGTCCGCCTCGCCGGGCCGGCCGCCGGCGGGGTGCGGACGTCGGCGGGTGTGCGGCTGCTGGCTGATCTGGCCTTCGGCGAGGTCGGCGGGCAGGTGGACACCCTCCTGGTGCCCGGCGCGGTCGACATGACCGACGACGGTCCCACGGCCCGGATCGACGCCGATGTCGTCGCGTGGGTGAAGGAGACCGCCGCGCACGCCCGGCGGGTGGCGTCGGTGTGCGTGGGTGCGCACGTCCTGGCGGCCGCCGGGCTGCTGGACGGGAAGACGGCGACCACGCACTGGTCGACCGCCGCCCAGCTCGCCGCCGACCATCCGGCCGTCACGGTCGACCCGGATCCGATCTTCGTCCGGGCCGACCGAGGCCAGCTGTGGACGGGCGCCGGCATCAGCGCCTGCCTGGACCTCGCGCTCGCCCTGGTCGCCGAGGACCTGGGCGAGGATGTCGCACTGGCGGTGGCCCGGCAGCTGGTGATGTACCTCAAGCGGCAGGGCGGGCAGAGCCAGTTCTCCGTGCCGCTCAGCCGGCCCGCCTCCGCCCGCCGCGACATCGACGAGCTGCGGCTGTGGATCGCCGATCACCTCGACGAGGACCTGTCCGCGGAGGTGCTGGCGGCCCGGATGTGCCTGAGCGAGCGGCACTTCGCCCGCGTCTTCAAACAGGAGACCGGCGCCGGTCCCGCCGCCTACGTCGAGGCCGCCCGGGTCGAGGTGGCCCGGCGTCTGCTGGAGACCACCGACGACCCGCTCGACCAGGTGGCGGCCGCGGCGGGGCTCGGTTCGGTGGAGACCCTGCACCGGGCGTTCAGGCGGCAGCTCGCCACGACCCCCGCCGCGTACCGCCGCCGTTTCCGCACCCGGACCGCCTGACAGCCCCACCCACCGACAGCCCCATTGCCCACTCGGGCAAGGCGGGTGGCTCCGCCCTGCCTCGTTCCCTTGCGAAATTCCCTGACGGAATTCCCTTACGACACTCCCCTACGAAAGGCATCCCATGAGCAGCAACCAGCCCTCCACGACCCTGCGCGACGTCATCGGTCTGGACAGCCGGCCGCCCGCGCTCGGCGACTCCGTCCTGATCATGGTCGACTTCCAGAACACCTACCGCAGCGGCGTCATGGCCCTGGAAGGCGCCGAAGAAGCCCTCGCGGCCGGCGCCCGCCTCCTGGAGCGCGCCCGCGCCGCGGGCATCCCGGTCGTCCACGTCATCAACGACGGCGGCGAGAACACCCCCTACGACATCCGCGCCCGCATCGGCGCCATCAGCGACGAGGTCGCTCCGGTGGACGGCGAGGCGGTCGTGGTCAAGCAGTTCCCCGACTCCTTCCACCTCACCGACCTGGAGAAGACCCTGACCGGCCTGGGCGCCGCCCCGGGCAGCGGCAAGGACCTCGTCATAGGCGGCTTCATGACCCACATGTGCGTCAGCTGCACGGCCCAGGGCGCCTTCAACCTCGGTTACCGGCCCACCGTCGTCGCCGAAGCCACCGCCACCCGCGCCCTCACCGCACCCGACGGCACCGTCCTGCCCGCCGCGGCCCTGCAGACCGCCGCCCTGACCACCATCACCGACCTGTTCGGCGTCGTCGTCCCCACCGTCGACGCCCTTCCCGCCTGATTCCCGGGACCCCGGAATCACCTGGTTCCGGGGTCCCCGGTGAAGCGGTTCATTCCCGCCCTCCGATCAGGGTGTTCGCGATGTGGTCGGCGAGGCGGGACAGCCAGTCGGGCCGCGCGTTGCCGAGGAGGTGATCGCCGTGCGGCACGGACAGATAGGTGCCGTGCGGTGCCAGGCGGGCCAGCGGCTCGCCGTTCGTCGCGCCGGGAATGACGTCCCGGCCCCCGTCCACGACCAGCAGCGGGGCCGCGATGCGCGGGGCCAGGGCGGAGAGGTCCACCTGGCGGGCGAACTCGCGGGCGGCGTCGGCCCCTCCGGTGCGCCGGGCCATGATCTCCTTCACCGGAGGGGGCAGTTCCGCCCAGTCGAGGCGGAAGGGGCCGCTGACGGTCGCGACCGCCGCCACGCGCGTCTCCAGTGCCGCGGTCCGGGCCGCGAAGTAGCCGCCCAGGCTGAGGCCGACGAGCCCGATGCGTTCGGCGCCGAGAGCGTCGACGACCCGGCCCACGACCTGCTCGTAGTCCGGCCTGAGGGTCGTCGTGGCGGCGAGCGCCCCCTGCCCGGGGCCGTCCATCGCGAACACCGCCAGCCCCCTGGCCAGCAGCGCGGACGCCAGGTCGAGGAATTCCTCCTTGGCCGAGTCCAGGCCGGGGACGACGACCACGGTGCCGGGCGCGTCGGCGGGGCCGCGCAGCAGTCCGGTGAATCCCTCGCCGCTCACGCGCCGCGCGCCGGGCTCCAGCACTGCGAGGGCTCTGCCCAGGGCCCGGTCCGCCTCGGCGGCGGCGCGGCCTCCGCGTACGGTGCGAGCGTGGCGAGGTGGAACCACCGGGCCGCCATCAGCAGGTGCTCACCCGCCGAGACGGGGGATCCCGCGGCCTCCGCGCGCTCCAGGTGGGCGTGTCCGGTGCGCAGGAAGGACGGCCCCCAGTCGGCGACGGAGGCGAGGGCGTCGGTGACGCGCCGGTACTCGTGGGGGTCGACGCCCGCGCCGGTGGCGCGCGTCCACTGGGCCGCGGCGAACTCGGTGGCGCTCATCGTCCTTCTCCTGTCAGCAGTACGGCCTTGCCGCGTATCCGGCGCTCTCTCAGGTCGACCAGGGTGCCGGCCGTCTCCGCCCAGTCGGCCGTCCGGCCGATCTCCGGATGCAACCGGCCCTGCTCCACGAGACGCACCAGTGCCGCGAGGTCGGATCCGTACGGGGCGCCCGCGTAGTGGAAGTGCCGGATCGTGACGCGCTCGGGCCCGCTCAGCAGCTGGAAGAAGTCGAGGGTCACCGGGGTACGGCTCGCCTGGCCGAACCAGACGAGCGTGCCGCCCGGGCGCACCTTCGCGAGGGCGAGGGGCAGATCCGGTCCGCCTGTGGACTCCAGCACGACGTCGAACGGTCCCCGGGCCGCCGCGACGGCGTGCACCACCTCGGCGCCCAGTGCGGCGAGCCGCTCGCCGCGCTCCGGCGTGGCCGTCACCACGGTCAGCTCGGCTCCGGCGCCGACGGCCAGTTCGGTGACGTAGTGGCCGACGCCGCCCGAAGCGCCGGTGAGGAGCACGCGCCGGCCGGTCAGGGAGCCGGCCGTGCGCAGCAGCCGCAGGGCGGTGATCCCGGCCAGGGGCAGGGCGGCTGCGCGTACGCTGTCGATGCCGTCCGGGAGCACCGCGAGCGAGTGCGTGGGCACGGCGGCGTACTCGGCCCAGCCGCCCTGCGCCGGGTGCCCGACCACGCGGGTGCCGATGCCGGGGCCCGAGCCGTCGGCCGCGGCCTGTACGACGAGCCCTGCGACGTCCTTGCCGGGCAGATATCCCGCCCGGGGCTGTTCGAGGAGGAACGTCTCGCCCCGGTTCGGCGCGAACGCCTCGACTTTGATCAGTGCCTCACCGGGCTCCGGGACGGGCTGGGGGACCTCGGCGAAGGCGACCGGACGCGCCGCGTCCCCCGTGGGAATCAGTCTGTGCATGCCGGTTATGCAACCGCTCCGGGCGCCGGGTGATCCAACAACGGACGAGCACAGTCGACAACCATTGGTTGTCACCTATGGTGGGAGCCATGGATCTCGACGTGGCGCAGGTACGCGCGTTCGTTCGCGCCGCCGAGGAACTGCACTTCGGGCGGGCGGCCGGCACGCTCGCCATCTCGCAGCAGGCGCTGTCCAAGCGGATCGCACGGCTGGAAACCCTGCTCGGCACCGCGCTGTTCCGGCGCGCCGGAGGCGGGGTGCACCTCACCGAGGCGGGCCGGCGCTTTCTGCGACCGGCCCGGCAGACCGTGGCCGCCGCCGACGCCGCGGTCGCGGCGGCTCTCGGGAAGGACCGCCCGCTGCGGGTCGACGTCTGGGGGCACCTCTACGCGCCGATGCGGACGCTGGCCCAGGTCGCCGGGCGGGCCGGGGAGTTGGTGCCGGGGCACGGGCGCGACCTGCCGTCGGTCACGGCGGCGCTGATGCACGGCGACATCGACGCGGCCTTCGGCCGGGTCCATCCCCCGCTGCACGCGCAGCTGACGCACCGCCTCGTCCGCCTCGAACCGGTGGACGCCGTACTGAGCACGGACCACCCGCTGGCGGCCGAGTCCGCACTGCGGCCGGAACAGCTGCGCGGCAGCGTGCTGTGGTCACCCGGTGCGCTGGACCGGCTCGACTTCCTCCACCAGTTCGCCGAACGGTTCGGCATCCGGGACAGGGCCGCGAGCGTCAACCTCGGGCTCGTCCACTTCCTCGGCGAAGTGGCACAAGCCCCGGACCGCTTCTCACTGCTGCCCGCCGACGTACCCCTGCCGGAGCTCCCCGGGCTGCGCTCCGTCCCGCTGGTCGACCCCACACCGCTCTACGCCTGGTCTCTGCTGTGGCGCAACGGAAACGAACACCCGGGGCTGGACGGCCTCGTCGCCGCCTGCGCGGGAGAAGCCGGCCGCAGCCGCTGGCTGGAGTACGACCCGGCTCACGACTGGCTGCCCGAACCGCCGACGAGCCGTCACTGACAGCAGGGCGAGGAGCGTCGAGGGTGCCCCACCGGCCCCGGGGCGGGGGGCCGTTCGGCCCTTTCCGTGGCGGGGTCCTTGGCGATCTTCTTGCGGGGCGGCCGGGTGTGCCGTCCCTGCATCGGCGGCCCGGGTTCCGGGAGCGGGCGGGCACACCCGGCGCGCACCACGTGCCGAGGGTGTGACGAGAGCGAACGGAGTCGACGGGTGATCGCTGTGGTGGGGCACCGGGACCTGGACGCGGGCACCTCGCTCGCGGCCGATCTGTGCGATCTGCTGAAGCGCTGCACCACGGAGACGTCGGTGCTCGTCCGTGCCGGAGCGGGCCTGCCCGTGGTGGCGGGCCGGGCCGTGCGCAAGGCGGGCCGCAAGCTCGTCGTGCTGCTGCCCGCGCCGGCGCCGGGTGCCGGCGTGCTCCCCCCGCGCGACCGCGTGGCGGCCGGTGAGCTGCTGGTCCTGGCCGAGCACGTACGGCTGCTGCCGTACGATCCGGCCGACCGGGACGCCTCCGTGAGCGCCGACGAGCAGTTGATCAGGTCCTGCAGGCAGGTGGTGGCGGTGTGGGACGGCTCGCCGTCCGACGGACGGGACGCCACGGCGCACCTCGTGGCCTTCGCCCGCGCCCGCAGCATCCCGGTGACGGTCTTCTGGCCGGCCGGCGCCGTTCGCGAGGGCGTACCGCAGGGCGGCGCACGGTCCACGGCGGCGGACGCCCCGCCCGGCGCCGGACGCGCCACCGCCGCCGGCTCTGGGCGGTACCGGTGACGTGGTGTCTCCTCATCGCCCTTCTCATCGCGGCCCGGTTCCGGTCCTCCTGGCGGTTCCTGCTCTGACGGGACCGCACAAGGGTCGCGCAGGGACCGTACAGGGACCACATGGGGACCGTACAGGGACCGATCCGGGCCCGGCATCCGGGACCATACCGGGACCAACGGCCCACGCGCGAAGGCCCTTCCGGCTCATCCGCCGCCCCTCCCCTCCCGTTGATCATGTGACCGCGGCCGGGAAGAGCAACGGCTCTCGTCTCGCACGGAGCCCTTCCCCGCCGTCGTCTTCAGCAACACGAGAGCGGAGGTCCGCGACCAGTGGACACGGTGGGTACGAAGGGCAGGGAGCCCGTGGACGGGCGTCCCGTGGTCGGTGCGGGAGCCGTCAAGGCTCCCCGCAGCCCGATGGTGGAGTGGCTGACGACCACCGACCACAAGAAGATCGGAACGCTCTATCTCGTCTCGGCGTTCGTGTTCTTCATCGTCGGCGGCCTCATGGCCCTACTGATGCGGGCGGAACTCGCCCGTCCCGGCACGCAGATCATGTCGAACGAGCAGTTCAACCAGGCCTTCACGATGCACGGCTCGGTGATGCTGCTGCTCTTCGCGATGCCGCTGTTCACCGGTTTCGCGAACTGGATCATGCCGCTGCAGATCGGCGCGCCGGACGTGGCGTTCCCCCGGCTGAACATGCTCGCCTACTGGCTCTTCCTGTTCGGCTCCCTGATAGCGGCGGCCGGTTTCCTCACCCCTCAGGGCGCGGCGGACTTCGGCTGGTTCGCGTACGCGCCGCTGTCGGACTCGGTGCACTCCCCCGGGGTCGGCGCCGACATGTGGATCATGGGGGTGGCCCTGTCCGGCTTCGGCTCCATCCTGGGCGCCGTCAACTTCATCACCACGATCATCTGCATGCGCGCGCCCGGCATGACGATGTTCCGCATGCCGATCTTCACGTGGAACATGCTGCTGACGGCCCTGCTCATCCTGCTGGTCTTCCCCGTCCTGGCGGCCGCGCTGTTCGCGCTGGAGATGGACCGCAAGTTCGGCTCCCACGTCTTCGACCCGGCCAACGGCGGCGCCCTGCTGTGGCAGCACCTCTTCTGGTTCTTCGGCCACCCGGAGGTCTACGTCCTGGCACTGCCCTTCTTCGGCATCGTCTCCGAGGTCATCCCGGTCTTCTCCCGCAAGCCGATGTTCGGCTACTGGGGCCTGATCGCGGCGACGATCTCGATCGCCGGCCTGTCGGTGACCGTGTGGGCGCACCACATGTACGTGACCGGTGGCGTGCTGCTGCCGTTCTTCGCCTTCATGACCTTCCTGATCGCGGTCCCGACCGGGGTGAAGTTCTTCAACTGGATCGGCACGATGTGGAACGGCTCGCTGTCCTTCGAGACCCCGATGCTGTGGGCCACCGGGTTCCTGATGACGTTCGTCTTCGGCGGGCTGACCGGCGTCATCCTGGCCGCGCCCCCGCTGGACTTCCACGTCTCCGACTCGTACTTCGTCGTCGCGCACTTCCACTACGCGCTCTTCGGCACGGTCGTCTACGCGATGTTCGCCGGATTCCACTTCTGGTGGCCGAAGTTCACGGGCAGGATGCTGGACGAGAAGCTCGGCAAGATCACCTTCTGGACCCTCACGGTGGGCTTCCACACCACCTTCCTGGTGCAGCACTGGCTCGGCGCCGAGGGGATGCCCCGCAGGTACGCCGACTACCTCGCCGCCGACGGCTTCACCGCGCTCAACACGGTCTCCACGATCGGCTCGTTCCTGCTCGGCCTGTCCTTGCTGCCGTTCTTCTACAACGTCTGGAAGACGGCCAAGTACGGCAAGAAGGTCGAGGCCGACGACCCGTGGGGCTACGGCCGTTCGCTGGAGTGGGCGACCTCCTGCCCGCCGCCGCGGCACAACTTCCGCAGCCTGCCGCGCATCCGCTCCGAATCCCCGGCGTTCGACCTGCACCACCCCGAAGTCGCCGCGCTGGAGCCGGCTCAGCACTGAGGCCTCCTCCCCGCGTCCCTTCCTCCTCCTTCCTCCCCCTTCCTCCCTTCCCTCCCCCGTCTGCCGCGTCCCGTGGCAACCCCTCCGAGGAGAAAGCGCATGTCCCACATCGTCCTGGCGGTCGGAGCGACGGCGGTCACCCTGGCGGGCAGTGCCTGGTACCTGCCCGCCGTCGCGGACCTGCGGGCCGGCGACGACCGCCCGCGCTCCGGGCGGCTCGCCGCCCGGGCCTGCGTGACCGAGTGGGCCGCCCTCGCCGGCGTCGCCCTGCTGCTGTTCGGCCCGGCGCCGTGGCAGGCCCTGTGCACGGTGGCGGGCGGCGGGGCCGCGGCGGGAGTTCTGCTGCGGTCCCGGGCCCGCGCTCACCTCGCCAGGGAGAGGCGGGAGTCGGAGGCCTGCTGGGCGGCGCTGCGCCCGGCCTCCCGGCCGGGAGGTCCCGGTGCCGGGGCCTCCCGGCGGGTCTTCCTCACCTGGACCCTCCTGGGGACGGTCACCGCGTCCGCCCTGGCCCTCACGCTGCTCCTGGTCACGGACATGGTGACGGCGGCCCTGACGTCCGGGTGCGTCGCCGCGGCGACGCTGCTCACCGCCGGCGCCCGTGTCACCGTCCTCCGCGGGCCCCGGGCCTGAGGGGACGCCCCGGGGACGGGCTCGCGCTGCGGGGCAGCGACTCCCACTACGATTTGCCCGCTTGTTTCACCGGCGCGAAGATTGCCCTAGAGGCCCGTCAGATTCCACCGGGCCTTTCGGAGGAGCCCCGCAAGGGAGCACCGATGGCAAACGACCGGCTCGTGAGCCCATCAGCCGTGGAGACCGCCGACGTCGTGGTCGTCGGCTCGGGCTTCGGGGGTTCGGTCACCGCGTACCGCCTCGCCGAGGGCGGCCGGTCCGTGGTGGTGCTGGAGCGGGGCAAGCCGTACCCGCCCGGCAGCTTCGCCCGTGCCCCGGCCGACATGTCCCGCAACTTCTGGGACCCCAGCGCGGGCATGCACGGCCTTTTCGACATCTGGTCCTTCCGCGGCCTCGAAGGCGTCGTCTCCAGCGGCCTGGGCGGCGGCTCGCTCATCTACGCCAACGTCCTGCTGCGCAAGGACGAACGCTGGTTCGTGCACGAGTCGCCGCTGCCGGGCGGCGGTTACGAGAACTGGCCGCTGAGCCGGTGCGACCTCGACGCGCACTACGACCGGGTCGAGGACATGCTCGGCGCCACGCCGTACCCCTACGCCGACACGCCCAAGACCGTCGCGATGCACGAGGCCGCGGGGCGTCTCGGCCTGCCCGTGTGGCGGCCGCCGCTCGCGGTCTCCTTCGCGCCGCGCCCCGGTGCGGCGCCCGTCCCCGGCGCGCAGATCGCCGAACCCTCCTACGGCAACCTCCACGGCCTGCCGCGCAGCACCTGCCGCATGTGCGGCGAGTGCGACGCCGGCTGCAACTTCGGCTCCAAGAACACGCTCGACCACACCTACCTGTCGGCCGCCCGGCACCACGGCGCCGACATCCGCACCCGCTGCGAGGTGCGCGGCTTCGCGCCCCGCCCCGGCGGCGGCTACGAGGTCCGCTACGTCGTCCACGAGCCCGGCCGCGAGGGCCGTCCCACCGCCACCGGCGAACTCCCCGTCCACCGGATCGCCTGCCGCCGGCTGGTGCTCGCGGCCGGCACCTTCGGATCGACCTACCTGCTGCTGCGCAACCGCGCCGCACTGCGCGGCATCAGCAGCGCTCTGGGCACCCGGTTCTGCGGCAACGGCGACCTGCTGGGACTGCTGCTGCACGCCACCGGCGGCGACGGCAGCGGCCCGCCCGGGCCGCGCCGGCTGCGGAGCAGCACCGGGACGGTCATCACCAGCGCCGTCCGCGTCGGCGACGAGCTCGACGAGGACGGATCGTCGGGGCGCGGCTTCTACGTCCAGGACGCGGGCTACCCCACGTTCCTCGACTGGCTCAGCGAGACGGCGCAGATGCCCGGAAGCACCCGCCGCGCGCTCGCCTTCGCCCTGCACCGGTTGCGGGCGCGGCTGGGACACGACCCGCAGAGCAACATCGGCCGCCAGCTGTCCCTGCTGCTGGGGCCGGCCGAGTTCTCCGACACGTCCTTGCCGCTCCTCGGCATGGGCCGCGACGTGCCCGACGGCCGGATGAGCCTGCGCCGCGGCTACCTCGACATCGACTGGACCGTACAGACCTCGCTGCGCTACTTCGAGCGCGTCCGGTCGGTCATGCGCGACCTGGGCGAGGAACTGGGCGCGGAGTTCCGCGACAACCCCTTGTGGTGGTCCCACCGGGTGATCACCGTGCACCCGCTGGGCGGCGCCCCGATGGGCCGCCACCCGGCCGAGGGCGTCTGCGACTCCTTCGGCGAGGTCTTCGGCCTGCCGGGCCTGTACGTCCTCGACGGCGCCGCGCTGCCCGGCCCGGTGGGCGCCAACCCGTCCCTGACGATCGCGGCGTTCGCCGACCGCGCCTGCGACCGCATCCTCGAGCAGGACCCCGGTGCGCACTCCGCCGCCGAGGTGTCTGCCGGCATGCCTGCCGACGTGCCCGGCAAGGCGCCCGCCGACCTGCCCCCCGAGGCGTTCGTACCACCCGGCATGACCGTCGAAGAGGTCCCCCAGCCCGCGCCCGCCGGCGGTGAGCGGCCGACCAGCCTCTCCTTCACCGAGGAGATGAAGGGCCACGCGGCACTCGACGTCGACGACCCCGAACAGGGGCGGGACCTGGGCCGGCAGCGCAAACAGCAGCTGGCGTTCCGGATCACCGTCACCGCCCACGACGTCGACCGCTTCGTCGACGACCCGGCCCACCCGGCCACCGTCGCGGGCCACGCGGACTGCGACGTCCTCGGCGGGCGCCTGCCGGTCGAGCACGGCTGGTTCAACCTCTTCACCCGGGACGACGACCCCGCCCGGCGCCGCATGCTCTACCGCCTGCACCTGCGCGCCCCCGGCGGCAGCCCGCTCACGCTCGTCGGCCGCAAGGACATCCACGACGACCCCGGCGCCGACCTCTGGCCCGACACCACCACCCTCTACGTCCGCCTGCTCGCCGGGCACGTACAGCCGGACGGCGACGCCGGCGCCGCGGTGCTCGGCGCGGGCGTCGTCACCGTCCGTCCCGCGGACTTCGTCGAGCAGCTGACGACGTTCCGCGCCACCGGCCCGCATCCGGCACGCGCCCTGGAGCGCTTCGGCCGCCTGTTCCTGGGCGAGTTGTGGGACGTCTACGGCTCCCGCCTGCGGCCACCGCCCGAGGAGCCGGCATGAAGGCCCGTGAGCTGCGCAAGCACGCCGAGGAGCTCCAGCTGCCCTTCGTCCCGCAGGAACAGGTGCGCTGGCTGGCACCCCGGGAGCTGGCCCGCACCGCCGGCAAGGTCGTCCTGGCCCTCACCCTCGCCGGCTACCTGGACAAGCGCGAGATCCAGGGAGCCCTCGACGCCGAGCCCCTGCACGCGCCCCTCGACGACCCCGGCGCACAGGAGATCTGGATCGACTACGCCGCCGACCTCGGCGACGGCTTCGACGCGACCAGTACGGTCGCCTGGACCCTGGCGGCGCCGGAGACCGCTGTCGAACGTCCCGGGGGCGCACCGGCCCGGCTGCCGCGCGGCTCCCTGCTTGTCCTCGGCGGCGACGAGGTGTACCCCGTGGCGTCGGCCACCGCCTACGAGAACCGGATGAAGGGCCCCTACCGGGCCGCCCTGCCGACGGCGGAGGACCGCCCGCTCATGGTCGCCCTCCCCGGCAACCACGACTGGTACGACGGCCTCACCGCCTTCCTGCGCATCTTCGCCCAGCGGGGCGGCATCGGCGGCTGGCGCACCCGCCAGACCCGCAGCTACTTCGTCGTCCGGCTGCCCCGGCGCTGGTGGCTCGTCGGCCTCGACAGCCAGCTCGGCGCCTATATCGACGACCCCCAGCTGCGCTACTTCGAGACCCACCTATCCGCCCTCCTCCGGCCGGGCGACGGAGTGATCGTGTGCTCCGCGACCCCCGCCTGGGTCGAGAGCGCCCAGGAGGACGCCGACGCCTTCAACTCCCTGCACTGGTTCGACCACAACATCGTCCGGACCCGCGTCACCGACCGGGAGACGGGGGCGCGGGAGCCGACGGGCGCCTCAGTCCGGCTGTGGCTGACCGGCGACAAACACCACTACGCCCGCTACGCCGAACGGCTGCCCACCGACCCGCCCGGCCCCGGCGCGCCGCCGCCCGACCCGCGCAGACGCCAGCTCGTCACGTGCGGACTGGGCGGCGCCTACCTGACCTCCACGCACGGGCTGCCCACCGACCTGCCGCTGCCGCCCCGCGAGTCCCACCTGCGGGGGAAGGACAGTCCACCGGTCGACTTCGCCCTCGCACAGCCCACCTGCCCCGCGGGCGACGAGTCCCGCCGCATGGCCCGGCGCATCGCCTTCCCGTGGGCGCGCGGCTGGCCGCCCCGGCGCAACCCGGGCTTCGCCGCACTGGCCGCGGGCGTGCACGCCGTCCTCTTCCTGCTCGTCGGCTTCGTGTTCGCGCTCGCCCGCGGCACGATCCGGCCCGACGAGGCCGTGCGCACCGCCGGCTGGGAGGACGCCCTCCGCTTCGCCGCGACGGCCGCGGCGATCGTGGCGGCGCTGATCGTGCTGCCCTGGCTCGCCCGGCTCGTCCGCAAGCGCAGACACGAGACGACCTCCCTCGCCCGGTCCGCGGCTCCCCCCGTGCCGGCGGTCGCCGCCCTGCTGCAGGGCGTGGTCGCCCTCGGGGTCCTGCTCGCCGCCGTCGCCCTGCCGTTCCCGTCCTCATGGCCCGGGTGGACCGTCCTGCTGCTGTGCCTCCTGCTGGCCGGGGCCGCCGGGGCGACCGCGGGCTCCGAAGCCTTCGCCCTGTGGGTGCTCTGGGCGCGCCACGGCACGGTCGCCGATTGGCAGATGTCGGGCCAGTCCATCGAGGACCACAAGGGATTCCTGCGCCTGCACATCGCACCGGACGGCGACCTCACCCTGCACGCGCTGCTGCTCGACGGCATCTGCCGTGACTGGCACCTGGAGGACGACCCGGCCGGCGGCAAGCGCCCGGCGCCCGACCGTCTGCCGCCCGTGCGGCTCATCGAGGACCCCGTCGTGATCGCCCGGGAGGCGAAGCCACCATGACCGGCACACCATCCGCCTCACCGGCCGGCTCACCGCGACCGAACCGGCGCACCCGGCCCACCACGCGCCGGGACCACGTCACCGAGGTGCAGCCGCTGAAGGCCCTGGACGGGCAGCCCCTCACGCTCGTCCACGTCCAGGGCCGGCACCCGCCCACCCGCGGCCCCGTCATCGTCGTCCACGGCGCGGGCGTACGCGCCGAACTCTTCCGCCCGCCGCTGCCGCGCACCTTCGTCGACGCCCTGCTCGACGACGGCTGGGACGTGTGGCTGCTCAACTGGCGCGCGTCGATCGACCTCGACCCGGTGCCCTGGACCCTCGACCAGGCCGCCGCCTACGACCACCCCGCCGCGGTCGCCCACGTGCTCGGCGCCACGGGCGCCGACCGGCTCAAGGCCGTCGTGCACTGCCAGGGCTCGACGTCGTTCACCATGGCCATGGCCGCCGGCCTGCTCCCCGAAGTGGACACCGTGGTCAGCAACGCGGTCTCGCTGCACCCCGTCGTCCCCCGCCTGTCGGCCTTCAAGATCGGCAACCTGGCGCCGCTGATCAGCCGTGTGACCCCCTACCTCTCCCCCGCGTGGGGCGACCGCCCCGAGGGCGTCGCCTCCCGGCTGCTGGTCTGGGGCGTGCGCGCCACCCACCCGGAGTGCCGCAACCGGGTGTGCCGCATGGTCAGCTTCACCTACGGCAGCGGCCGGCCCGCCCTGTGGTCCCACGCCAACCTCGACGAGGCGACGCACGAGTGGATCCGCGGTGAGTTCGCGGAGGTCCCCATGACGTTCTTCGCCCAGATGAACCGCTGCGTCCAGGCCGGCCACCTCGTACGGACCGGCGCCGTCGAGGCCCTGCCGGCGTCGTTCGTCGCCCGGGCGCCGCGCACGGACGCGCGCTTCGTCCTCGTCGCCGGCCGGGACAACCGGTGCTTCCTGGCCGACAGCCAGCGGCGCACCTTCGACTTCCTGCAGCGTCACCGTCCCGGCCGCGACAGCCTGCACGTCCTGCCCGGCTACGGCCACCTCGACGTCTTCCTCGGCCGCCGTGCGGCGACGGAGACCTACCCGCTCATCCTTGAGGAGCTCGCGCGCTGAAGGCGCTCGGCCGAGACCCGTACAGGCGCTCAGCCGAGACCCGTACAGGTCAGGCCGTGCGGGGTTGCAGGCTGCGCAGGAAGGCGAGCGAGGGCATGAAGAAGTACTCGCCGCCCTTCATGGTCACGGTCTGCGCGGGGGCAGGGACCTCCTGGCCCTCCTCCTGGCCCCACACGCGCGGCCAGGTCGCCGGGGGCCGGCTGCCCTGCCCGATGACCGGGTCGAGGCCGGGCGCCGGCTCGCTGCCGGGATCCGGGAAGCCGGCGTTGTTGGCCCAGTTGAGCTGCGTGAACTCGAACTGGTCGACCAGATCGGCGTTGAACGCCATGAACAGCAGGCCGACGCCGCCTTCGGGCAGCTCGTCGCCGGGGCCGTCGGTGCGCTCCCCGTAGGTCTGCCCGCGCCGCGCCATCAGGTGCCGGCGCTCCGCCTTCGGCGGCTCGAAGCCGCCGGACCCGCGCGGGTTGGTCTTGCGGATGTGGGCCTGGAAGGGGCACTTGTCGGCGGCGCCGTCGCTGGCGTAGGTGAAGTCGTTCATCACCGGGCTGTGCGCTCCGGGCGTGGCCTGCAGGGTGAGCGGCGTGCCGTCCTTGAAGCGTCCGACGAGCATCGCGCCGGCCCGTTCGCGGTCGTCGTTGTCGAGCTTCAGCGCATCGGCGAGCTCTTCCTCCGCCTTCCTGAACGCCCGGACGTTCTGCTCCAGCTTGCGCAGCACGAAGTAGCTGCCGAAATCCGTCGCGGCGTCGGGAGCAGCCGGGTCCACGACCAGGATGCGCGACAGTTCCTCACCGGGATCCCACACCGAGACCCCGTCGGTCCCGCGGCGCTCGTCCTCCAGGTCCTCTTTGAGGAACAGCGGCTGGCTGCGGCCGTCGACGTATCCGAAGTGCTCGATCCCGTCGCCGTTCGCGTTGCGCATGCCACGGCCCACTTCCTTGCCGAGCACGCGGAGCGAGCCGGTCAGCAGCTCCTCGACCTTCTTGAGCCTGGCGTCCGCCGGGCCGGGTTCGGCGTCGCCGACCAGGACGACGGCGTGGATCTCCTCCCGGTAGCCGGCCTCCCACTGCGCGACGTCGGGGTCATTCAGCTTGCTGCGGGTCCCGTCGTCCCGCATTCCCCGCTCGAAGGCCGCATCGGAGGGAGCCCGGTCCGACAGGCCCAGCCGGTCGTAGCCCGCCTTCGTCAGTCCCACACCGACGTAGGGGGTGTTCGAGACGCCGCTCGACCCGTTGCGCTTGAAGCCCTCCACTTCCTCGAGGTGCTCCTTGGCCGACTTCATCAGGGGCACCAGCCCGGCCAGGAACGCCCGGGCCTCCGCGGCGCCCGCCGGGCCCTCGCCGAACTGCACCAGCAGGATGTGCAGGTGCTCGCGGACGTGGCCCTTCAGGATGTTCGCCTGCAGGTTCTGCAGCATGGTGTCGGCGTCACCGGTGGCGGTCTTCCACGACAGCGGCTCGCTGAGATCGACGGGCATGCCGGCCCCTTCCGTCGGGTCTGGACTCCGGGCGTCTTCGCGGTGGTCCGGACCGGGATCCGGATCCGGTGTCCAGCCTGGTGGACATCCCGGTGATACGCGACTCGGCGGGGCCCGGACGCGTCTTAGGACGGAAGTCCCAGGCGAAGATCCGTACAGCGGCGGTGCCGGGGCCCGGGCGGCCGCTGGAAGGGTGGTGATCCTCCGGTACCCGCCGGAACCACCCCCGGGAGATCACCTTGGAGCCCTCGTCCAACCCCCACTCCTCCGCCCCCGACGCCTCAGGGGCCATGCGGCTGATGGAGGAGACCTTCGGTTTCCTGCACTCCGCCGCGCTGCGGACCGCCGCGTCACTCCGGATCGCCGACCGGCTCGCCGACGGGCCGCGCACCGCCGCCGAACTCGCGGCGGACACCGGAACCGACGGCCCGACGCTGCGCCGGCTGCTGCGGCTCCTGGCATCACGCGGCGTCTTCCAGGAGGACGCGACGGGCGCGTTCGGGCTGACGCCCGCCGCGTACGCCCTGCGCACCGATGTCCCCGGCTCGCTGCACGCCACGGTGCTCCTGCTCACCGACGACATGTTCCTGCGGCCCTCGGCCGACCTCGCCGAGACCGTGCGCACCGGGGAATCCGCCTTCCCCAGGGTCTTCGGCACCCCCTTCTTCCAGCACCTCGCGGCCGACGGCGCGGCCCGGGAGGTCTTCGACGCAGGGATGGCGGCCTTCTCCGGTCCGCTCGACGACGTGGTCGCCGCCGCGTACCCGTTCCCGGACCGGGGCACGGTCGTGGATGTCGGCGGCGGACGGGGCGGGCTGCTCCGGGCCGTCCTGCTGCGCCACCCCGGCCTGTCGGGCGTCCTCTTCGACCAGGAGGCGGCGGTGCGCGAACCCCTGCTCGCCGTGGAGGAGCTGACGGGGCGCTGGAGGGCCGAGGCCGGGGACTTCTTCGCCGGCGCCCCGAAGGGCGACATCCACCTGCTCAAGCACGTCCTGCCCGACTGGAGCGACGAGGACTGCGTCCGCATCCTGCGCTCCTGCCGCCGGGCCCTCACCCCGGGCGGCAGGGTTCTGGTCGTGGACGCCGTCCCGCCGCCGGGCAACGACCCGCACCCCGGCAAGGAGCTCGACATGCTGATGATGACCGCCCTCGGCGGCAGCACCCGCACCCCCGACGAGCTCGACGCCCTCTTCGCCGAGGCCGGCCTGCGCCACGTCCGCACCCTGCCCACACCGGGCTTCGCCTCGATCGTGGAGGCGGCCGCGATCTGAGCCTGCGCCGGTTACGCGGCGCCGCCGCTCTCGGGGAGCACGTGGTCGCCGATCCTGTCGGTGCTCAGGCACAGGGAGCAGACAACGGCGTCGTGGGTGCGGCAGGCGGCCACGTCCGGGCGCTCGAACTCCTGCCGGCACACGTGGCACTCGTAGAGCGTGGCGCTCGGGTTGCCGTCCGCGTCGAGCAGGGGTTCGGCAATGCCGTCCGTGGTGCGGCGCAGATAGTAGCGCCCCTTGGTCAGTACGGCCATCAGCGGGGTGAGGACGAGGGCGATCAGTGCCGCCGCGACCGGGGAGTAGGGCTGGAGGGTGTCGCCCAGGGCGTGGAAGTACATGGCGATCGACAGGCCGGAGGCGGCGACGAAGGCGACCGTGCCCACGGGGTTGACGGCGTAGAGCATGCCGCGCCGGAACTCGGGTGCGTGCGGGGAGAGTTCGAGCACGTACTTGTTCACGATGATGTCCGTGGCCACGGTGACGACCCAGGCGATGGCGCAGTTGGAGTAGAAGCTCAGGACGCGGTTGAGGAAGCTGAACATGTCGGCCTCCATCAGCGCCAGCGCGAAGGCCAGGTTGAGCAGGACGAACACCATGCGGCCCGGGTAGCGCCCGGTCAGCCGGGTGAAGGAGTTGGTCCACGCCAGTGAGCCGGAGTAGGCGTTCGTCACGTTGATCTTGATCTGGCTGATCACGACCAGGACCACGGCCAGCGGAAGGACCAGCCACGAGGGCATCATCGCGTCGAAGGCGGCCTTGAACTGCTGGATGGGCTCGGCCGCGGCCGCCGGCCCCACGGAGGCGATGACGTATACGGCGAGGAAGACCCCTATCGCCTGTTTCAGCGCACCGAGCACGACCCAGCCGGGACCGGCCACCACGACCGCCGTCCACCAGGCGCGGCGGTTGGCGTCCGTACGGGGAGGCATGAAGCGCAGGTAGTCGATCTGTTCGCCGATCTGCGCGATCAGTGACAGGCAGACGCCGGAACCCAGCAGCACCGAGGCGGTGTTCACTCCTCCCTGTCCGCCGGTGCCCGCGTACGACAGCCAGCGGTCCACCGTGCCCGGGTCGGTGGCCACCAGATAGACCAGCGGACCCACCATCAGCAGCAACCAGACGGGCGTCGTCCACACCTGGAGCTTGCTGAGCGCCTTCATCCCGTAGACGACCAGGGGGATCACCATGAACGTCGAGACCAGATAGCCGAGCCACAGCGGCAGCCCCAGGCCCAGCTTCAGCCCCTGCGCCATGATCGACCCTTCGAGGGCGAAGAAGATGAAGGTGAAGCTGGCGAAGATGACGCTGGTCAGGACCGAACCGTAGTAGCCGAAGCCGGAGCCGCGGGTGATCAGGTCCAGGTCGATGTTGTAGCGCGCCCCGTAGTAGGCGAGCGGAAAGCCGGTGACGAAGATGACCACGGCCGCGACGAGGATCGCGGCCAGGGCGTTCCCGGTGCCGTGGGTGAGGCCGATGCCGGCGCCGATCGAGAAGTCGGCCAGGTATGCGATCCCGCCCATCGCCGTGGTCGCCACCACCATCGGGGTCCAGCGGCGGTAACTGCGCGGGGCGAACCGGAGGGTGTAGTCCTCCAGGGTCTCCCGGGCCGCGTGCCCGAGGTCGGCCCGGGCCTGCGGAGACTCTTCGCTGCCGATGGGTTCCTTCAATCGTCGCTCGGTACTGCTCATGCGGTCTCCTGGACGTGCAGTGGCTGCAACGGCTGGCAGCCGGCCACGGGGAACGCTAGGCAGGGCGTATTTCCTGCCGCCGCCTCGAACATGAAGGCGATGTTTCCGTGTTCACGTCCGGGTGGGCGGGATGAGCGGGGCGATCCGGGTGAGTCGCCGCGGTCAACGGCGGGCGGCGCCCAGGTAGGTGCAGGAGAGGTCCCGGGAGAGGCGGGTCCGGAAGCTGCCGTCGGGACGGCGGCCGACCACGAACAGACCGGCCATCCGGCCCAGTGGTGTGAGTCCGGCAGCGCCGAGGTAACCGGTCGCCTCGGCCGGGGTGATGAAGTCGTTCCAGTCGTGCGTCCCGCGCGGGATCACCCGCAGCACGTGTTCCAGTCCCCAGATCATGATCAAGCGGGAGCGCCAGGTCCGGTTGATCGTGTCGAACAGGAACACTCCGCCCGGGGCCAGTACGCGACGGATCTCGCACACCACTTCGCCGGGGCCGGGCACGTGCTCCAGCACGTCAAGGCAGGTGACCACCGAGAAGGACCCGTCGGCGAACGGCAGGCGCTCCCCCGCTCCCACGGCGTAGCGGATGTCCAGACCGGACTCCGCGGCGTGCTTCCGGGCGGCGCGCACCAGGGCCGGGGAAACGTCGACCCCCGAGGCGACCGCGCCGCGCGAGGCGAGGTATTCGGTGGTGAAGCCCCCGCCGCATCCGACGTCCAGTACCCGCCGACCGGCCCAGCCGCCGTCGACGTACCGGTCGAAGAAGGCGAACCGCGGCTGGTTGAGGGCGCGCAAGGGCGCGGCCGGGGAATCCTCGGCCCACCAGTCACGGGCCATCTCCTCGAAGAGCTCGGCTCCTCCGTCGCCTCGTCCCATCCTGCACTCCCCGTTCCTGCGACCGGTGGGCATCGTCTCCCCTGACCAACGAGAACCGGCCCGCACGGCAACGGACCGGGACCTCCCGCAGCCCGCGTCTCCGCACGACGCCGCCGCTACTGTCGATGACGATCCACTTCCGTTCCGTCCGCGGCCGCCGATCCGATCGCTGCGGAGGCCGTCCCTGGATTCAGTTCATCCTGTTTGATTCACATACGCACCTTCCCTGTCAACGGGACCGGGGGGATAATTACGATTGACAGCATGAGAAGGTGAAGATCACGAACGACCGCGAGCCGAAGGCGACGAAGGCTTCCCGCGAGCACACGGCTCCGGCGGACCGTGCGTCCGCCACGGAGGCCATGCGCAGCGCGGCGGAGCAGCTGACCGAGCTGCTCGGGCGGCGGCCCGACTCCGTCTCCGCGCTGAAGCCCACCGAAGAGGGCTGGGAGGCTCGCGTCGAAGTCGTGGAAGTCGAACGGATCCCCGAGACGACCAGCGTGATGGCCAGCTACCAGGTCACCCTGGACCCCGCCGGCCGGCTGCTGGCCTACGAGCGAGGGCAGCGATACACGCGCGCACAGACGGACAGGAACGACCGCACCCGCTGAGCGCGGGGGCCCTTCGTCACGACACGACCTCGTCACCGACGCGACGCCGCAACGCGACACCACACCGGCGGCGTCCGGCCGCGGCACTCACGAAGGGAAGAGATCGTGACTGTGACTCCGCAGGGCGGTGCGCTGCCGACCGGGGGCGGCGGGCCGTCCGGGAACCTCTACGACGTGCTGGAGCTGGTCCTCGACCGCGGCCTGGTGATCGACGCCTTCGTGCGCGTCTCCCTGGTGGGCATCGAACTGCTCAAGGTCGACGCCCGCATCGTCGTCGCCAGTGTCGACACGTACCTGCGGTTCGCGGAGGCGTGCAACCGGCTCGACCTGGAGGCCGGCCGCAAGGCCCCGGCCCAGCTCCCCGAGATGGTGCAGGGCGTCGTCGAGGGCGGCGCCAAGTCCAAGAGCAAGGGAGTGCTGACCGGGGCCGTCGAGGCCATCACGGACTCGCTGCACAAGGGCGACGACGAAGACGCGGAAGAGGACGCGGAAAGAGAGCGGGAGCCCGTCGAGCGGGAGCACCGCCGCAGGGAGAGCGAACGCAGGCCCCGGCGCTCTTCGCGGTCGAGGGAGGAATGAGCGATGCCGGTGTACGTCTACGCGATCACCACGGCTGACCACCCCCTGCGCCTCGACGGCGTGAGCGGCGTCGGGGATCCGCCCGCGGAGCTGTACGCGATCGGTGACGACTCGCTGCGGGCAGTGGTGAGCGAGGCGCCCGAGGACCTCGCGGCGGGACGGCGGGACCTTGAGGCCCACCACGCCGTGCAGGAGAGCCTGTGGGCGGACGGCAGCACGCTGCCGCTGAGCTTCGGTTTCGTCGCTCCGGACGAGGACACCGTGCGTGCGGTCCTGCGGGAGCGGGCCGAGCAGTTCACCCGCGGCCTCGCGGAGGTTTCCGGGCGGGTCGAGTTCAACGTCAAGGCCGTCGGGAACGAGGAGGCGGTGCTGCGCGAGGTGCTGGCCGGCTCCGAGGAGGCCCGCAGGCTCAACGAAGCGACGCGGGACGGCGGCGGCGCCTACGAGGACCGGCTGGCGCTCGGCCAACTGGTGGCGCAGGAGGTGCAGGCCCGGCAGGAGGCCATGGCGGCCGAAGTCGTCGAGGCGCTGCGCCCGCTCAGCCGCTCCGAGCAGCTCTCACCGCCCTCCGGCCGGTACTTCCTCAACGCCTCGTTCCTCGTCGACGACGACAAGGCGGAAGAGTTCGCCCGGACCGGCGCCGAACTCGCCGAGCGCTGCGCGGCCGTGGCCGAGGTGCGCGTGCGCGGACCCCTGCCGCCGTACAGCTTCGCCTGAACGGAACGGTGGAAGGAGCAGCAGTGGGACTGATTCTGGAGCTTCTGGCGCTGCCGCTCGCCCCGGTCCGGGGCGTCGGGTGGGTGGTGGACAAGGTCCGCCTCGCGGCGGAGCAGGAACTCAACGACCCCGCCGCCCTCCAGGAGGAACTGACCTGTCTGGAGCGGGAGCGCGAGGAAGGCCGGATAGGGGAGGAGGAGTTCGCGCAGCGAGAGGACGAGCTGCTGGCGCGGCTGATGGCGGCGCGGCAGCAACAGCTTCCGTAAGGCGGCTGACGGGCGCCGCGCTCGCCGCGGCTTCCTTCCCGCCGGGAAAGCGAAGGCGGAGATGATGAACAACGCCAAGATGGGCGCGGCCGTACTCGGCGGCTACATGCTCGGGCGCACGAAGAAGGCGAAGCTCGCCCTCGGGCTCGGCGCGATGCTGGCCGGATCGCGGGTCAGACCCGGGCAGATCGGCAAGACGCTGGCCCAGTCGCCCTTCCTCAGCAGCGTCAACGACCAGGTGCGCAAGGAACTGCTCTCCGCGGGCAAGGCGGCGGCGACGTCCGTGATGACGGCCAAGGCCGAGCACCTGGCCGACTCCCTGCACGAGAGGACCACCGGACTGCGCGAGAAGGCGGAACCGGGCAAGGGCGGCAGCGGCACAGCCGCACACGCGGGCGGGCGGGCAGCGCACACGAGCAAGAGCACCGGCACGAGCAAGGGCCATGCCGACGGGGAGCACGGGGAGAAGAAGGCTTCGGCGTCCTCCGGCGGCTCCGGGCACCGGGCGTCCTCGTCGTCCCACAGCAGGACGGCGGCCTCGGCGCACCGGACCTCGAAGCCGGGCGGGACCTCCGGCACGCGGGAGACGCACGAGGAGGAGACGCACGGCAAGGCCCGCAGCCGTTCCTCCGACGGCGCGCACAGGACGAGGAGGTCGGGTGATGACTGAGCGCAAGGCAGCGCAGCGCGGCGCCGGGACGTCCGGCGGGCTGCGGGAGCGCGTGCAGGGCAACCCGGGCGCCAACCGGCTGGTGGAAGAGGCGGAGGCCTACGTCCAGGCACGGCTCGAACACATGCTGGAGGAGATGGTGCACCGGCTGGAGGACTCGGCGACCCGGCTCGGTGAAGCGCACTTGGGGCCTCATGCGCTGGTGGGCGCCATCGGAAAGGGCGGCCAGCGCCTCAAAGAGGGCGCCTCCCCCAGCGCGGCCGTGCTCTCGGCGGTCGCCTCGCACGCCAAGGACGCGCTCGTGGAGAAGGTCAAGGAGGTCTCCGGCAAGCGTCGTGACGAGAAGCGGCGGGGATCGCCGTCCGGCGGCCGGAGCCTGACGATCGTCGAGGACGTGGAGGTCGGCGTACCGGTGCGCGAGGCGTACGACCAGTGGACCCAGTTCCAGGACTTCGGCAGGTTCGCCAAGGGCGTCGTGAACGTCGAGAAGGAGGACGACACGACGACCCAGTGGCACGTGAAGATCGCCAAGGCGAGCCGCCACTGGCAGGGCATGGTCACCGAGATGGTCCCGGACGAACGCATCGCGTGGGTGTCCGAGGGCGCCAAAGGCACCACCAAGGGCGTGGTCACCTTCCACCCGCTCGCCGACAACCTCACCAAGGTGCTCCTGGTCATGGAGTACTTCCCGCAAGGACTGGTCGAGAAGACCGGAGCGCTGCTGCGGGCCCAGGGCCGTCGTGCCCGGCTCGACCTGAAGCTCTACCGCACGTTCCTGACCGTCCGCGGGGAGGCCACCGGGGAGTGGCGCGGGGAGATCCGTGACGGCGAGGTGGTCCGTGAGCCGGGCGAGGACGCATACGAAGGAGAAGCGGACGAGTACCGGGACGAGGAACCGCGCCGCGCCGGCGAGTCCGGGGAACCCTACGACGAGGAGGACGAGGAGGACGAGGACGCCAGGAGCGACGCGAAGTACGACGACCGGTCCGACGAAGCCTACGAGGACAGGTACGACGACGAGTACGAGGAGGAGGAGCCCGAGCCCCATCGCTCCCGGAGGTGAGTTCCGGGAGCCGGCCCGGAGACGGCCGGAGATGATCGAGGAGGCCTCGCACCGTGACCAAACCCGTGCCCTCTTCCGTCAGCCCGACGCGCTCGCTCTACCCCTACGGGCAGGAGGGCGGCGGCAGTGCGAACCTCGCCGACATCCTCGAGCGCGTGCTCGACAAGGGCATCGTCATCGTCGGCGACATCAAGATCAATCTGCTTGACATCGAGCTGCTCACCATCAAACTCCGCCTCCTGGTGGCCTCCGTCGACAAGGCGAAGGAGATCGGCATCGACTGGTGGGAGCACGACCCCGCGCTGTCGTCGCGTGCGCACGAACCGCACGAACTCGAACTCCGGGAACAGAACGAGCGGTTGCGGGCCGAGGTGAAGAGGTTGCGGCAACGGGCCGGCGAATCGCCGGCGGGGCTTCCCGGGGGCGAGGCTCACCCGGGCGGCACCTCCCGTACCCACCGTCCCGACCCCGACGCCGGCCTCGACGCCGACGCCGCAAGGGCGCGACCGGCCGAGCGGCCCCGCCGGCCGTCGGAGCGGGCGCGTGACGGCGCACCTCCCCGGAGCGCAGAACGTGCCCGCGGCGGCGAACCGGCCCGTGGGAGGCGGCGGGCCCGGACCGAGGAGGACCGCGGCGAGGACCGCGGCTGAGCCGGGGCTCCGGAGGGAGGAACGATGGCCGGCAACCTCTGCTACGCGTACGCCGTGGTGCCCTTCTCCCCGTCGCTCGAACGCGCCGCGCTGGGCGGAGTCCATGGCGTGGCGGACCGTCCCGTCGCTCTGGTCCGCTCCGGTGAGCTGGCGGCGGCCGTCAGCTCCGTACCGGAGACCGACTTCTCGCAAGCGGCGCTCGAAGCACACCTGGAGGACCTGGACTGGCTGGAGCGCACGGCGCGGGCGCACCACGCGGTCGTCGAGTCCCTCGCCGCCCGCACCACCGTCCTTCCGCTCCGGCTCGCCACGGTCTACCTCGACGACACGCGCGTCGCGCGGGTGCTGGAGGAGGGGCAGGAGGCGTTCGCCGGGTTGCTCGCCCGGCTGACCGGCCACGCGGAGTGGGGCGTGAAGGTCTATGTGGAGGCGGCCCCGTCCGCACCCGCCGCTCCGGCGGCCGCCGCACCGGCCGAGGCGGCCGATCCCGGGCGCGCCTACCTGCGGCAGCGCCGTCACCAGCACCAGGTGCGCCGGGACGCCTGGCGGACGGCGGAGGAAGTGGTCCGCCGCATCGACGCCGAGGTCCGCGGCCTGGCCTCCGAGCGGGCCAGGCACCGTCCGCAGCGGGGCCGCCTGGCGGGGACGGGCGGCGAGAACGTCGCCAACGACGCCTACCTCGTCCCCCACGAGCTCGCCGGGGAGTTCCGGCGGCACGTGCACCGGGCGGCCGAGGGCTCCCCCGGAATCCGTGTGGACATCACCGGGCCCTGGGCCCCGTACTCCTTCGCCGGACCCGGCGTGCAGGAGGGAGCGGCACCGGGATGACCTGGTACGAGGACGAGGACCGTCCCCCGGCGCAGCGGCAGGTGGCCCTGGTCGACCTCCTCGACCGCCTGCTGAGCGGCGGCGTCGTCATCAGCGGCGACCTCGTCCTGTCGGTCGCCGACATCGACCTCGTGCGCGTTTCGCTGCGGGCCGTGGTCATGGCCGTCCGCGAGCACGCCGAGGATTCGTGGGCGCCTCTGCTGCCGGGCGGCGGACCGGCGGAAGGCGGTGACGACCATGCCGGGGCGTGACGACCGGCGCCCGCCGGACCGCGGGCAGGACGCCGCCCCGGCCGCTGCCCGCCCCCTGTCGATGACGCCCGCCCGCCCCGACGAGCTCCCGCCGCCGCTGGAGTCCCCCGGCCGCACCGCCGCCGAGCGCCTGCACACCGACCCCGACACGGTCGAACGGGACCTCGTCCGCCTCGTGCTGACCATCGTCGAGCTCCTGCGCCAGCTGATGGAACGCCAGGCGCTGCACCGCGTCGACGAGGGCGGCCTCACCGAGGAGCAGGAGGAACGGCTCGGCCTCACCCTGATGCTCCTCCACGACCGCATGGATGAGCTGTGCGAACGGTACGGGCTGACGATGGAGGACCTGAATCTCGACCTCGGCCCCCTCGGCAGGCTTCTGTGACCGGGCGCGCAGTGCTCGGCCGCCCTGCTGGTCGTGCTCAGCCGGCCTGCTGGTTGAAGCGGCGGGCCGCGCGGTCGTTGAGCCGGGTGAGCCGGTGGATGACGCCGGGGCGGGCCGTGCGGGCGGCCTCGCGCCCGGGCACGTTGTGCTGCGGTGCCCCGCCCGCCGTGGGGAGCAGCCGGGCGCCCAGTGTCAAGCAGCGTGTCACCGTCGCCGGGGCCAGCCCGTGCAGCCGCACGGCGGCCTTGGCCGCGGGGGTCAGGACGAGCTCGGGCCGGCGCCGTTCGGTGGCGCGCACGATGGCCCGGGCGGCCCTTTCGGCATCCATCGACAGCCCCGGCAGCCCCGCCGCGACGGCGAACCAGGCGTACTCCTTCGCCGGCCGGCCGCTGAACCGCGCGGCCGTGTGGGAACCGGTGCGCATCAGGCCGGGAAAGACGGAGGTGACGCTGATGCCGTCCGCCGCCAGCTCGGCGCGCAGACCTTCGGACAGTCCGGCCGCGGCGAATTTCGCACCGACGTAAGGCAGCAGATGCGGGGCGGCGACGCGGCCGCCGATGGAGCTGACGTTCACGATCCGCCCGCCGCCGCTCTCGCGCATGCCGGGCAGCGCCGCCCGCACCAGCCGCAGCGGAGCGAAGTACATCGTCTCCATGGCCTGGCGGAAGTCACTCTCGGTCATGGCGCTCACGGGGCCGACCTGGATGACGCCGGCATTGTTGACGAGGATGTCCGGACCGCCGCCGAAGGCGTCACGGACCGCCGTGATCAGCCGTCCGGGCGTCGCCTCGTCCGTGAGGTCGCAGGTCAGCGAACGGGCCTCCACCCCTTCCTCGCGCAGCATGGCCTCGGCCCGGGAGAGCTCCTCCGCGTCGCGGGCGCACAGCATCACCCGGCAGCCGCGGCGCGCGAGCTCGCGGGCGATCAGCAGGCCCAGGCCGCGGGAAGAGCCCGTGACGAGCGCGGACCGCCCTGCGAGCCCGTCGGCACGATCCTGCGCGTGGGCCATCGCCCGCCCTCCACTTCCACGGCTGCTTCCTCCGGATCGTCTCCACGTTCGCACGGACGTCCGTCTCCCGCACGGCGTGGAGCGCACGCACCGCGAGCGGTGGCCGCCGCTGTCATCCGGTGCGGGGACCGTCGCCCGGGAGGCTCGGGATGCGGCGGCGGACCTGGTCCTCCTGGGCCAGCCGCCGCAGCAGTTCGAGCACGGGAGCGGAGAGGGCGAAGACGATGACCGCCTGTTCGGCCAGGGCCTCCGGGGCTTCGTCGAAGGCGGCGGCGCGGTCGAGGTCCAGACGGGCGATGGAACGGGCCAGCTCCGCGTAGGCGACGAGTTCGCCGGGCCGGTAGTCCGCGTCGAGGCGTCTGAGCTCCCGCAGCGCCGCCGTGAGCCCCTCCACGTGGGGGGAGGTGCCGGGCGTCTGCCAGTCCATGGCCGCGATCAGGTCCGCCACCTCCGCTTCCGCGGCCGACCCGATCTCCGCCTCCCGGCCGGCGTCGCCGACCGGGGACTCCGCGACGGGCACCGGCAGGGCGTAGCTCACCGCCCCGAGGGCACTGTCGGTGCTGTGCGCCTGGTCGACGGCGGTGAGGACGTCGCGGGTGGCGGCGATGGACAGCCCGCCCAGGGTGGTCAGCGCCTTGATCAGCCGCAGGCGCTGGACGTGCTCCTGCCCGTACTCGGCCAGCGTGGCGGCCGTCGCCCTGCCGGCGGGCAGCAGGCCCTGCCGCCGGAAGTACTTGATGCTGGCGACCGGCACGCCGGTCGTGCGGCTGAGCTCGGAGATCTTCATGCGGCTTCCTTGCTGGTGGTGCGCCGGCCGGGCGTCCTACTGCGACGACTGGACACTCCTGGAAGATACTGCCACTATCTAGCTACTGGATACCTTCAGTATCTAGTTACTCTAGGTAAGAACTCGGAGCGAATATGCCTTCCCCCGAGCCCTCTTCCGTACTCCGCAGCCCGAAGCTGTGGATCGGTTCAGGCCTCATCGTCGCGGTGGTCTCCATCCTGTTCGCCCTGCTGTACGTCGGTGGCAACGTGGACCCCAAGGGCAACCTGCGCGACCTGCCCATCGCACTGGTCAACAGCGACCGCGGCGCCGACACCAACGGCAAGCACCTCAACCTCGGCGACCAGGTCGTCTCCGGGATCGAGAAGTCCGCCGCGAACAACGACAGCTTCTCCTGGCAGGTCGTCAGCCGGCAGGAGGCCGACAAGCGGCTCGGCCAGGGCAAGGTCTACGGCGCACTCGTCGTCCCGGAGAACTTCACCGCCACGGTGGCGGGGCTGAGCAACCCGAAGGCGACGGAGGCCAAGCGCCCGGTCCTGACGGTGCTGACCAACCAGTCCGCCGGCAGCATCGGCTCCTCCATGGCCAGCCAGGCGAACCAGAAGGCGGCACACGCCGCCTCCGCCCGGCTCGGCAAGGACCTCCTCGACCGGGCCGCCGCCCAGAAGGCCCCGCTCGCTCCGGCCGCCAAGCTGATGCTCGCCGACCCGGTGAACGTCGAGGTGGCGGACGGCCACCCGCTCGGCACGCACAGCGCCATGGGTCTGAGCGCCTTCTACTACGCCCTGGTCCTCGTCGTCTGCGGCGTGCTCGGCGCCAACGCCATCAGCTCCCAGGTCGACACCGCGCTCGGCTACGTGCACACCGACTTCGGCCCCTTCCGCCAGCGGATGCCCCTCCGGCACACGAGCCGCGTCCGCACGCTGGCCGTCGGCACGGTCCTCATGCTCGGCCTCTCCGTGGTCATGGGATCCCTCGTCGAGCTCGCCACGGTCGGCATCCTCGACATGGACGCCTCGCACCTGGGCCTGCTGTGGCTCTACTCCGTGGGCACGATCGCGGCCGTCGGCGTCAGCGCCCTGGCCATGCTCGCCGTCTTCGGCACGCCCGGCATGCTGGTCTCCACCATCGTCTTCATCGCCATGGCCGTCCCGTCCTCCGGAGCGACCGTGCCGCTCGAGGCGCTGCCCGGCTTCTTCCGCACGCTCTCGGAGTTCGAGCCGCTCCGGGCGATCACCGGGGGCACGCGCTCCATCCTGTACTACGACGCCCAGGGCGACGCGGGCCTGACCCGCGCGTGGATCTCCATGGGCATCGCCCTGGTCGCCTCCGTGCTCTTCGGCTTCGGCATGACGCGCCTGTACGACCGCAAGGGCCTGCACCGCGTCCCCCGCCCGGACGAGTCCTCGGACACCGCGGCGGCGCCTGCCGCAGCCTAGAAGGCATCAGCGAAGAAGGACCGGTGAGCCCCGGGCGCCAAGCGCCCGGGGCTCGTTTTTCGTTCTCCCCGCTCACTTTCGTCCGCGGCTCCCGGCGGCCGGGCGGGGCGGCCGGTGTGCGCGACCACCGGACCCGTGGAACGGTGATGCACACGGGCTGTCCCCCTCCATGCACGCCGGAAGAGTCACGAAGGGACGAACGACATGGCCATCACACCGCTGACGAGCTTGGCCGAGTTCGAGGAGACGATCAGCCAGGACAAGCCGGTGGTGGTGTTCTTCTGCGCGACGTGGGCCTCCCTCTGCCGCGTGACCGGTCCCCTCCTCGAACGCTTCTCCGACCTTCCCGAATTCGCCGGCACCGAATTCCGTTCGGTGGACCTGGACGAGGCGTACGAGGTCGCCCAGAAGGCGGGCGTGGGCCCGGTCCCCGTCGTCATGGCGTTCCGCAGCGGCACCAGGCTCGCCGAAGTCGTCGCACCCGGTCCGGAAGCGCTGCGGGAGCTGATCAGCGCGGCGGGCACGGCGGACACCGCGTGACGCTGCGCGGATCACCGGGGCCGCGCCCGGGGGCGCACACCGGCAGCCGGGAGGACACGGTGCCACGACCGTGCACTCAGCTCGCGGCGGCGCCGAACCACCTCGGCAACTCGCCGAGCAGACCCGCCTGGTCTTCGCCGGCCCACGCCACGTGACCGTCCGGCCGCAGCAGCACCGCGGGCACGTCCAGTTCCTCGCTGACGTCGACGACGTGGTCGACCCGGTCGGCCCAGCCGTCCACGGAAAGGCCGCCGGTCCGGTCGAGCAGCAGACCGCGGCCGCCGTGCATCAGCTCGTAGAGGCGCCCCCGCTTCAGCTGCACGTCCCGCAGCCGCCGGCCGAGCAGTTCGTGCCCCTCGCCGAAGTCGTAGCGGACCTTGATCGCGGTGATCTTCTCGATCAGGTACCGGTTCACGTCCTCGAAGTCCATCAGCTCCGACAGCAGCCGGCGCACGGCCCGGGCTCCCGGTTCGAGGGAGATCAGCTCCATCTGCGCACGGGTGTTGTCCAGGACGTCGGCGGCGACCGGGTGCCGCTCGGTGTGGTAGCTGTCCAGCAGCCCCTCCGGCGCCCATCCACCCACCTCGGCGGCCAGTTTCCAGCCGAGGTTGAACGCGTCCTGGATGCCGAGGTTGAGCCCCTGCCCACCGATCGGCGGGTGGATGTGCGCCGCGTCGCCGGCCAGCAGCACCCGGCCGACCCGGTAGCGCTCGGCCTGCCGGGTGGCGTCGCCGAAGCGGGAGAGCCAGCGCGGCGAGTGCACACCGAAGTCGGTGCCCGAGAACGCCCGCAGCTGCTGCTTGAACTCCTCGAGCGTCGGCTGGACCGTGCGGTCCTCGGCCACCCCCGCGGCGGGGACCACGACGCGGTACACCCCGCCCCCGAGGGGCCCGGCACCGAACCGCAGCTGGGTCTTGCGGATTTCCGTGACGACGGCGGTCACCGTCGCCGGGTCCTCGGCCACCTCCATCTCGCCCAGCAGCGTCTCGACCCTGGTGGGCTCGCCGGGGAAGCCGACGCCGATCAGCTTGCGCACCGCGCTGCGGCCGCCGTCGCACCCGACGACGTAGCGCGAGCGCAGCCGCGTGCCGTCCGTCAGCTCGACGGTCACCCCGTCCTCGTCCTGGCTCAGCCCGGCCACCTCGCAGCCGCGCCGGATCTCGGCGCCGAGCTCGGTGGCGTGCTCGGCCAGCAGACGGTCCGTGACGGTCTGCGGGATGCCGAGGACGTAGGGATGCGCGGTGTCCAGCCGGTCGGGCCACGGCTTGCCGATGCCGGCGAAGAAGCCACCGACCGCGTGCTGCCGGCCGTGTGCGAGGAAGCGCTCCAGCAGGCCGCGCTGGGCCATCACCTCGATGCTGCGCGCATGCAGGCCGAGCGCGCGGACGAACCTGGTCGGCTCGGCCTCCTTCTCCAGCACGACCACGTGCACGCCGTGCAGCCGCAGCTCACCGGCCAGCATCAAACCGGTCGGCCCGCCGCCGACCACGATCACGTCGATCACGAATTCTCCCCCTTGTTTCCGCCTTCGGCCGGTGATTGTGCGCCAAGACCGGGGCCTTGCCGCAAGGCCCCCCGTGCGCTATACGTTGAAAGTGGGGGGAGGTGCGTCCACTCCTGCATGGCCGAAGGCGGATACGGCGCGGGGGTGCGCCAGGGCGTTCGTGTTCGAACCGCTTACGTCAGAGGCCCCGCTCGCGTCAGAGGCCCACCGGCGTATTCATCAGCGGCACCCGGCCCTCGGTGTCGAAGAGGCTCTCGCCCGCGGAGACCGGGGAGATGCCCAGCACCTCCGTGAACAACGCGGCCCCCTCCTCGGTCAACGTGACCGGCAGCTTCGCCGTCAGCCGGGCCGGGGTCAGTGACAGCGCCTGCGAATCCAGACGGAAGGCGAGCCAGGGCACTTCGCGGCCGTCGACGGTGGCGTAGTAGCGCGAGGCCGCCGCGTCCGCCCAGTGGTCACGGATCTGCAGTGTGCGGCCGTCCCCGTGGGTGAAGTCGAAGCCGCCCTTGCACTGCAGCTTGCCCCGGGTGAAGTCCGGGCTGATGCCTCCGCCGGTGATGGGAAGCGACACTCCGCCGTTCCCATTGGCATGCGCTTCGCCGGGGGACAGCGCCTGCAGCGTGATCCCGGCTTCCTGCAAGGCCGCGGCCGCACGGGCCGTCAGGTGGTACTCGCCACGCCCTTCACCGAAGCGGACGAGTTCCCCGGGGTTCAGGTTGTCTCCCAGCATGCCGGTTTCCTTTCTCGAGGTGCAGGCGGCCCTTGATGCGCACGCGCGTAGAACTCTCTGAGAAGTCTCCCGCCGCGTTCCGCCGTACGCGGGATGCGCGTGAAGCCACCCGAATGCACCGGCGCCCGGAGTGACCCGGGCGGCGGACCGGCTGCAACCGGCGTGGGATACGGCCCGCGGCACGGGCGTTGCGTCACCATGTGCCCACCGGACAGCGCACCCCGCAGCGAGAACCCCCGACGCGAACCCGCACCGCCGTGGAGACCCACCGAGCCCATGGAGACCACACCCCCTCATCGCACGCTTCCCTACACCAATCGGTGCGGGCGCCACCTCATGGCGGCCGAGCACGCTCTGATCGGACTGTCGCCGTGGAACGGCTACTTCACGGCGCGGCGGGTCGAGTCCCTGGTGGAGTGGGCCGCCGGCACCTTCCGCACGGTGGACGTGTTCGTCCCGAGCTACGAGGCGGCCTACACCCTCATCGCCGCCGGAGTGGAACCGTCCGTGGCGGTGGGCCGGGCGCGCCGGGCGGTCAAGAAGCTCCGCGGTCCGGCGCAACGCGCGCTTCTGCGCGCCGGGTGCGGCGAGGGCCGGGTCCACACGGGTACGTCCCTGGCGGCGCTGCCGCGATACCGGCAACTGCGCCGCATCGCGGAACGCATGTACCACCACGATCCCGGTGTCCGCGCGGCATGCCGGGCCGTCGCCCGTGCGGCCGTGGCCGGTGCGCTCGGGGTACGGGATCGGGGCCCGTCGCAGCCGGTACCGGATCCGGATCTGTCCGAGGGGGCACTGGACACCGCGGCCCGTTACGCCTGGGCGGAGTTGCCGGTCATGCTCGACTCGCCCGGCATCTTCGGCGTCGGCTCCTCGGTCCTCGTCTACCACCGGCGCATCCCGCTCATCGAGTCGCTCCTGGAGGACGGCTCCGCGCTGTCTCCCTCCCCGGGGCAGGGCTTCGTCGTCGTCGCGCCCGGGTGGTCGTCCGCCGACGGCGTGGCAAAGGAGGTACAGGGCGGGCCGTACAGGGTACCCCCGGGCCGGGAGGCCGCGGCGCTGTGACCGTCCTGCCGATGCCGTCGACCGCGCCTTCCCTGCCCCTGCGCTACCCGTTCACCCTCGGCCCCATGGGCACGCCGCCACCCGTCGTCCACTGGGCGCGGGCCCACCATCCGGTCTGTCCCGTGCTGCTGCCGTCCGGGGCACGGGCCTGGATGCTCACACGCGGGGACGACATCCGCTCGGTCCTGGCCGACCGGCGCTTCTCGCGCAGGCTCGCCTTCACGGGGGCTCCGCGGGTGGTCGGCGAGGACTTCACCTCCGTGCCCGGTTCCCTCTTCAACCTCGACCCGCCGGACCACACCCGGCTCCGCCGGATCCTCGCGCCCCACTACACGCGTACGGCAGCCGCGCGCTGCCGCCCGGTGATCCGCGCGCTGGTCGACGAGGTCCTCGGCGAGATGGCCCGCGGTCCCAATCCCTGCGACCTCATGGAGGCCTTCGCCGCTCCCCTCCCGCCGCGGCTGGCCTGTGCGCTTCTGCGCGTTCCCCGGTCGCTGTGGGAAGAGGGCGCAGCGGGGTTCGCCGTGCAGTCGAGCTTCGCCGCCGACCGTGGCGACGTGGCCGCCGCGACCGAGGCCGTCACCGATTTCACGCGGCGGGTCGTCGACCTTCGCCGTGCCGATCGCTCCGGACGCGACGACCCCTTGGGCGCCCTTCTGACAGCACATCAAGCGGGGGACATCACCGAGGAGGAGCTGTACGGGACGGCCTCCTACCTGCTCGTCACCGGCGTGGAATCGTTGGTCTCCCCCATGGCCACCGGCCCTCTGACGCTCCTGCTCCACCGCGGCCAGCTCCTGCGCTGCCTCGCGGATCCGGCCCTGTGGCCGGCCGCGGTCGAGGAGGTGCTGCGGTACCACCACAACGGCGTCCTCGGACTGCCGCGCATCGCCCTGGAGGACGTCGAACTGCACGGCACGCTCATCCGCGAGGGCGACGCCGTGTGCGCCACGATGCTCGGCGCCACCTGGGACCCCGCCCACTACCGCAACCCCGCCAGGTTCCACGTCCAGCGGCGGGAGAACGCCGACCCCACCTTCGGAGCGGGCCCCCACTACTGCCTCGGCGCCGCCCAGGCGCGCACTGCCCTGACCGTCGCCTACCACGCCCTGTTCGAGCGCCTGCCCGGTCTGGAGCTCGCCGTGTCACCCCGGGAGATCGCCTGGGACACCACCTCCATGTTCATCCGGCCCGCCACCCTTCCCGTCGTCTGGAGGTAGTCCCGTATGAGCGACCTCAACACGGTGAACGCGGCCGGAGGAACGGATGCGTTCGACGCCCTGGGTGCCCTCTACGAGGAATCCGCCCGGCTGCCCTTCCGCGAATACCTGGAGCACCACTCGGTCCGCGAGGCCGTCGGTGACGTCACCGGGCTCGACGCGCTCGACCTCGGGTGCGGCTCGGGCCTCTACACCCGTCGCCTGGCGGCCTGGGGCGCGGCCCGCGTCACCGGCGTCGACAGCTCCGCGGGCATACTGGCCACGGCGCGGGCCGTCGAACGGGCACGGCCCGTGGGCGTCCGGTACGTGCGCGCCGACGCCACCCGCCCGGCCGCGGCAGGCGTCGACGGCAGCACCGACCTCGTCCTGAGCGTCTACGTCCTGTGCTACGCCCGCTCCGAGCAGGAGCTCACCGCCGTCCTCGCCACGGCCCGCCGCGCGCTGCGCCCCGCCGGAGGCCGACTCGTCGCCGTCACGCTCAACCCGGACTACGGGCGGGGCGCCGCCTACTACGCCCCCTACGGCTTCACGCTGACGCAGCCGGAAGAACGGGAGGGCGCCCCCGTCACCCTGGACGCGCTCCTCCCCGGCGGCCGCTTGCACGTCACCGCGCACTGGTGGTCGCGGAAGACGTACGAAAGAGCCGCCCGCGCGGCGGGCTTCGCCGACACGTCCTGGTCCCCGCTGACCGTGTCGCCCCGGGGCCGGAGGCTTCTCGGAGACGCCTACTGGTCCGCGTACCTGCGCGCACCGCAGGCGCTGATTCTGGAGGCCACCGTGGCGTCATGACCGCGCCGTGGAGAACCGCACCGGGAGTGCCTGCAGCTCCCGGAACATGGTGCCGCGCCAGCGGAGTTCGCCCTCGTCGCAGGCGAGGTGGAGCTCGGGGAACCGGTCGAGCAGGGCGGTGAAGGCGATGCGTCCTTCCAGGCGGGCCAGGGGTGCGCCGACGCAGTAGTGGATGCCGTGGCCGAAGGCGAGGTGGCCGGTGGGGTTGCGGGTGATGTCGAGGCGGGTGGCGTCGGGGAAGTGGGCATCGTCCCTGTTGGCGGAGGTGAGGGCCACGGAGACCAGGTCGTGCCGGGGGATGGTGACTCCGCCGATGTCGAGGGGCTCGGTGGTGTAGCGCAGGCTGGCCGTGTTGAGGGGGCCCTCGTAGCGGAGGAACTCCTCGACGGCCGAGGGCATCAAGGACGGGTCGGCGCGCAGGGCGGCGAGCTGGTCGGGATGGCGCAGGAGCGCGAGGGTGCCGTTGCCGATGAGGTTCACGGTCGTCTCGTGGCCGGCGACCAGGAGGAGGAAGGTCACGGCGACCAGTTCCTGGGGGCTGAGCCGGCCGTCGTCGTCGCCGGCGCGGACCAGGTCGGTGAGGAGGTCCGCCGCGGGCGTGCGGCGCTTGGCGTCGACGAGCCGGTGGAGGTAGCCGAGGAGACCGGGCGCGGCGGCCATCATGCGCGCCGGATCGTCGGACATCCGGGCCTGGACCCAGCCGTGGAAGTGATCGCGGTCGGGAACGGGGACGCCCAGCAGTTCGCACAGTACGGACATGGGCAGGGGGTAGGCGAAGTCGCGCATGAGATCTGCGGACTGCCTGCCGGCCATGGCGTCCAGCATCTCGTGGGTGATCGCTTCGATCCTGGGACGCAGGCGTTCGACGGCGCGGGCGGTGAAGACCTTGTTCACGAGACTGCGGAGGCGGGTGTGGTCGGGCGGGTCGGAGTTAAGCATGTGGGAAACCAGTTCCATGGCGAACGCCATGAGGCCGGCCTTTCCCGTGGCGTTGCGCATGATGGCCTGCCGGCCGACTTCCACGTCCTTGGAGAGCCGGGGGTCGGCCAGCAGCGCACGCGCGTCGTCGTACCGGCTGACGAGCCACACCTTGAGACCGCCGGGCATGACGACCTGACGGACCGCGGATCCGGCGCGCATGGCCGCGTAGAAGGCGTGCGGGTCTTCGCCGTACGTTGATTCGTCGATCCGCATCAGCTCTGCGCCCTCGCATTCGGCCGCCATGATTCGCGCCTCCGGGGCACACGGGTCGGGTGAGTGGTCTCCGCGCACGCTGACGCGGCACCGCAAGGTCTCAAGCGGTCAGGGCGCAAGCATTCCCCAATACGGAACGAGTGGAAATCAAACAGCTCACGGCCACATACATCCACCGCCGGAACAAGAATTCTCATGCCCGCTCGTTCGATGATCGCACTTTCGTTGCACGGTAAACACGATCGTCCGAAGGAGTCCCCGATTCCTTTGACGGGCACTTAATGCGTGAAATACAGTGGCGCACGATTGACGCACGATCACAGGCTTGCTGTCGATCCGGGGGATTCGTATGGCCAGTTCCGCTTCCGTCGTGGCCGGGGTCGGTTCTCACCTCCCTCCCCGCGTGATCCGTAACGACGACCCGGCGCTTGCGCATCTCGGTTCGAGTGACGAGTGGATTCGCGGCAGGACGGGGATCGGGTGCAGACGGTGGGTGGAACCGGGAAACAGCACCGGGGACCTCGCGGTCGAAGCGGGCCGTGCGGCCTTGCGCAGCGCCGGCGATCCGGTCGTGGACCTCGTCGTCCTGACGACCACGACGCCCGACCACCATTCACCGGCGACGGCTCCGTGGGTCGCCGCCCGGCTGGGACTGGGCACCCTGCCGGCGTTCGACGTCGCGGCGGCCTGTTCGGGGTTCACCTACGGGCTGGCCGTGGGCGACGCGTGGATCCGGTCGGGGTCGGCGGAGTGCGTACTGGTCCTGGCCGCGGAGACGCTGTCGACGATCACCGATCCCTCGGACCGCGGCACCGCCGTGGTCTTCGCCGACGGGGCCGGGGCCGTGGTGCTGCGCGGCGGCGAGCCCGACGAGCCCGGCGCCGTTCAGGCGACCTGCCTGGGCAGCGACGGCACGCAGAAGGACCTCGCCGTGGTCGAAGCCGGCGGCTCCCGCCGGCCCGACCCCGGTGGTGCCGCGCCGGTGGCGGACCGCTGTCTGCGGATGCGGGGGCCGCAGATGTTCGCCCACGCGGTGCGCCGGATGACCGAGGTGTCCCGGGAATTGCTGGAGAGGGCGGGATGGCCGGTGGATTCCGTCGGCGCGTTCATCGGCCACCAGGCCAACCAGCGGATCCTGGACAAGGTGGCCGACTTGGTGGGAGTGCCCGACGCCAGCCGCTTCGGGAACGTTCACAAAGTCGGCAATACCTCTTCGGCATCGATTCCTCTGGTCATGGACGATCTGATCGAGGCCAGGGCCGTCGCCCCCGGTACGCGGACGCTGCTGACCGCCTTCGGAGGCGGCGCCGTGTGGGGGGCGGTCGCGTTGTCCTGGCCCGATCTCAAACCCGCACGACGGTAGGGAGTTTTTCATGGGGGAGCCGGTTCAGCGGCCGTTCGACTTCATTCGCGACTATCTGGCCACCACTTACGACCTCGATCCCGGGGAACTGACCGGCGGCCGTTCGTTCGACAGCCTCGAACTGGACTCCATCGCGCAGGTGGAAATGTTCGTGACCGTTTCCGACCACTACAGGATCCAGCTGGACGACTCGCTGGCCTCCGGGGACACCACGCTCCAGGAGACGGCCGATCTCGTACAGCAGGCCCTGGAGACGGCGGGCGACCGGCAGCAGGACACATCTGCGATCGGCTGACTCCCGAACGCCCCGCCCCGACCCGAACCCGCGACGGAGAGCTGTGACCAAGGCGCTTACCCACGCCCTGCAAGTGGACGGGCTGTCGTTCTCCTACCAGGTGGTGGACAGCGACGCCCCCGTCATCGATCCCGTGCTCGTCCTCGGCGGCGTTCTGCAAGGCATGCACGGCTGGTCCATCATGGAGCGTCACGTCCTGCCCCACGCCGGCCTGATCTCGGTGGACCTCCCCGGTGCCGGCGAGTCCACGCCGCTGCGGCCCGAGCAGGACATGGAGACCATGTGCCGGGCCGTCGAGATCATCATCGACGACCTCGGCCTGGAGCGCGTCAACTTCCTCGGCTACTCCTTCGGATCAGCGGTCGCCTTCCGCTGCGCGCAACGACGCCCGGACCGGTACGCCAAGCTGGCTTTGGGCGGCGTGCCCGTCCGCATCAGCGACAAACTCATCGACCTGTGGATGCGCGGCGCGCAGCGGATGCTGTCCGGGGATGCGAACGGGTTCGTCGACGTCCTGGCGGAGATGTTCCTGTGCTCCGACGCCGAGGCGACCGTCAGAAACCGCGATGTGGTGCGTCAGCTGGTCAAGCGGATGACCCTGCGGGCCGTCACCAGCAGCGCGCACGGGTTCCGGACGATGGAGCGTTCGGTCCTGGAGAACCTGGATCCCGAGGGCGGTCTGCACGGTGTTCCCACGCTGGTGTTCTGCGGCGAGCACGACACCATCAGCTCCCTGCAGGAGCAGAAGGAGTTCGCGGCCACGATCGGGGACTGCACGTTCGCGGCGATCGGCGAGGCCGATCACTGGGTGTTCCTGCAGCGCCGCTACGAGGCGAGTGACTTGGTGATGCGGTTCTTCACCGGCCGCCCGCTCACCGACCTCGACTACCTGATCGAACCGGCCATGGCTGTCGGGTGACGACCACCCGCCACCCCGTCCCAACGGAAAGAACGTGGCAGAAGAACAGAAGACGAACACCGTACTGGCGGGGCTGGGGTGCTGGCTGCCGCCGACCGTGGTGGCCAACGCGGATCTCATGAGCCCCGCGATGGACGACTTCGTACGGCGTCGCATCGGCATCGCCCGCCGGCACCGCGTCAGCGACGGCGAGGCCACCGTGCACCTGGCCACGGAGGCGGGAGCCCGCGCGCTGGCCTCGGCCGGAGCGTCACGCGTCGACGCACTCATCCTGGCCACCACGACCCCGGACCGGCTCTGCCCCGCCGGGGCTCCCGAAGTCGCCAGCCGCCTGGGCATGACCGGCGTCCCCGCCTTCGACCTGAACGCCGGCTGCTCGGGGTTCCTCTACGGCTGCGAGCTCGCCCGCGGGCTGATCGCCGCCGCCACCGTGGGAACGGTCCTGGTGATCGGCGCCGAAAGCTCCTCCACCATGGTCAACCCACGGGACTCCAGCACCGCCCCGATCTTCGGCGACGGCGCCGGCGCAGCCGTGCTGCGGCGGGCCGCACCCGGTGAGCCCGCCACCTTCGGACCGTCGGTATGGGGCAGCGACGGCACCCTCGCCGACGCCATCGCCATCCCGGCCGGCGGCTCCCGCCGGCGCACGCCCGCACCGGACCTCGGCGGCGCCGACGCGTACCTGCACCTGCGCGGCACCGAAGTCGTGCGCAACGCCGTCAAGCGCATGAGCGCCGCCGCGACCGCCGCCGCCGACGCCGCGCACTGGAGCCTGGAGGACGTCGACGTGCTCGTCGCGCACCAGGCGAACGCGACGATCACGCAGGCCGTGGCCGCCGCCCTGTCCTTCCCGACCGCGCGCATGCCGACCAACATCGAGCACGTCGGCAACACTGCTGCGGCGTCCGTCCCGATCCTGCTCGCACACGCCGCCTCCGACGGCGCGATCAAACCCGGTCATCGGGTGCTGATGGTGGCCTTCGGCAGCGGCCTGTCATGGGCCGCCACCACCGCCACGTGGCCGCACGCGCTCACTCCCCACTTGTGACGCACGGCCTCCTCCCCTCCCCCGGCTGTCACTCACGACCGGCAACCCCCACCCGTCACGTCCGGAAGGCCAGGCGCATGGACGACATGCAGAAGGACGACCTGCAGAAGACGGTCATCGGCATTCTGACCGGGAAGGCCGGACTGCCTCCCGGGCCGGTCACACCGGAGGCCACCTTGACGGAGGCCGGCGTGGACTCCATGGCCGTCGCCGTACTCGCCATGGTCATCGAGGACGAGTACGGCCTGGTGATCACCGAAGCCGACCTGTCGGCGAACTCCACCGTCGCCGACCTCGCGGCACTCATCGGAAGGCACCTGGCGGCCAAGGCGTGACCCGGCACGGCTCCCCGCTCCTGTCCGCGGATGCCGGTGCGCACGACCACCGCATCCCTTGGAGGGGCGCCGATTACCCGTGCAGGACCGTCACCCCGCACGGCCCGGCCGGCACCGAGCCGCTCCTCGTCCTCAGCGGCGGCCTGCAGACCAGGCACTCGTGGGCACGCTTCGAGCGCCACGTGGCCTCCCGGATCCCCCTCGTCATCCCCGACCTGCCACCCGCCCGCACACCGGGGCGGACAGCACAGAGCCTGAGCTGGGACGACCTCACCGACGCCACCCTGCACGCCATGGACCGGCTCCGCATCCGCCGCTTCGCCGTACTCGGCGTCTCCTCCGGCTATCCGATCGGCTACCGGCTCGCCCAGCGCCACCCCGATCGCGTCACACGGTTGATGCTCTTCGGCGCTTCGCCCCGGCCCGCCCCTCGCCTGGCGGAACTGATCGGCAAAGGGCTGCGCCGGGAGGCCGATGCCCGGAGCCCGCGCTCCGCCGAAACCCCGTCCGATCGGCTGCGGGCCGCCCGCGAACTGGTCGGCGTCCTGACCAACACCGAGGCGGCGGAACGGCACCTGCTGATCAGAGCCGCAGGGCGCGTCGTGCTCGACCAGCTCGCCGCATCCTCCGGCGACCCCCTCATCCGCTACGTCCACGACCGCGGGTTCCTCCTGCTGCACGACCCGCTGCCCCCGGGCGGCCTCCGCGGCCTCCCCTCGCTCGTCGGCGTGGGCGAGTTCGACACCGCCACCACCGTCGCCGACAACCGGGCCGTCGCAGGCACCATCAGCGGCGCGACCTTCGTCGTCCTGAAGAACGCCGACCACCTGCTGCACATGGAGCGCGACGCCGACTTCGCCGCTCTCGTCACCCTCTTCCTGGACGGCAGGCCGCTCGGCACCCTGCAGCACTGCTCCATCGAGAAGATGCCCTGAGCTCCGGGAGTCCCGCCGCCATGCCATCCCCCTTCACGCCCCAGCCGGCCACGCCGCAGCGCATCCTCCTGGCCACCTGGGGAACCACCGGCGACATCGCCCCCTACACCGGCCTGGCAACCGGCCTGAGCAAGGCCGGCCATCAGGTGACGGTGGTGACCTCACGGCGGTACGCGGCCCTCTTCCGCGAACACGGGCTCCCGGTACGGGCCATGCCCCTGGACGAGCAGGAAGCAGCGGTCGGAGCGCACAAACCGCGCCGCGCACGGATCGACAACGGCCGGGACATGGCACTCACCGCGGGCAAGGTGCTTCTGGAAGCAGCCGGCGAAGGCACCGACATGCTCCTCGCACATCCTCTGATGCACCCTCAGGCGGCCGTCATCGGCGAAGGGCTCCGCCTGCCGTGCATCGGCGTCTCCACCGTCTCGCACGCCATGATGCTTCCGCGGCTCATCGCCGGGGCCCCGCGCGTGCGTTACACAGTCGCCGATGCCTTGGTCCAACGCATCCTCAGTCCGCTGTACGCACCGGTGGTCACCGCGCTACGGCGTGAACTCGGCCTGCGTCACCGCTTCACCGGCGACGCCCTGAGCTCGTCCACCCGCCGCCACACTGTGTACTACGGTTTCGGCAGCGCTCTGCTGCCCGACCGCATGCCTCTGCCCTCCAGGCACGAGACCGTCGGCGTCTGGCGGCCCGCTCAGCCGCCCGACTGGCAACCTGATGACCGTCTCACCGATTTCCTCGCCTCCGGGCCCGCGCCCGTGTACTTCGGCTTCGGCAGCATGGGCCGGGGCCATGCGGAGCGGTTGTCCCGGATCATCACCCGTACCGTCCACCGGCTCGGGATCCGCGCCGTCGTCCAAAGCGGCTGGGCCGGCCTGACGGGCGACGGCGAAAGCGAAAGCGACGACATCCTCACCATAGGGGAATGCCCGCACGCCTGGCTCTTCCCGCGCATGGCCGCCGCCGTCCACCACGCGGGGCCGGGGACCACCCATGCCTCCCTGCGAGCCGCTCTCCCCACCCTCCCCGTCCCCTTCAAACTCGACCAGCCCTTCTGGGCCGCCCGGCTCCGCGCCCTCGGCCTCACCCCCGCCGTCGTCCCGATGCCCCGCCTCGACGGCGACGGCCTCGGCCTTGCCCTCAGGCGGCTCCTCGCCGACGGTCGCTACCGCGATCGGACCCGCCGCATCGGGGCGCTGATCGAGCAACAGGACGGCGTCGCGGGGGTCGTTCGCGCCCTCGGCCGCGCCGGGCGCGCGCAGCTCGGGTGACGCTGCCGCAACGGTGCGGGGCCTCCGCCGGTCCTGGCCGGCGGAGGCCCCGTCACGCGGCACGCATGGAGGTGTGCGCGCCATGGTGGATGGGCTCTCATTCCAGGTTCTGGCACCCGACGAGCTGCGCCTGGTCGTATCCGGTCCGGAGGATTGCACAGACCAGCTTCGCGACCTCGTTGTCGGCGTGGGCAGGTGTGGCGACGGCCACGCTTCCGATGGACAGAAGGATGCCTGCCGCGGCAGCGGCGGCCATGCGACGGATGCTGTTGATGGCGGACCTCCTGAGAGTCAGGGCGGCGAATGCCGCCTCAAGACGCACCGGGAGGCTTTCCTCACCCTCCGCGCACAAACGCTCACCAGAGGCCGCATCAGTGCTCAAGGAGGCGCACTCGGCCGTCCGCGCTCTCCCGTGTCCACCAGGACACATGACGGCTCTTCCTTCATGCGCGGCCCAGTCGCATGCCCAGGCCCCGCACCCGGTAGATGCGGCGGTCGTCCACCCACAGCCAACCGTCGGCCAGGGTGTGGCGCCCCCGTTCGTCCTCACCTTCCTCGACGACGTCGACGCCGACGGTGACCCGCCCGTCGGTGGGGACGACCTGGCCGCGGTACCGCCACGTGAACTCCCCGCCCGTCAGGGGTTCGAGGGCCCCGCCGGTGATCGCTGCCGCCGGAGCGGACTTCAGCAGGTGGAACTGCAGCAGCTGGGCCATCGCCTCCACGCCCAGGGAGCCGGGCTGGACCGGGTCCCTGAAGAAGTGCGCCTTGAAGAACCAGGCGCCGGCGTCCACCGCCTTCTCGGCACGCAGGCGGCCCAGGCCCGCCGGGCCGCCGTCCGGCCGGTGCCCGGTGACACGGTCCAGCATCCGCAGCATGGGCCCGGGAAGCCGCGCGCCGGCGGCCGGGCGCGGTCCGGTGAGGTCGGCGCTCACGTCGTACGGCATGGCCCACTGCGTGCGCTCGCCGGCGTCGGCGGGAATGCCGACCTGCCGGTCCAGGGAGGTCTGCGGGAAGAAGCCGAACGACGAGGTCGCGGTCAGCAGGGGCGCACCGTCGGACGTGCAGTCGACGGCGAAGGAGACGATCGTGATGTCCCCATGCCGGGCGGATCCGGTGAGTTCCGCTCGGGTACGCACAATCCGTACGCCCGGCCGCACTTGCCGGTGCAGGCGGGCGGTGCCGTCCAGGTTGCGGAAGACGAGCCGGGGTCCGGTGGTGAGGGAGTGGTGATCGGCGGTGCAGACCGCCAGCCAGCCGCACGGCTGCAGCGCGACCTCCATCAGGACCGCCCAGGGCATCACGGCGGTGCCGTTCTGCTCGAAGTACCAGACCTCCTCGGGCACGTCGTACTCGGCGACGGCCACGCTGCCCGGCCGCGGCCGGCCCGGAGAGGCGTCGAGGGACACGACGCGGCTCATGAAGTGGTAGGGCGGGCCCGGCAGATGGATGGTGGTCGGTGCCCGGTCCAAGGCGGTGGCCGACGGCCCGAAGGCCTGGCCGGGGCGGCCCCAGGCGCAGGCGAGCAGCGAGGGGTAATCAAGGGCGAAGCCGTTCTCGGTGACCACCGGACGGCGTTCGCGGTAGCCGACGAGGCCGCCCAGGAGCCGGGGTTCGGGGCATGCGCCGGTGGTGTGCTCACGGTGCGGTCCCAGGTCCCGCCAGTGGTCCAGCGGGGCGTCCCGCACCAGGCGCAGCGCCAGGTTCCGGCCGTGGAAGGCGTTGACGCCGTCCACGCTGACCATGGCTTCCGCGTACAGCACGGGCTCCGGGCCGGTGCTCAGGCCCCCGACGTGGATCTCGTAGACCACGCGCCGGCTCGCCGGGGTCGCCTGGCTGCGGCAGCGCGAGACGGCCGTGACGCCGGGCACGGCCTCGAAGCGGGCCCCGTCGCGGTCGATGGTCAGCCCGAGAGCGGTGAGGTGGAAGGCCATGGCCTGGTGCACGCCGTGGCTCATGAGGGAGCCCGCCATGACGGGGTCGTTCTTGAAGTGGCCGTCGAAGTACCAGTCGTCGGGGTGCAGCCGCGTCTCGGCGCGCAGGTAGCCGCGTCCCAGTGCGCCGCCGGTCGGCTCGAACGCGGTGATCTCCTCGATCAGCAGGAGCCGTCCGCCGTCGATGCGGGGCGTCCTCACGTGGGCGCGGGTGACGTCCCAGGCGGATCCGAAGCAGTCGTACGGGCGGCCCTCGGCGAAGGCCCGTACGGCGTCGGCGTCGAACCGCGCGGCGGTGGGGGGCGGGGCGGGCGGGTCGAAGGGCAGGTCGCGGGAGAGGGCCGCGCCCGGGGTCCACATGATGCCCCCGGCGGCGGCGAGTTCGGCGTCGGTGAAGAATCCCGCCTGTGCGTTGCGGATGCTGACGACCGGCTCGTCGCCCGCGAAGCAGTCGTAGCGGAAGAAGAACAGCCGCGTGCCCCGGTGCTCCGCGTGGCCGTCGATGTGGATCTCGTAGCGCAGGGTCTGTCCCGCCCGCGGTGCGCTGCCGTGATAGGTGGCCTCGCAGCCGAGGAGCCGGTAGACGCGCTCGCCCCGGTTGAGGAGGTCGACGCCCAGCCAGCTGATGAGGAGCAGGTCGGCCTGGCCGGCCTCGACCAGCAGGCCGCCGGGGATCCGGCCGGTGTGGTCCAGGTACCAGGAGTCGAGCCGGATGTCGGTCTCGGTCCAGATGGTGCCCGTTCCCATGGAGGCCGGTTCCGCGTCGATGCCCGTGACACGGTCCACCAGCAGCAGCGGAGGCCCCGGCAGGCGCGTCTGGCGCCGGTAGCCGTCCTGGGGGGCGAAGAGCGGGCCGAGCAGCTCGGAGACCGGCCCGTCCGCCAGCCGTTCCAATTGCGCACGGTCGAACTTCGGTCCGGGCAGGGCCGGTCGCCGCGGCGGCGGGGCGACCGGCGGAGCGGGGGCCGGAAGCGGTCCGGCCTGCGGTGGGGCCGCCGGGCGGGGCAGGGTGTCCTCCGCCGGTCGCTGCCCCTTCATCGGCCGCTGCCCCCGCAGGAACCGCTGGTGCAGGGCGGCCTGCTCCGTCAGGTACTGCCGGTGCAAGGCGGTGACCCGGGCACGGTGCCGTGCGACGGCCGCGGTACCGGGCGGCGGGGAGGGCGGCGACGCGTGCGGCCCCGCGGTCCGCTCCCCGCTCGCCGGGGCTGCGGGGAGCACCGGGGGCAGGGCCGGTGCGGGGGCCATGACGGTGACGGGTGCGTGCGGGGCGGGCAGCCTGACGGCAGGGGGATGGGCCGGTACGCGCAGCATCCGGTCCGCCGCCGGCCCGGAGGAGCCGGCGTCGCCCGGCCCGAGCAGCCGCAGCAGCGGTGCCGGGTCGCACAGTCCGGCGGCCGCCAGGCGCTCCGCCGACCGGCGCAACCGGTGCAGGGCCCGGCCGCCGGGTTCGTCGAGTGCGACCGCCAGGTGCTCCCGTCCGTGCAGGATGCGGCCGATCCAGTCGGTGCACAGGGAGAGGGGGCCGTGCTCGACGAAGACGCGGACGCCGTCGGCGTAGGCCCGCTCGATCACCGCCGGGAAGTCCACCGTCCTGGTGGACAGGGCCGTGATGGCATCAGCGGCGCTCTCCTCGGTGGGCACGTACGGTTCGGCGGTGTCGCCCCGGTAGAAGCGGACGCCCGGGACGGGCACGGTGCGGCGGCTGTGCAGCCGGTGCCAGGCGTCACGGACCGTCTCCAGTTCGGGGGCGTGGGCGGCGATGTCGTAGTCGAGCCGGACCGCCCGGTGGGCGAAGCGGTCCCGTACCAGGGCGGCGCAGGCGGTCTCCTCGCCTCCGATGACGCAGACGCCGGGGGCGTTGATCGCCATCAGGTGTACGGCCGGCTCGGCGGCGACGGCCTCCCGGGCCTCTTCCGCCTCCACGGTGAGCAGGTAGTTGCGCCAGCGGCTTCCGGTGATGCCGCGGGCCTGCCAGGCGCGGCGGATCGCCCGGTACTCGCCCGTCACGTCGCGGGTGAGCAGGCCGCCGCGCCGGGCGTCCTCGGCCAGTGCGGCGGCGTCGGGCCACGCTTCCAGAGCGATCAGCGCGGTGGTCTCGCCGGAGGAGTATCCGATGGCCGCGTCGGGCCGCAGGCCGAGCGCGTACCGGGTGATCAGTGTGTGCAGGGCGGCGAGCCGGGTGGTGGCCCAGATCCTGCCGAGGGCGCCCGTGCCGGCGAAGTCCGTGGGCGGCCAGGGGACGTCGCCGGTGTCGCAGCGCTGCCGGACGGCCTCGGCGAGCGCCGGCAGGGCGAGGGTCAGTTCCCGGCCCATGCGGGGATAGGCGGCGGAACCGTTCGTGTACACGAAGGCGACCTGTCCGTGGCGCCGGGCGGCCGCGGTCGTGGGGGCCGCGCGGAGCCGCACCCGCCGTTGCGGGCCTCCCAGGACCTGGACGACGGCCTCGGCCGTACGCAGCGGCGTTCCGACGTCGGCGATCCGGCCCGGCCGGGGCCCGGCTCCGGAGCGCAGCGCGGTGACGGCGGTCGCGACCGCGAGCAGGCCGGCGGCCGCGTGGGGCGTGCCGAACAGCGCGGAGTTGTCGCAACAGTCCTCCGCCCCGTCCAAGGGGACGGTGCTGACCCGAAGGTCGGGCGTGCCGCCGTCGGGCTCGTCGTCCAGGAGCGCGAGGACCGGTTCCCCGGCCCGCTCGGCGTCCGGCAGCCGTTTGAGGACGAGGACGACCGCGGCGTCCCCCGGTTCCCGGTCCACTCCCAGGTCGCGCAGGGCCGCCCGGTGCACGGGGTCGTGGGCGAGGTCGACCGCTCCGACGATCGCGGCGTCCGCCTCGTCCGCCCTCAGAAAGCGGGCGGCCAGGGCGAGGGCGGCGGTCCCGGAGTCCTCCTCGGCCGAGACGGTGAAGCCGGGCCCCGTCAGGTCGAGCTGGCTGTTGATGCGGTTGGCGACGATGTTCATCATGGCGCCCAGCACTCCGGCGGCGGTGCCCGGAGGGGTGAACGCTTCCTGGAGCCCGGCCGGCCCACCGGGCGGCAAGGGCAGCCCGGCACGCTGCCAGAGGTCCTCGATCCGGCGGCGGGCGGCGTGCCGGCCCACCTGCGGGTCGACGCCCGCCCCGACGACGACGGCCGTGCGCGCCGGCGGAAGGGACACGCCGCGGGCCGCCTCCCGCGCGGCGTCGAGGACCAGGAGTTGCTGCGGCAGGGCCTCCCGCAGATCCACGGGAGGGAAGCGCAGGCCCTGCAGAGCGGTGCCGGCGCTCTCGCGCGGCTCCCGGGCGGGCCGCCCCATGTACAGCGCGACGACGAGGTCCTCGGTGCCGCCGTCGCGCCCCACCCGGGCGGCGAGCGCGACGACCGCCAGGGGAACGGCGTCCGGCCGGGGAGCGGGGGCGGGGAGCGGCAAGGGGGTGTCGCGCGTGTCCCCGGCGTCGAGAACGAGGTGGGCGTTGGAGCCTCCGAAGCCGAACGCGCTCACCGCCGCCCGGCGGGGGCCGGACCAGGCCTCGTGTTCCGTGAGGAACCGGATCGGCCGCCCCTCCAGCGTCGTGGGAGTGCCGTCGTGCGGGCACGCCGGCAGGACCCCGGCCCTCAGTGCGGCGATCACCTTGAGCAGCGACGCCCCGCCCGCGGCGGTCAGCAGATGGCCCACGTTGGCCTTCACGGATCCGGCCGGCAGCCCACGGTGAGCGGCGAAGACCCGGCCCGTCGACCGGACCTCGACGGCGTCGCCCACGGTCGTCCCGGTGGCGTGACACTCCAGCAGCCCCACGGACTCGGGGGGCACCCCGGCCGACGCGTAGGCCGCGCGCATCGCACGCTCCTGGCCCGCGGCATCGGGGGCGATCAGTCCGGACGCGCGTCCGTCGTTGCCGAGCCCCACACCCCGGACCACGGCGAGCACCTGCCGGTCCTGGGCCAGGGCGTCGCCCAGTCGCATGAGGGCGAACATGACGGCGCCCTCGGCCGGCACCAGGCCGTCGGCCTCCCGGTGGAACGGCCGGCTTCGCCCCGTCGGACTGCGCGCGCCCATGACCGTGAACCCCCCCTGGATGAGCAGAGGGTCGCAACGGCTCACCGCGCCCGCCACCATCAGGTCCGCCGCCCCGTCCTGCAGCCGGTCGCAGGCGAGTTTGACCGCGTACAGCGATGTGGCGCAGGCGGCGTCCAGGGCGTGCGCACCGGCCTCCAGCCCCAGCGCGCGGGCCGCGAGCAGGGCCGGGAGACCGGAGGAGAAGCGGTTGACGGCATGGGGCCGGGCCGGCAACGAGGCCAGCAGGGCGTCCCGCACTGCAGGTTCCTGCTGCGCGAGCCAAACGTGCTCGGTGTGCCGGACGGCGGCTGTGGAGGGGTACGACAGATTGCCGAGTACGAGGCCGGCGCGCGACGGCGCGGCGGCCGGGTGCCCGGCTTCGGCGAGGGCCCGGCGCCCGGCGTGGAGGACCCATTGGAAGAGCGGGTCGAGGCTCCTGACGTCGGTGCGGCCGAGGGTGTACGCACCGGGGTCGAAGACGTCTTCGAAGCCGCGGACGAATCCGCCGATGCCCTGGTCGGCACGGTCTGTGCGGTCAGGGGCGGTCGGCCGGGCACCGGACGGCAGCCCCCAGCGGTCCCGCGGAGCCGGGCCGAGGCTGACCCGGCGGTCGAGGACGTTCTGCCAGAACTCCTCCGGGCTGTGCGCGTCCGGCAGTACGCATCCGCGCCCCACGACGGCGATGGGTTCAAAGGCCACTGGTGTCCCTTCCTTCGTCGCTCGGAGGGCCTTCGGGCGCCGGGGACGTGGCGGGCAGGGGGCTCGGGAGCCCGTCCGGTCGCCGGATCAGCCCGACGTCGGACAGGTCGGCGAACGGGACTCCGTCCTCGCCGGTCAGCCGCAGGTGGCACCAGGCCGCGCTGCCCTCGGCCCGGACCGCCTGGAGGGTGCACGTGACCGGGCCGTTCGCGAGGCCGCGGTGGTGGAGGCGGAAGGTGCCGACGGACATCGGGAGCGCGGCCCCTCCGAGGACTTCCGGCGCCCAGAGCACGGCGAGTTGCAAGGCGCCGTCGACGGCGGCCAGGTCGGTCTGCCCCGTGTCGCCGGGCCAGCCCAGTGCGGCCGCCCCGGCGAGGGTGGCCCGGGCACCGGCCGGTCCCATCCCTTCGACGCTCGTCAGCGCGTGCAGCAGCGGGCCGTGGAAGAGCACTGCGCCGTCGTAGATCTCCCCGCGCTCCCAGGGCGGCAGGGCGGGGGCGTCCGTCTCCGCCGGTACGGGCGGGGGCGCTCCCGCCGGGCCGTCGTCGACCGCGACGAACGCCCTGCAGTGCACGCGGCCCCCGGCGCCGCGCAGTTCCACGGTCAGCGAGCCGGGATCCGCGGCCCCGTTCGTTTCATTCGTTCCGTTCGTTCCATTGGTTGTACTCGTTCCGTGGAGAGTGAACTCCCTGTCCTGGGTGTCCGTCGCCTCCCAGTAGGCCGGTAGCAGGACACGGACGTCGCGCAGCGTCAGTGCGGCGGCGGCAGGGTTCCAGGCGCGGGCAGCCGCAAGGATCCACTCCAGGGACTGCGCCAGGGGCAGGACCGTCCTGCCTTGGATGACGTGGTGGGCCAGGTACGGGTGAGTGGCCGGGGTGACGCGTGCTCCGGCGGCCTGGAGACTCCGCATTCCGGGCGGCGGCAGAACGGCGGGGAGTTCGTCCTGCCCTCGGGCGACGGCGGGCACGGCTACGAGGAGCACCCGGTCGTCCTCTCCCGGGCGGGTCAGTTCCTCGACGAACGCCTGTGCTCCGGACGGGACGTCGAGGAGAGGCACTCCGGCCGCCGTGAAGTGGTCCGCCAGGGCGGGGGTGACCATGCCGCCCTGCCAGGGGCCCCAGGCCAGGGCTCGCACCCGGCAGCCGGGGCGGGCCGCCGCCTCGCGGGCCGCCACCTGGTGGAGGGTCTCGTTGGCCATCGCGTAGTCGCTCTGCCCCGGGTTCCCGAAGCAGCCCGCGACGGACGAGAACAGGCAGAGGGTCCGCAGGGGATCGTCGGCCGTCGCGTCCAGGAGGGCGCGCAGACCCGAGACCTTGGTGCCGAAGACGTCGTCGAACTGCCGGTCGGTCTTGTCCGCGATCCGCTTGTCCGCCAGTACCCCGGCGCCGTGGACGATGCCGGTCACCGGTCCCCACTCGGTGCGCACGGCGTGCAGAGCGGCTCGTACGGCGTCAGGGTCGCGTGTGTCGGCCGGGATGTAGCGCACGGGCGCGCCCGCTTCCTCGATCGCGGAGAGGGTCGCCCGGATCTCGCGGACGGCGAGGACGCGACGGGCCTCCTCGGCGAGTCCGGCCGGGGTGGCGCCCGGCCGCTGCGCGGCGAGGGCCCGTACGAGGGCGGACTGATCCCTCCCCGGCGGCAGCCCCGGGGGCTCGTCGGCCGGTTCGGTGCGGCCCAGCAGGGCCAGCCGCGGCCGCCCGGACCGGGCGAGCGCCGTCACCGCGGCTGCGGTCACCCCGCGGGCGCCACCGGTGACCACGATGACGTCGTCGGGACCCGGGCCGCCGTCCTCCGCTCCCGGCGGAGCCGGGACGACCGCTCCTGTCACACGACTCCCGTCCGCGGGAAGGCCCGCTTCCAGCAACGGCCCTCCGTGGAACAGTTCCCCGACGACCGCATCGGCCACCGCCTCCGGCGTACGGCCCGATCGCGCGCAGTCGACGGCCTTGAGCACGGCCTCCGGCCATTCCCCGGCGAGCGTCCGCACGAGTCCCGCGAGGCCGCCCAGCCAAGCCCGCTCGCCCTGCGCGCCCCCGGCTCCGAAGTCCCCGCCGGTGTCCTGCACCGTGACGAACACCCCGCCCTCCTCGGCGAACCGCGGTGCCACCGTACGCGCCGCCCGGAAGGCGTCCCGCTGCACCTCCAGCATGGCGTCGACCGTCAGGTCCTCGGACAGGCCGCCCAGCAGCAGCACCGCCCGGCTCTCCGGCGGCAACTCCGTGACGGCTTCGGCGGCCACTCCCCGCTCGCCCAGGCGCCCGGCCACGAGGTCGGCGAGACCGGAGCCCCCGTCGACCACGTGCAGGACGTGCTTCCCCAGGCCGGGCACGGCCAGGCCGGTGGGTGGAGCGGGGATGGTGCGCAGCGTGTAGCGTCCCAGGACGGCCGGGGCCCGGGCGGGCTCCGGCGCCGTGGCGGAGGCCGAAGGACCGGGAAGGCCGGCAGGATCAAGAGGAGCAGGCGGAGCAGGAGCAGCAGGCGGAAGCGCCGGCGTCGCGGCGGGGCCGGGCCCGGGCTCCGGTGCGTCCGCAGGCCCTGCCGTGCCTCCGGCCACCCCCCGGATCTTGCCGACGACCTGCCGGAGCGTCCGCAGGGACACCAGCTCCGTCGGGTCGCCCTGCATTTCGGGCAACTCCCCCATCCGCTGCCGCAGCACGGAGAGGATCTCCACGCGTTTGATGGAGTCGATGCCCAGCTCCGACTCCAGTTCCATGTCGAGGTCGAGCATCTCGATCGGGTAGCCCGTCCGCTCGGCCACCACGGCCAGCAGTTCCTCTTCGAGCCGCGCGGGGTCGAACTCCCCCGGGGCGGGCACGATGACGCCTTCGACGGTCTGCGGCGCGGCAGGAGACGGTACGAGGGCCGGGGCGGCGGGCAGGGGGGCTGCCGCGCTGTCCGGCCGGGCGGCCGGAGGCGCCGCAGTGGATGCCTCGGGTGTGCCGGAGGACCGCTCCGGGAGCGGGGTCGCGGGCTCACCGGGCGCTGTTCCCACCAGCGCCGCGAAGGACGTCTCGGACATCCTCAGGAATGCCTGATGCGCCTCGCTCATGGAGCGCAGGAAGACGGCGTGGGCGTCGGCGGTCTGGCGCTGGGCGTCCTCGATCAGGGCGATCCGGGCGTCGTCCTCGTCGGCCGGCTGCCGGGGTGGGGAAGAGACGGGAAACGGGGACGCATCCGGCGGCGGGACGGGGAACGCAGCCGGAACCGGCTCGGGCCCGGGCCCGGGCAGTTCCACGGCCGGAGCCTGGACGCCGGGCAGCGCAGGCGCTTCGGGCATGTCGAAGGCGCCGGGCGGCACAGGCGCCGCCGGTTCGTCCACAGTCTTCCGCCGGTCGGCACTCCCCTGCCGTTCCGTGGCTCCCCGGGGCGCGTCCTGCGGCGGGTAGCGCCGTCCGTGATTGCCGCCGTCGATCCGTACGGTCATCCTGGGTGCGTGTTCCCGGCCGGCGGGGCGGGGCATGGCGTAGTGCTGCCAGTAGGGCGCGAAGTCCAGCGGAATCCCGTGGACGGAGAGCCGGGCCAGGGCATCCTGGAAGGCGGTCACGCCGTGCGTCCCTCGCCGGTCGAGGGGTACGGCCAGGTGGGGCCTGTCACCGAGGATCCGGTCCACCAGCGTCGTGAGGGTCGTGCCGGGTCCGGCCTCGACGAAGGTCCTCACCCCGGCCCGGTACATGGCCTCGATCTGTTCCGTGAAGCGCACGGGCTCGGTCAGGTGGCCCGCCAGGCGGGCACGGATCTCTTCGGCCGCGGCAGGGTAGGGCGCGGCGTCGGTGTTGGAGAAGACCTCCGGGCCCGGGGGTGAGACCGTGGCGGCCGCAAGGGCCGCGGCGAAGGGGGCCCGGGCGGCCGCGACGAGCGGGCTGTGGAAGGCGGCGGAGGTGACCAGCGGCATGGTGCCGGTACCGGCCGCCTTCATCCGTTCCGCCACGGTCGCGATCGCCTCGCGGGTTCCCGAAACGACCGTCTGCCGGGGGCCGTTGTGGTTGGCGATCCACACGTCCTCCACGCCGGACCGCGCCAGCGCGTCCCTGACCTCGGCCAGGTCGGCGAGAATCACCAGCATCGCTCCCGGGGTCGCGGCCCCGGCGTCCCGCATCGCCTCCCCCCGGACGCGGGCAAGACGCATCAGCGTTTCACCGTCGTACGCACCCGCCGCGTGCAGGGCGACGAGTTCGCCGAGGCTGTGACCCGCGACCGCGTCCGGGCGGAGGCCGAACTCGTCCAGCAGGGCGAGCAGGGCCAGGCTGTGCGCGGCCAGGGCGGGCTGCGCCCACTCGGTGGCCGTGAGCAGTTCCTGCTGCGCGGCGCGCCGGTCGCCTGGCAGGGTCGGGGGGAAGACAACGCGGTGCAGTGGTGTTCCCCCGGGGGCCGTCCCGCCCGTCCCGCCCACCGCGTCCCAGACGGCGAGCGCCCCGGGATGGTGGGCCGCCAGGTCGCCCCCCATGCCCACGTACTGGGCTCCCTGGCCGGGGAACAGCAAGGCCAGGCGACCGGGCTCGCACGGCCCCGACCCCCAGTGCAGGGCGAGCGGCCGGGAGGTGGCCTCCCCCGCCTCCAGGCCCGCGGCGGCCTGGTCGAGCCGCTCGACGAGCCGGGCGGTGTCGGTGGCCAGTACCGCCAGCCGCCGGCCCGCGTCGGGCCGGAAGTCCCCCTGGCTGCGGCGGGCCAGGCCGGCGAGACCGTGCGCCGGCCGTGCGCCGGCCTCCTCCGCGGCACACCGGAGATCCGTCACCCGCGCGCGCAGCTCTTCGGCGGAGTCGGCGCAGAGGAGCAGGAGTTCCGTCGGTGCGGTGCGCAGGCGCGGCCGGGAAGCGGCGGGGACGGGGACACGAGAGGGAGCCGCAGCCACAGCCGGACTCGGACTCGGAGCCCGGTGTTCCTCCAGCGTGACGTGGAAGTTGCTGCCGCCGAACCCGAAGCTGGAGACGGACGCGCGCCGGGGGGTGTCCCCGGCCCGGATCCACGGGCGGGTCAGGGTGTTGAGGTAGAACGGGCTGGTCTCCATGTGCAGCCCGGGGTGCGGGCGCTCGGCGTTGATGGTCGGTGGCAGCACCTTGTGGTGCAGGGCGAGGACGGCCTTGAGCAGGCCGGCCGCCCCCGCCGCGCTCTTGGTGTGACCGATCTGCGATTTGACCGAACCCAGGGCGCACCACTGCCGGCCGGAGCGGCCGCTCGGTTCGAACACCTCCCGCAGAGCCGTGAATTCGGCTTGGTCTCCCGCCTTCGTGCCGGTGCCGTGGGCCTCGACGAGTTCCACGGTGGCGGGTGCGTAGCCCGCTTCCTCGTAGGCCCGGCGCAGGGCGAGCGCTTGGCCCCCCGCCCTGGGCGTGTAGATGGCCGTGCCGCGCCCGTCCGAGGAACTGCCCAGGCCGCGGATGACCGCGTACACGCCGTCACCGTCGCGCTCGGCGTCGGCCAGCCGTTTGAGCGCGAACATGACCACGGCCTCGCCGAGCATGGTCCCGTCGGCGTCCTCCGCGAAGGGCCGGCAGTCCTGTGTCGGGGAGAGCGCCGGAGTGGTGGTGAAGCACCAGAACATGCCGATGTCGTTCGTCGTGTCGACGCCGCCGGTGAGGACCAGGTCGGCGCGGCCCAGGGAGAGCTCGTCGAGGGCGGTGGACAGGGCGGCGAACGAGCCGGCGCACGCCGCGTCGGTCGTGTGGTTCGTGCCGTGCAGGTCGAAGCGGGCGGCGATGCGCCCGGCGACGACGTTGCTGAGCAGCCCGGGAAAGGTGGCCTCGGTCGGTGGGGGATAGTGCGCGATGATGCGGTCGCAGACGGCTTGTGCCTCCGCCTCGGGCAGGCCGTGCTCGCGCAGGGCCTTGAGCCAGACCGGCCGCTGCGTCGGGGCGTTGGACTCCGTGAGGAGTCCCAGTGCTGCCGTGCCGAGCACCACGGCCACGCGGTCGCCGTGCGGCCGGGCGACACCGCCGTCCGCGGCGTCCCGCAGGACCTGCTCGGCGACCAGCAGGGCGAGCAGCTGCGCCGTGTCCGTCGACGCGAGGTTCTGCGGCAGGATGCCGTAGGCCATGGGATCGAAGTCCACAGTGGGCAGGAACGCTCCGCGGCGCGTGTAGATCTTCTGCGGAGTGCCGGGGACGGGGTGGTAGTAGTCGTCGATCAGCCAGCGGGTCGGCGGGATGTCCTGCATGAGGTTCCGGCGGCCGAGGATCAGCCGCCATCCCTGCTCGACGTCACGGGCGTCCGGCAGCAGGGCGCCGAGACCGACGACGGCGACGGGTACGCGGCGCGGGAGCGGCTCATCCGGCATGGTGTGTCCTCGTGTCGCAGAACGGGGTGGGACGGATCGGGACCGATCGGGACGGGGCGGGGCGGTGGCCGGCACGGACAGGCCGGGCCGGGAGGGCTAGGCGAGCCGCCGGGGCCGGAAGGCGAAGGCGGCGGCGGGCACGGCGACGCCGTGGCTGCGCAGTTGATGGGCTCGGGTGAGGACGGCCGCGCCCTCCAGGAGGTTCAGCGCGATCTGCACGACGTCGCGCCGGCCGGGCTCGGCGAGGAAGCTGTCCGCCGCCCAGCGGTTGAACGCTCCCATGGCCGGTCCGCACCAGATCTGGTAGTCCGCTCGGCGTTCGGCGTGCCCCGCCACCGCCCAGCGGCTCGACATGCCCAGGTACCAGCGGAAGGCCAGCGCCGTCCGGTGCCGGGGATCCTGCTCGGCCTTGCGGAGCCGGGACGGGTCCCGCTGCTGCCAGAAGCGCGAGGTCTCGGCCCAGACGGCGTCGAACGACGTCCCGAGGATGTCCTGTTCGACCCGGGCTCGCTGCCCGGGCGGGATGTCCTCCCAGCTCTCGTGGTCGCGGTAGAGGTCGTAGAGCCGGGTGGCGCGCGCGGCGAAGAGCGTTCCCCTGCGCAGCACCTGGAGCTTCACCCCGAGCTCGAACATGTCGGCCGCCGGTGCCATGGTCACGTCGGCGACGTCGGCCTGTGCCAGCATCGCCTTCGCGTCGTCCGACAGCCCTGATTCCCGGGTGGCCTGGTTGACGGAGCCGGTCAGGACGTACGCCGCGCCGAGGGCGAAGGCACCGGCCACGGCGGCGGGCGTGCCCAGCCCGCCCGCCGCCCCGATCCTGATGGCCCGGTCGTAGCCGTGTGCGGCCGTGAGTTCGTCCCGCAGGGCGAGCATGGCCGGCAGCAGGACCGTGAGCGGCCGGTTGTCGGTGTGCCCGCCGCTGTCCGCCTCGACGGTGACGTCCTCCGCGACGGGCACCCTGGCGGCCAGCTCGGCCTCGTCCGCGGTGAGCTCCCCCCGCTCGACGAGAGCGCGCACCAGGGGCTCGGGGGCCGGTGCCATGAAGGGGCCCGCGACCTCGGGCCGGGACACCTTGGCGAACAGCCGGGTGCCGCGCAGGATCCGCCCTCGGGGTCCGCGGCGCAGTCCGCGGGCGGCGACCTTGATCACCGCGGGGGTGAGCGCCATGAACGCGGAGGCGGAGACGGCCGGCACGCGGTGGCGCAGGGCGATCTCGGCGACCCGGTCCTCCAGCACCGGCTCACCGGGCGAGTGGATGAGGTTGACGCCCCAGTTCGGTTTCCCCGCGAGCCCGGAGGCCAGCTCGGAAACCGCCTGTTCGACACGCTCCGGATCCAGCCCGGCGGCGCCGAAGAAGCCGAGCATGCCCGCCCGGGCCATGGCGGAGACCATGGCCACGGTCGCGATGCCGCCCGCCATCTCCCCGGCGACGTAGGGGAACCGCACGCCGTGCGCCTCGCCGAAGGAGCGGTCCCCGAGCCACTCCGGGTACAGCGGTGGCAGGGTGCCCAGCAGGGGCAGTCCCGGCCGGCCGGGGGCGACCGGGCCCGTGGAGCCCCCTACGGCGACCCCGATCCCCCGTCCCGCGGGGTCGGTCACGAGATGGACGGCTTCCCTGATGACGCCCGCCGCGCTCAGGATCTCCGCAGGAGCGAAGGCGGCCGGGCGGTCGCCCGGGTACCACAGGACGGGCGTGGCGGGGGCCTGAGGGGCGGCGGGACGGGAGGATGCCATCACGACGTCAGCCGTGGACGGCGTGGTCGCCCGCCGCGAACCGCAGCGACGTGTGATCGGCGGTGCGCGGGAGAGGACGTCCGGGACCCAGGCGGTGCGGCGAGGTGAGGCGCCAGTCACGGGCGAGGAGCCCGGTGAGGAGCGTGGCACTGGTGGAGAGGACGACCTCCTTGCCGGGGCACCGGGCGGGGCCGCGGCTGAACGGTGCGATCGACCAATCCGCCTCGGCCCGCCCGTCGAGCCACACTTCGGGTTCGAACCGGTCGGCGTAGGGGAGGCGCCGGGCGTCACGCTGGAAGAACGGGTTGCAGAAGATCACCGCCGTGCCCGCGGGCACGGTCCAGCCGCCCGGCCAGTGCGTCTCGGTGGTGCTGTCCCGCAGGATGACCATGGTCGTGGGCCACAGGCGCTGGGCGTCCAGGACGCAGGCCCGGAGGTACGCCCGGTCCGCGCGGGCCCTGGCCGACGGCTCCGGGCGGCAGGCGAGGAGGCCGAGCGTGAGGTAGTCGGAGATGGGGGCCGCGTCGAAGGCGAAGAACCAGTGCTGCATCTGGGCCACGGGCCTGGTCTCGGCCGTGGCGGGCGTGGCGCACACCCCGCGGGCCAGGCCGCCGGGTTCGGGCAGGTCGAGGTAGCGCTGCGTGCGGGCGAACAGCTCCGCGCGCAGGCGGTGGCGTTTGCGGTGCAGCATGGCCCAGTTGCCGTCGCTTCGCAGCATGTCCCGCAGTTCGGTGATGCGCTCGTCGTCACGGGCGGCGTCGCCGAAGACGATCCGGCGCACGATGCGTTGATGGGCGGCGTGGAACCGCCCCCAGGTGAGCGTGTCCCCGGCGAGCAGCGGCCGGATCTCCTCCTCGACGGCGGCCCGGCAGGCCTCGCGGAATCCCGGATCGGCTGTGCAGCCGTCGAGTGCGGCCTCGTTGAACCGGCGCCGCCCCGCCTTGAGAGGGCCCGGGGTGATCAACACGGCATCCGGCTCGAAGTGCGACAGAGCGGCCGTCTTCTCGCGGTTGGCGGAGGTGAACGACGTGCCGGTCTCGGCCAGCACACGGCGAGCGTCCTCGGCGGAGAGGAGGACGAGCCCTGTCCTGCCGAAAACGGTGACGAGCACCGGACCGGGGCCGTGACGCTCGCGCAAGTCGTCCAGAACCCGGCAGCCCCACGCGTGGGTGTCCAGTGCGGCCGTCACCCTGAGGGCGAGGGGACGGCGGAGCACGAACCCCTGGGCGAAGGCGGGAAGCACGCCGATCACGAGCAGCCGCACGCTGTCGGCCCAGCCGGCGCGGGTAGGTCCTGGTACCGTCACAGCGACTCCTCCCGTCCGGGAAGCCTGTGAGAAGGAGGCTGCCCGGCGCGCTCCCCGCTACCCGCAGGGGGAAACGGGCTCACCCGTTCAGGTGAGCGCGCACACTGCGGCTGCGCCCCGGGCCCTCTGCCCAGCCGCAGGAGTGCTCCCGTCCGCCGGTTGCCCGTGCGAACACGACGCGCTCCCTACGGGTGCCGAAGGCGGCTACGGGACGGTGCAGTGGGCCTCGGCGTTCATGACGTCATCGAGGTCGGGGCTGGTGTTCGCCACCCGGAACTTCCAGCCGTTGCCCGAGGGGATCGAGGCGCGCACGAAGGTGGGGAACCCGGCGGCGCCGCCACCACCGGTCACGACCTGACTGGCGGGACACGGCGCCGTCGCCTCCACGGTCTGCCTCGCAGGGACCGGCAGGCTGCCGCTCCTGGGGTGGGAGTGCGCCGCCGGGGAACAGACCGCGTACGAGGTCAGGGTCTGCGGGCCGTTCCCCGTGTTGGAGGCCGCCGCGAGCCAGCCGGCGGGCTGAACGTCGACGAGCGTGACGCGGAGCGAGTCCCCGGTGACGTCGTACCCGCCGCCGCTGGGCACCTGGCCCGCCGGGCAGGGAGCGATCGCGGAGCCCCCGTTGCCCGGTGGCACGGAGTCGTTGGCGCTGCCCCTGCTGTGCGGTGCCGTGGTGCAGACCACTTCGGCGTGGAGCTGCGCGGTCGGGCCGCCGGCGTTGAGGCCCCGCACCTCCCAGGTGCCCGTGGTGCCGGGCCGGGGGCGGGACCACGTGAGGAAGACCGAGCCGCCGGTGATCTCCCCGCCACCCCCGGAAGCCACCTGACCGGCGGGACAGACCGCCGGGGGCGCCACGACGGCCTGCCCCGCCGGGACGCTGACGGTCGGGCCGACGTGGACGGTGTGCTGGGCCATGACGTGCGCCCGCTGGCGCGCGGGTACCGCACCTTCCTGCACTCGCGCGGCGGCCGTGGTGGAACCGGCCGCCAGAAGAGCGGCGGCCGCCATGGCCAGGCAACGACGTAGGTATCTCATCTCGGCCTCCGAGGGTCACAGCGACAGTGGAAGACGAACGCGACGCGCCTACGAGCTGCCCAGGACCACTCCGACGGATGCCCCAATTCACCCGCCTGGCCCACAAATGCCCGCCACACCTGGACAGAGGAAGCGAAAACGGAAGCAGCTGCAGCGCCATGAGCGCGCATGGGTCGCTGCCCAGGCCGCTGAGAAGCAGGGGCACTGGGGAGTCGTGTGCGTCGCCGCACCTCACGCCGTCGTGGGAGTCCTGAGCCTTCGGGCGGAGCCCGGCAGGCCCTCGGCCGTTTACGACGCCGACGGCGTCGGCGTCGCCGCCTCCGCGGTCGCGTAGATGTCCCGGAGCCGCGCGGCCAGGGCTTCGTAGGCCGCGTTCGCCTTCTTGCTCACGTCGGTGAAGTCGACCGGCGCGTCGAGGGAGATGCCCGAGGCCGCCCGCGTGATGGCTTCCTCCGCGACGTCGGCCAGTGCCCGGACGTTGTTCGCGAGGATGAAGCCGATCTGGGAGCGCAGGGCGTCGAGGGCGGCGTCCGAGGCATCGGATGCGTCCGTCACCGGCCGCCGGAGGCTCTCCGGTGGTTCGGACGGTTCGGATTGCATGCGTGACCTGTACAGATGCCGGGCGGAACTGAACGCGAGGAGAGCGGCCATCGCGTTCCGCAGCAGGGTGTTCACTTCGACCAGATGCGTCAGCTCGAACGTCTCACGGCGCTCGGCGAGCACCTTGGACCGGTCGGCCCTCCTGGCCAGCGCCTCACGCCTGAACTGCGACCGATTGTTGAAGATCCCTGTCGCCAGGGCCGTGGCCTGGCCGAGCAGCATCGACGACACGATCCAGAACCAATTCCAGCCCCCCGCAGCCATACCGGTAGTTTAGGGACACCGAGGGGAGCCCGGCGGCGAGTTCCGTTTCCGGCATCCGAAGCGTTCCGCGCCCTTGGTCATCGATCACCGGCGCCGAAGCACCGCGCTCCCCCGTCCCGGCTGCCCGAATCCGTGCGAGGCCCGGGCACGCCCGCGCACCCCCATGCCCACCGCCCCCGGAGGCACCCCGACCCCACTCCTTGAACTTTCAACGAGAGCGTCCTAGAGTGAGCGCCCGGGGATCATTGAACTTTCAAGATCTCCCGTCTCCCCCCATGAAGGAGCCTTCGTGAAGTCCACCCGAAAGGCCTGGGCCACCGCCGTCGCCCTCGGCGTCCTCGCCGCGAGCGGAGCCACCGCCGCTGCCGCCACCCCCGCCGCCCGCCCCGCGCCGAAGAGCGCGAGCGAGGACGAGCAGCTGCAGAAGCTGTACCAGGAGGCCGTCGCCGAGGGCGGCCGTCTGGTCGTCTACGCCGGCGGCGACAAGCCGGGTCAGGCCGACTCCCTCAAGAACGCTTTCGTCAAGCAGTTCCCCAAGATGAAGGTCGACACCGTCGTCGACTTCAGCAAGAACCACGACGCGCGCCTCGACAATCAGATAGCCGAGCGCAAGGTCGTGGCCGACGTCGTCCACCTGCAGACCCTCGACGACTTCCCGCGCTGGAAGAAGGAGGGCGCGCTCGAGAAGTACAAGCCGGTCGGCTGGAACAAGGTCTACGACCAGGTCAAGGACAAGGACGGCTACTACACCGGCCTGTTCTTCATCGCCTTCGCCAACGTCACCGCCACCACGCTCGGCGACAACGCACCCGTCGAGGCCGAGGATTTCCTGAAGCCCGAGTTCAAGAACAAGCTCGTCTTCACGTACCCGAACGACGACGACGCCGTTCTGTACTACTTCAAGCAGCTCACCGACAAGTACGGCACCGACTACCTGAAGAAGCTCCTCGCCCAGAACCCCAAGTTCGTCCGTGGCACCGCGGACGCGTCCGGCCTGGTCGGCACCGGCGACTACGTGGCGAACTTCGGCAGCTCGGGCAGCGCCAGCGGTCTGTCGAAGACGAGCATCCCGGAGAAGTCGCCGTGGGTCGCGTGGCCGCAGACCGGCGCCATCCTCAAGGACGCCCCGCACAAGGCCGCCGCCAAGCTGTACATGAGCTGGATCCTGTCCAAGCAGGGGCAGCAGAACCGCTGGAGCGCCCGCACCGACGTCGCCACCCCGGCCGGCCGCAAGAACATCTTCGACTACCCGAACATGAACCCGCTCGGCCTGGGCGCCTTCATGAGCGACCGCGCCGCCCTCGACCGCTACAAGGCGCTCATCAACCTTTACGTCGGTGACGTCAAGGGCGCCAACCCGGCCGACCCCGAAGGCCGGCTCGGCCTGTACCCCGTCGACCAGAACGGCACCCAGGGCTAGGACCCTGCGGTACCGGCCGCCCTACGGACCCCGGGTCAACGGCGACCTTGACCCGGCAGGTCTGCCAAGTGACGTCCGGGGACGTGTCGAAGAACGTCAGGCTTCCGCGCGACGCCGCCTCGGGATCCGTCCCGCGGGACAGCGAACGCACCGGGTCCTGAGCCACGTGCAGGACCGCCGGCACCCGGCGGCGAAGGGCCGGGAGCCCACCGTCCGACGCCGTCACGTCTGCGTGCGGCACGAAGCGGTCACCGTGCTCGTAACGGACGGCCGGCATGGCGACGCGGTTCCCCGGCCGCTCGACGCCGCGCCCGGCCAGGCCGACGAGAAGGGTGGCGTGCACCGCGGCCAGGAGCCCGATCTCGCGTCCTGCCCGTCCGCCGGCGGGAGTCGATGCCTGGCCCGTATCGCCATGCGCGAGGTCTGCCCCTGACGGCCTAAGGTTCCCGGCCCTGGCCGAGCTCGGCCCAGAACGCCGACACGGTTTTCCAGGGGAAGAGCGGTCCGGGGTCGATCCGGCGGCGCACCTTCGTCTCGGGGCGGTCCGCTGCCGGGACGAGGGCGGTATCGAGATCGCTGTGCCGGTACAAGTCGGCGAGGTGGCGGAATTCTCCGCGAAGCACCCTCAGCACTTCCCGGAGCGATTGCACCTGCGCGGCCGGGAACGGCTCGGTCGGGGTCTGGTGGTCGGCGTCGAACCAGCGGGGGTACCGCCCGCGGTTGGTCAGTTCGATGCCGATGGACGGAGTGTTGTGTCCGCGGACGTGTTGCGCGACGCGTTCGAACGGCACCAGTTGGTGCACCGCACCGTCCCGGTCGATGTACAGGTGCCCGCACATCCCGCGCCCGGTCTCGCTCTCGCGTGCCGTCCTGTCGGCTTCCAGCACCGCCTCGTCGAAACCGGGCAGCTCGGTGGCGTGCAGCACGACCGCGGTGATGATGTCGAGACGGCGCTCGGGCAGCCGGTGGTGCCAGCTGACGAGGTGATCGCAGGCATAGCGTTCCATGAGGCCCATGATGGCCGACCCTACGCGCCTCCCGGCTCTCTGACGCCAAGTCAGGGCCCCGCGCCGGCCTCGCTCCCGAGCCCCGAGCCCCGAGCCCGGCTACCGCCCCGGCGCTCCCGCGCGCAGTCCGTCCATGACGAGGTCCAGCAGCCGGGTGACGCGCGGCTGCCAGTCCGAGCCGGGGTCGATCTGCCAGAGGCCGGCGATGGCGAGGAGGAAGTCGTCCGGGGAGACGCCCGGACGGATGGTGCCGGCCTGCTCGTTGGCGCGGAGCAGGAGGCCGGCCGCGGCGGTCACCGGGGCGTGTCCCGGCTTCGCCGGTCCCCCGGGCCTGCCGGTGGCCATGCGGATGGCGTCCGCCAGGCCGGCCTTGGTCATGGCGAACCGCGCGAGGCGGTCCATCCACTCGCGCAGGGCCCGGTCCGGCTCCCGCGTTTCGAGCAACTGGGCCGCCGTGTCGGCGACCTGCTGCATTTCGTAGCGGTAGATCTCGAGGACGAGTGCCTCGCGGTGGGGGAAGTTCCGGTAGAACGTGCCCTGCCCGACGCCCGCCTTCTTGGCGATCGCGCTCAGCGGGGCGTCCGGGCAGCGCGTCAGCTCGGCCACCGCCGCTTCGAGGATGCGCTCGCGGTTCCGCCTCGCGTCCGACCGCAGAACCGTGTCCTTCTTCTCCTGCACTCGTCCTCCCGGCGGCGCGTGCCCGAATCCCGCCCTTGTTAACCGGACAACTGTCCACTACGCTCACAATGAGCGGACAGTTGTCCGCTTGTGCTCACCATAGCGGCGGATACGGCCGGCCGGTGGCCGTCGCGGCACCGGCTTCGCGATCTCCGCCGCCCGCAGTGTTCCCGGACCCACGTCGTCACGTACGCACAGCACGCGATCTCCCGCCCGGCCCTCCACCTCCGCCTCCTCACTCGGCTCGTCACCCGGTTCCTGATACGGCTCCTGCTTCGTCCGCCTGCCGGCCCGCCCCCCTCGGTGCGCCCCGGATACGCGAAAGAAGGCTGATCGTGACCCCACCCCCCTCATCACCGAGCTCATCGCCCCCCTCGTCCACGCACAGCTCCGTCACCCTGGACATCAACGGCGACAAGCACACACTGACCGTCGATCACCGCACCACCCTCCTCGACGCGTTACGCGAGCGCCTCGACCTGACCGGCACCAAGAAGGGCTGCGACCAGGGCCAATGCGGCGCCTGCACCGTCCTGCTGGACGGGCGCCGGGCCGTGGCCTGCCTGCAGCTCGCGGTGGCGGCCGAGGGACGGGCGGTCACCACCGTCGAAGGCCTCGCCGAGGGCGGGCAACTGCACCCGGTCCAGCAGGCGTTCCTCGACCTGGACGGCTATCAGTGCGGCTACTGCACGCCGGGGCAGATCTGCTCGGCGGTCGCGGTGATCGAGGAGCACGCGGCGGGCTGGCCGAGCGCCGTCACCGACGACGTACGGCCCGAAGCGGGCCCACCCCCGCTGACCGACGACGAGATACGGGAGCGGATGAGCGGGAACCTGTGCCGCTGCGCCGCCTACGTGTCGATCGTGCAGGCGGTCTCCCGCGCAGCCGCGGTCCGGGCGGAAACCACAGGACACACGGTGATCACGGGACACACGGTGACCACGGAGCACACAGTGACCACCGAGCGCGCCGCGACCACGCCGGCCAAGAGGGCAGCCGCATGAAGGAGTTCGGATACCAGCGCGTCTTCGACGTCTCCGGCGCCCTCGCACTGCTCGATGCCGATCCCGGCGCCCGCGTCCTCGGTGGCGGCACCAACCTCGTCGACCTGATGAAGGCCGGCGTCGAGCGCCCCGCCCGCCTCGTCGACGTGCGCGAGCTGCCCTTGGGCCGCATCGAGCCGACCGCGGACGGAGGCCTGCACATCGGCGCGACCGTCACCAACAGCGACCTCGCCGCGCACCCCGACGTCCGCCGCCACTACCCGGCGCTGGCGCAGGCGGTGCTGGCCGGCGCCTCCGGGCAGCTGCGCAACATGGCCACGGTCGGCGGCAACCTGCTCCAGCGCACCCGCTGCGGCTACTTCGCCGACGTGACCAGAGCCTGCAACAAGCGCGTCCCCGGCAGCGGCTGCTCCGCCGTCGAGGGCGAGCACCGCAACCACGCGATCCTGGGCGCCTCCGCCCACTGCGTGGCGGTCCACCCCTCGGACATGGCCGTGGCGCTGGCGGCTTTCGACGCCGTCGTCTCGTACGAGACGACCGGCGGCCCGGGCGAGTTGCCGCTGACCGGGTTCTACCTGCCCGTGGGCGACACGCCGCACCTGGAGACCGCCCTGCCGCGGGGAGCGCTGATCACCGGTGTCACCCTGCCTCCCGCTCCGGCCTCCGCACGCTCCCGCTACCGGAAGGTGCGCGAGCGTGCGTCGTACGCGTTCGCGATCGGCTCGGTCGCCGCCGCGCTGGACGTCCGGGACGGCGTGATACGTGACGCGCGCCTGGCCCTCGGTGCGGTCGCGTCCCGGCCGTGGCGGGCCACTGCGGCCGAGCGGGCGCTGACCGGGGCGCAGCCGGGCGCCGAGGTGTTCGCCGCCGCCGCGGACGCCGAACTGGCGGCCGCCGAGCCGCTGCCGCACAACGGATACAAGGTGACGCTGATGCGCAACCTCGTGGTGGCGGTGCTGACCGAACTCGCCGAGGAGGCCGCCCGATGACCACCGCCCCCACGGCGCGCAAGGGCGCCGTCGGCACCGCGCGCATCCGGGTGGAAGGCCGCGACAAGGTCACGGGAGCGGCCCGCTACGCCGCCGAGGTCCCCTTCGCCGGGCTCGCCCACGGCTGGCTGGTGTCGTCCACCGTCGCCCGTGGCCGTATCCGTTCGCTGGAAACGGACGCGGTCCTCGCGCTGCCGGGGGTGCTCACCGTTCTCCACCACGGGAACGCCCCGCGGGTCGACACCGGCTACATCGGACTGCTGGGGGTCCCGCCGGACCCGACCTGCGCCGTGTTCCAGCACGACCGGGTGCCGAGCATGGGCTGGCCCGTGGCGCTGGTCGTCGCCGAGACGCCCGAGCAGGCCAGGGAGGCCGCCGAAGCGCTCGTCGTGCACTACGAGGAGGAGCCGTACGACATCGCGTTCTCCGGAGAGCGCCCGGACGCTTACCCCTTGGACGGCCACATGCCGGCCGTCGTCGAGAAGGGGGACCTGGAGGCCGGCCTCGCGGCGTCCGCCGTCGTCGTGGACGCGGAGTACACCACGCCCGAAGAGCACCACAATCCGATGGAGCCGCATGCGGCCACGGCCCGCTGGGACGGCGGCAGGCTCGAAGTCGTCGACTCCAACCAGGGCACCACCTGGGTCGCGAGCGAGCTCGCGAGCCTGTTCTCGCTCGACCCGGCCTCGGTCCGGGTGCGGTCCGAGCACGTCGGCGGCGGGTTCGGCAGCAAGGGCCTCCGCGCCCATCAGGTGGCCGCTGTGATGGCCGCAACCGCCCTCCGCCGCCCGGTGCGGGTCGTACTGACGCGCCGCCAGATGTTCTCGCTCGCCGGCTACCGCAGCCCCACGGCACAGCGGGTCAGGCTGGGCGCCGACGCCGACGGGCGGCTGCGCGCGCTGGAGCACCGCTCGCTGAGCCTCACCTCCACCGTGTACGAGTTCATCGAGCCGAGCGCCGCCACAGCCCGGGTGATGTACGACGCGGACGCCCACCACACGGCCAACCGGGTGGTGCGCCTCGACGTGCCGACCCCGAGCTGGATGCGCGCGCCGGGCGAGGCGCCGGGCTCGTTCGCCCTGGAGGCGGCGCTCGACGAGCTCGCCGAGAAGTGCGGCATCGACCCGATCGAGCTGCGCGTGCGCAACGAGCCCGAACGGGGTCCCGTGTCCGGCCTGCCCTTCAGCGGCCGCCACCTGCTCGCCTGCTTCCGGGAGGGCGCCCGCCGGTTCGGCTGGGCGGACCGCGATCCCCGCCCGGGCGTGCGCCGCGACGGGCGCTGGCTGCTCGGCACCGGCACGGCGGCGGCCTCCTTCCCGGTGATGGCCCGGCCGTCGACCGCGGCCGTGACGGCGGAGGCGGATGGGACCTTCACCGTACGGATCTCCGCGGCGGACATCGGCACCGGCGCACGGACCGCGCTCACCCAGGTGGCCGCCGACGCGCTGGAGACCGGGCCGGACCGCGTCCGGGTGCGGATCGGGGACAGCGACTTCGGACCGGCGATGATCGCCGGGGGTTCGATGGGCACCCGCTCCTGGGCGTGGGCGATCACCGCCGCGGCCGCCGCGCTGCGCGAGCGGCTCGCACCGGGCACCGACGTCCCGCCGCAGGGGATCACGGTGCGGTCGGACACCACCGCGGCCGTCGACGCCCTCCCGCCGAAGGAACGGCACTCCTTCGGCGCGCAGTTCGCCGAGGTCGCCGTCGACGCCGGAACCGGCGAGGTACGGGTGCGGCGCATGCTCGGCGTCTTCGCGGCCGGCCGGATCGTCAACCCGCTCACCGCCCGCAACCAGTTCGTCGGCGGAATGACCTGGGGCATCTCCATGGCCCTGCACGAAGAGGCCGTCCGGGACCGCGCCTCCGGCGGCCACTACGGCGCCGACCTCGCGGGATACCACGTCGCCACGCACGCCGACGTCCCGCACATCGAGGCGGACTGGATCGACGACCCCGCCCCGGACCCGGACGACCCGGTCGGCATCAACGGCATAGGCGAGATCGGCGTCGTGGGCGCCGCGGCGGCCGTCGCCAACGCGGTCTGGCACGCGACGGGCGTACGCCACCGGAGCCTGCCCATCCGGCCGGACCGCGTCATCCGGGCCGGGACGAGCACGGGGGAACGGCATGCTTGACATCGCCGGGGAGCTGCACCGCTGGGCCGGGCAGGGCCGGGAGTTCGCCGTCGCCACCGTCGTGGCCGTCAGCGGGAGCGCCCCGCGCGGCCCCGGCGCCGCCCTCGCCGTCGACGGCGGGGGCACGGTCGTCGGCTCGGTCTCCGGGGGCTGCGTCGAGGGGGCGGTGTACGAGCTGTGCCGGCAGGCGCTGGCGGACGGTGAGACGGTCGTCGAACGCTTCGGCTACAGCGACGAGGACGCCTTCGCGACCGGGCTCACCTGCGGCGGGGTCATCGACGTCATGGTCACGCCGGTCGTCGCGGGCGCCCCGTGGCGGACGGCGTTCCGGTCGGCGCTGTCGGCCGTCGCCGCGGGCGGGCCGGTGGCGGTCGCGCGGGTCGTCCGGGGCCCGGCCGGTCTCCTCGGCGGGCTCCTGCTCGTGCGCGGCACCGGAGCGTACGAAGGCACCCTCGGCGGCCGTGCGGAACTGGACCGGACGGCGGCGGCCGAGGCCCGGGCCGTGCTGGACACCGGCCGCACCGGCACGGTCGAGCTCTCGGAGGACGGGTCGCACTGCCCCGGTGGTCTGACCCTGCTCGTCGAAGCGAGCGTGCCACCGCCCCGCATGATCGTCTTCGGTGCGGTCGACTTCGCCGCGGCGCTCGTGCGCGCGGGCAAGTTCCTCGGCTACCACGTGACCGTGTGCGACGCCCGCCCCGTCTTCGCGACCCGGGCCCGCTTCCCCGGGGCCGACGACGTCGTGGTCGACTGGCCGCACCGCTACCTGCGGCGCACCGCCGTCGACGCGCGCACGGTCCTGTGCGTGCTCACCCACGACGCCAAGTTCGACGTGCCCCTGTTGCAGGAGGCGCTGCGGATGCCGGTCGCGTTCGTCGGCGCGATGGGCTCGCGCCGCACCCATGCGGACCGCGACCGGCGGCTGCGCGACGCGGGCGTGACCGACCGGGAGCTGGCCCGGCTGCGGTCGCCGATCGGCCTCGACCTCGGCGCCCGTACGCCCGAGGAGACGGCGCTGTCGATCGCGGCGGAGATCGTGGCGGCCCGGCGGGGCGGGACGGGGGCCCCCCTGACCGGATCGGGCACGCCCATTCACCGCGCCGCCGGGGGAGAGCGGAGGGCTGAGGCGGCCGCCTGAAGACCTTGCGTCGCCGGTCACCCTTCAGCCTGCGGTCTCCGGCGGATACGCCGCGGGGCCGGTCCGGAGCCGGTGTGCGTCCATCGGGTGAGCGTCCGCGTGTCCGGTGCCGCAGGGCGCACAGGAGCGACCACTCTTCCTGGACAGGTCCGCCCGCGCGGGCACGAGGAGGGCGGTCGTCCCACCCGGCATCCGGGCGGCGCGGACGTCACGTCGGCGCACGGCGCGCCGCCGCGGGCCGGAGGAGGGACTGTGAGCGGAAGCGGCGGGTGGGCGGTGGCCGCGGTGTCGGCCGTCACCGGTGGGTACGCGCTGGTCTCCCGGCGGCTGGCCGCGACCGTCGTGTCGGCCCCGATGGTGTTCACCGCCGCGGGCGTGCTCATCGGCCCGGTCGGCCTCGGGCTGCTGGATCTGGAGCGCGACACCGGGCCGGTGCTCGCCCTCGCCGAGGTGGCACTGGCGCTGGTCCTGTTCACCGACGCCGCCACCGTCCGTTCGGAGGAGTTCCGCAACGGCTGGTTCCTGCCCGTCCGTCTCCTCGCCGTCGGGCTGCCGCTGACCATCGCGGGCGGCGGGCTCCTCGCGTGGGCGCTGCTGCCGGGCCTGACGGGGTGGGAGTTGCTGCTCGTCGGGGTGGTCCTCGCGCCCACCGACGCGTCGGTGGGCAAGGCCGCCGTGTTCGCGCGGCGCATCCCCGCGGTGGTGCGGCACGGGCTCAACGCCGAGTGCGGGCTGAACGAGTGCCTGGTCCTGCCGGTCTTCGCCGTCCTCCTCGCCGGACTGCCCGGGACGGCGGCCTCTCACCAGGGGGTGGCGGGGATCCTCCGGCAGGTGCTGCTGCTCAGCCCCGCGCTGGGCCTGGCGGCCGGGGGGCTGGGCGGGGTGCTGCTGTCCAGGTCGTGGGCCGCCGGGCGGGTCACCGACGACTGGCGCCGCATCCTCCCGCTCGCCCTCGCCGCGGGGGCGGGCGCTCTCGCGGCGGCCACGGGCGGCAGTCCCTTCGTCGCCGCGTGGGTGGCGGGGTTCGCCTTCGCGGCCGCCCTGCGCGCGGGACCGCCGCCGGAGGCCGTACCGGCCGCTCAGGACGTCGAGGACGCCGAGGACGCCGAGGACGACACCCTCGAGTCCGTGGAGCACCTGGCGGCCTTCCTGGCCTCGCTGACCTTCCTGGTCTTCGGCGCGGTGCTGCTCGGCCCCGCACTCCAGCACCTGAGCCGGCACGTCGTCGCGTACGCGGTGCTGAGCCTGACGGCCGTGCGCATGCTGCCCACCGCCCTCGCGCTCGCGGGCAGCCGGCTGAGTCCCCCGACCCTGGCCTACACCGGATGGTTCGGGCCCCGCGGCCTGCCCTCCCTCGTCCTCGGGCTGCTCGTGGCGGCCGAGAAGGCGCCCGGAGCCCGGCTCATGGGCACGGTCATCGCGGTCACCGTCGGGCTCGGCATCCTCCTGCACGGCGTCTCGTCCGTCCCTCTCGCCGACCGGTACGGCCGGTGGTACGAGCGGGCCAAGGCCCGTCGGCCGTCCCTGCGGGAGGCCGTGTCCGACAGGGTGACCGGAGAGCACGTCGTACCCGAGTGGAAGAACCGGTGACCTCGGGCCGGCGGAAGAGCCGGTGGCGCCGGACCGGCGGGCACGGACGTGTCACGCCCGCCGGGCCGCGACACGGCCGCGGCGCACGGCCTCGCCGAGCGCCCGGAAGTCGAGCTCGTTCCGGTCGGCGTAGGCCTCGGCGAACTCGGCCGCGGCCCGGTCGAAGGTCTCGCCGCCGCCCAGGTACGCGGCGATCGCGATCCGGTCGCCGGAACGGGCGTGGGCGCGGGCCAGGGTGGCACCGCACAGCTCCCCGTAGAGCTGCAGCTGGCCGGGCGACATCGTCTCCGGCCGGGCGCTCCCCTTCCAGTCGCGCAGCTGCCGGACGTAGAAGTCGCGCCGGCGCCCGTCTATCCCTTCGGCACGCTCCCATCCGAGGAGGATGTCGCCGACGGCCTGCATCAAGCGCTGTCCGCAGACCACGCGCTGTCCTTCGTTGCCGTACGCGCTCGGGCTCGTGTACGGCGCCAGCACCGACGGACCCGCCTCCTTGGCCTGCAGGAACAGTGGATCGTCTTCGTCCCTGCCGAGCATCAGCACGATCCAGCAGCGGGTGCCGACGCTTCCGACGCCCACGACCTTGCGCGCGGCGTCGGCCATGCGGAACCGGCTCAGGAGGTACCGGCGGTCGGAGGCGAGGCTGCGGCCGTAGGCCTCGACGAGCAGGTGGAGGCGTTCCTCGAGTTCGGCCCGCCGGTCCTCGGTCATCAGATCGCTCAGCGGGACGAGCAGGGGCGGATCGGCGGCGATCCGCCGGGCGCCGTCGACGACCGTGGTGAGCCGTTGGAAGGCCTGCAGGTGGTCTCGGTGACGTGCGGTTTCCATCGCCCGGGAGACCCGGTGGCGCTCCTGCTTGCCGAGCCGGTCGGCGAAGAGCACGCGCAGGCGTTCGGCGTCGAAGTGCGCGTACCAGACGTCGAGGTTGCGCATCTCGGCGAAACCGCGCATCGCCTGCCGGTAGGACCGCACGCTGCCGCGGACGACGTCCGCGCGCCGTTTCCGCGAGAAGCCGTTCTCCCGTCCCGCGACGGCCAGGCTGGCGGCCAGCCGCTCGACGTCCCACTCCCACGGCCCGGGCAGGGTCTCGTCGAAGTCGTTGACGTCGAAGACCAGGTGGCGCTCGGGCGAGGCGAAGAGGCCGAAGTTCAGCAGGTGGGCGTCTCCGCACAGCTGCGCCTCGATCCCGGTGGTGGGCCGGGCACCCAGGTCCGCGGCCATGACGGCCGCGGCGCCGCGGTAGAACGCGAACGGCGACTCCAGCATCCTGCCGTAGCGGATCGGGACGAGTTCCGGCACGCGGTCGGCGCTCTGCCGCTTGAGGATCTCCACGGGGTCGCCCCGGTCGGCCGGGGGCTCGAACCGGGCGTGGGCCGAGCGCGGCATCCGGTGGCGGGCCGCCTTGCCGCACGCCGCGCGTTCGCCCGGCGTCGGACGGGGTTCCTGCGCGCTCGAAGAAGCCATGTCCGTCACTCCTCGTCCCCTCCTCGCCGCCCCCGCGACCGGCGGTGCACGAACCAGACGCCCGCCGCGAACAGGGAGACCGCGACGAGGACGAGCAGGCACGTCCCCCAGAACCCGCCGGTCAGCCGGAGCCCCGCCACGGCGGCCACGGCCGCGACCACGAAGGGCACGACCGCGAGGGCCACGACGCGCAGCACGGCGGCGACACCGGCCACCGTGGGCACCCGGACGATCCGTTTGCGATGTCCGCCCCACTGCTCCGCGGCGTCGGGGGTGTAGTAGCGCACGGTCTTCGCGCCCAGTCGCAGGGTGTTCTGCCGGTAGATCACCGCGAGGGCGGGCACCCAGATCAGCGGCAGCACCATGCCCACGAGGAACAGGGCCACGATCAGGGCCGTCGAGACCACCTGCCGGAGCCGGCTGCGCTTCTCGCCCCCGCCCACGATGCCGAGGAGCGCCGCCATCCTGACGAGCAGCGACCAGCGTGTCCGCCGGGGGATCCGTCCCCGGCCCCCGGGCGGGTGGCGCTTCGTCTCGCTCAGGGCCCGGGCGGCCTCCTCGGTCGACGGGTACACGTCCTGAAGGACCAGCAGGTCCGCCACGCGGTTCTCGCCCCGGGGGTCGTGTCCGGCGAGGACGGCCAGTTCGATCACCATCTGGGCCTGGGAGAGCAGGGCCGCGACGAAGCTGACGGGCATGGTGATCATGAACGGCCCGCCCAGCACGGCGCCGTCGGCGATCGTGAGGCGCGTTCCGTGGGCGATGACGTCCCGGCGGAGCTCGTCGTCCCCGGCCAGGGGCTTGCGCTGCTTCCGGCGGGCCACGTAGGCGTCGGCCCGGGGCCCGAAGCGCCTCACCGCGAAGAGGGCCAGCTGCTCGGGCATGTGCTGCGGGTCCGCCCAGATCATCGGCAGCAGCGCCTGGGCCTGTACCGTCGCCGACTCGGCCGTACGGGCCTGTCGTGATCCTTCGGTGGTACGTCCGCCGCCGTTCATCGGTCCCACTGTGGGCCCGGCACGCCGGGCCCGCCTCACCCGTTGCGGGTGAGGTGGTCGCCGCCCGCCGCAGGCGGCGACCATAGGGGAAAGGGGTCGTCCGGGCCGCGGGGGCCGGAGGACTCCCAGGGCTGGAGGTCCCATGAGGCGTGGTCCTACGAGGCATGGTTCTGTGAGCCGTGGCGTCGCCCGCGGAGGGGCGGGGCAGCGCTGGTGTGCACGACTGGCGGTCGCGGCGACCACCGGTGCCGCGATGCTCCTGCTGTCCGTGGCGGGGTTCAAGAGCGTGGCACTGGTGGCCGTGGGGCTGGCCGGCCTGGTCGTTGCGGCGGCGGCCGGGTGGTGGGCCCTGACGCGCCGGGGCGTGGTGAGAGGCCTCGCACTGGTCCTGGCCGTGGCGGCCCCGGTGGCCGTGCTCGCGTCGTACGCCGCGGCGAACCTGCTCTGGCTCGTCCTCGTCTCCGTGGCGCTGTGGGCGCTCGCCGCCGCTGCCGGCTGGGCCGCGCTGAGGGCGGAAGCGGCCCCCGCGACCACGGCTCCCGGCCGGCCCGTCGCGCCGCCCCGGCATGCCTGTCTGCTGATGAACCCTCGCTCGGGCGGCGGGAAGGTGGGGCGCTTCCGGCTGAAGGAGAAGGCCGAGGCCCTGGGCGCGGAGGTCGTGGTCCTCGGCTCCACCACCCCGTCCTGGGACGTCGCCGAGCTCGCCCGCGAGGCCCTCGCACGGGGCGCGGACCTGCTCGGCGTGGCGGGTGGCGACGGTACGCAGGCGCTGGTGGCGGATGTGGCGGCCGAGCACGGCGTGCCGTTCGTGGTGATCCCGGCCGGGACGCGCAATCACTTCGCCCTGGACCTCGGGCTCGACCGCGAGGATCCGTCCCGGAGCCTGGAAGCGCTCACCCACGGGGTGGAGCTGCGGGTGGACCTCGGGCGGGTCGGCGGGCGCGTCTTCGTCAACAACGCCTCCTTCGGCGCGTACGCGGAGGTCGTGCAGAGCCCGGCGTACCGCGACGACAAGGTCGGCACCCTGCTGCGGCTGCTGCCCGACGTGCTGACCCACCAGAACGGCCCGCGGCTGACGGTCCGCGCCGCCGGTGCGGCGGCCGTCGACGGCCCGCAGGCCGTACTGGTCAGCAACAACCCGTACCGGGTGGGCGACCGTGCCGGGCTGGGCCGGCGCGACCGGCTCGACGGCGGAGTGCTGGGGCTGGTGAGCGTCAAGGCCGACAGCGCGGTGGAGGCGGCCGATCTACTCCGCGGCAGGCGCGCGCCCGGCCTGGTGGCCCTCACTTCCGGCGAGATCGTCGTCGACGCCGACCGGCCGGAGGTGCAGGTCGGCATCGACGGCGAAGCGCTGGCCCTGCCCACGCCGGTGCGCTGCGTGTCGGAGCCCGGCGCGCTCCGGGTGCGGGTTCCCCGGCACCGTCCGGGGGTTCCGCAGGCGCGGCCGCGGCTGGACTGGCCGCGGCTGTGGGAGCTCGCGTTCACGGCCCGCCGGTGACCGTGCCTTACCCGCGGCCGGAGCTCCCGGGGCCCGTTGACGGCCCGGCGGCAGGCGGTGGCCCGCCGGCGTTCCCGCGCGAGAGAGCGTGCTGGACCGCCCCGACGACGACGTGGGCGGCGACGCCGATGAGCAGGATGTCGCCCACCATCTGCACCATGGTGACGACCCGTGCCGGTTCGGTGCGGGGGCTGATGTCGCCGAAGCCGACGGTGCTGAAGACCGTGAGCGTGAAGTACAGGGCGTCGGTCCGGTTGAGGGGCTCGCTGAAGCCGCCCGGTCCGGTCTGTTCCATGAGGTAGTAGGTGGCCGCGAAGAGCAGCAGGAACAGCGGCACGGTGGTGGCCAGTGCCTGGACGGCGCGCAGACGGGGCCGGGAGGAGCGCATGATCGAGCGGATCTGCCAGGTGAAGAGGGCCGCCACGACGGCCAGGCCGAGGACGAGGCCCACGGCGTTGCTTCCCTCGAACTTCTTGTCCAGGGGGAGGAGGTAGTAGGCGAGGACCAGACCGGTCGCGGTGCCGATGGGCCGCAGGACCACGCTCACCGGCCGCCCTCCCCCGGCTTCTCCGTCCCCGTCTTCCCCGTCTTCCCCGTCCCCGTCTTCCCCGTCCCTGTCTCCGCCGTCAGCTGTTCGGCCGGCAGGCGGCGGGTGAACGGGAAGGCGCCGAGGGTGATGGCCGCGGCGGCGAGGATCGAGGCCTTGAGGGCGTCGAGCTGCGCCGTGGCGTACGAGTCGACGAGCGCGTCGGTTTCGGACGACGGGAGCGAGGCCTTTTCGGCGGCGCCGCGCACCTGGTCCGTGCTGACGAAGCTGACCCCGGCCTCCATGGCGATGCCGGCCTGCTGACGCGCCGCGTCCGAGATCTTCGGATTGTCGTCGATCTGCGTGGTGAAGGCATGGACCAGGGCGCCGATCAGCAGGGAGCCGATGAGCGCGGTGCCCAGGGACGAGCCGAGGTTCTGCGCGGTGTACTGCAGGCCGCCCGCTTCGCTGCGTTCCTCCTCCCCGACGCTGGACTGCACGACGTTGCCCAACTGGGAGGCGAGGAGCCCCATGCCCAGGCCGAGGACGCCCATCGCCAGGCCGAAGGAGAGGTTGTCGATCCGGGGCTCGATCGTGGCCAGCAGCCACACCTGGGCCGCCACGAGCACCAGCAGGCCGCACCGCACCACGGTCCTGGGCGTGGCGATCCGGCCGAACAGCGGCCCGGCCATGGCGGACAGCAGCATGGTCACCGACACGGGCAGCAGCCGGAGGCCGGTCTGGAAGGCGTCGAAGCCCTGCACCACCTGGAGGTACAGCGGGATGACGAAGAACAGGCCCAGCAGGACGAGGTTCTGGCAGAGCAGCATCGTCAGCCCGGCCCTCAGCGGCGGCACCCCGAACAGCGACAGGCGCATCAGGGGCTCCCTCCCCCGCGCCTGCTGTCGCCGTTCCCAGACGCAGAACAGCCACAGGCCGACGGCCCCCGCGGCGATGACGAACACGGTCGGGGAGAAACCGAAGACGGTGAAGGGCGGGTTACGGGGCTTCAGCCACCCCCAGGAGCTGCTCTGCAGGACGCCGAGGACGACGAGGGCCAGCCCGGCCGCCGACAGCACGACGCCTCCCTTGTCCAGGGCGGTCTTCGGCTCCGGCGGGGTGTCCGGGATCCACCGCACGACACACAGCATGGCGATGACGACCACGACCTCGCCGGCGAACACCAGCCGCCAGGTCAGGTACGTCGTCACCCATCCGCCGAGCAGCGGCCCCACGGCGATGCCGGCTCCGGCCAGCCCGCCGACGACGCCGTAGGCGACCGCCCGTTCCCGCCCGCGGTACGCGCCGGCGACGAGCGCCGCGAGCGCGGGGAGGACGAGGGTGGCGCCGAGTCCCTCGACCACCGACCAGCCGACCGCCAGTACCCACAGCGACGGCGCCAGCGAGGTGACGGCGGACCCCACTCCGTAGACGACCAGGCCGGCCGCGAACGCCCTGCGGCGCCCGAACGCGTCACCGAGCTTTCCTCCGGTGATCATGAAGGCGGCCATGACCAGGGTGTAGAGGGTGATGACGGCCTGGATCGCCGTGACCTCGGTGTCGAAGTCCTCGACCAGCGTGCTGATCGAGACGTTCATCACGGACGTGTCCAGCACCATCAGGAACTGGGCCGTGCCGAGCACGATCAGGGCCCGCCATCGCTTCACGCCTGCGCCCCTTCCGCGCTCCGGATCCCGTTTAATCCTTTTAGTCGGGTTGATCAGGTTGATCGCACTCTAGAACCGCACGGCGAACGGTCGGCGTTTTCGACGCTTTCGTCAGGGTGTGTCGCCCTGCGGCCCAGGAGATCCGGACCGGCCGGACCCCGGAGCGGGTCCGTGTGCGATCAACGGTCGGACGTGGTGAAGATGGAGGACAGAGGAGCGGTCTAGCACGGTGGTGATCGGATGCCTCCGACCGGCGCCCACGTCCCCGGCGGCGGGCACGGAACGACACTGGCCTGGTCCGGTGATCCCCTGCTCGCCGCGAAGCTCTCGGTACCTCCCGCCCCGCGCGCCCACGTCCCCCGGCACCGGCTGCTCGACAGGCTCGGTGCGGCCACGGACGGACCGATGACCCTGATCACCGGTCCCGCAGGCGCGGGGAAGACCACCCTCGCCGCCGCGTGGGCGCGGGACGGCGAGCCTCCCGGGCCCGTGGCGTGGCTGACGCTCGACCCGTACGACGGAGCACCGGGCGTCTTCTGGAGCTACGTCGTGGAAGCCCTGCGGCGCGCTCTCCCCCGGCAGCTGCCCGGCGGCATCCCCGTGCCGGCCTGCCCCGGCAGCGTCGGCAGCTCCCTGCTGACCCGGCTCGCCGCCGCGACGGAGCACCTGCCCGGACCCGTGGTCCTCGTCCTCGACGGCTTCGAGAAGGCGGCGGGCCGACGGGTACCGGCCGGCCTGGAATTCCTCCTCGAACACTGCGGGCCGCTGCTGCGGCTGGTCGTGACCAGCCGGCTGGACCCGCTGCTGCCGCTCCACCGCTACCGGGCCGAGGGCCGGCTGACGGAGATCCGCGGCGCCGACCTGGCCTTCACCCCGCACGAGGCGGCCGCGCTGCTGCGCGGGCACGGCGTCAAGCCGGGGGACGACGTCGTCCGCGCCCTGACGCAGCGCACCCAAGGGTGGGCCGCCGGTCTGAGGCTGTGCGCCCTGGCCGTGCAGCGCACCGGCGATCCGGACGGCTTCACCCGCTCGTTCACCGGCTCCGAGCAGGCGGTATCGGGCTATCTGACCGCCGAGGTGCTCGACGCCCAGCCCGTCGCCACCAGAGAACTGCTCCTGCGCGCGAGCATCCTCGACCGCCTCCACCCGGACCTGGTGAACGCCCTGACCGGGCGCAAGGACGCCGAGGCGGTCCTGACCCGGCTGACCCACGAGAACGCCTTCGTCGACCCCGTCCCCGGCACGCCCTGGTGCCGGGTCCACCCGCTGTTCGCCGGGGTGCTCCGCGCCCAGCTGCGCATACGGCACCCCGCTCTCGTACCGCGGCTGCACGCCCGCGCCGCCCGCTGGCTGGCCGGAGAGGGCCGCACCGTCGAGGCGCTGGAGCACGCCGCGGAAGCCGGGGACTGGCAGTTCGGCGCCTCCGAGGCCGTTCGCCGGCTGATGGTGGGGTCCTTGTGCACCGCTCCGGAGGCCGGGCCTGCCGAGCGCGCCTTCTCCCGCATGCCGCCTTCTGCGGACGGGGCCGAACCGGCCCTCGTGGCAGCCGCGCTCAGGCTGGCACGGCATGACCGAGCCGGGTGCCGCGAGCGCCTCGCCGTGGCCGAACAACACCTGCGGCGGAACGGCGCCGAGCCGGATCCGGAGGCCGGGCTCACCCACGCACTGCTGCACCTCCTGTGCGCATCGCAGGTGGAGGAGCGGGCGGAGGAGCGGGTGGAGGCATCGGCGCGGGCCGTCTCGGACTCGATGGGGCGGATACCGCTCGAACGCCTCCTGGCGCACCCCGAGATCGAGGGGCTGAGGCTGTACGGCCTCGCCCGGGCGTTCCTGGGCTCCGGTCGTCTCGCCGATGCCCGCCGGCTTTCCGCCGAGGCTGCCGAGGCTGTTGGGGCCGTCGGGTCTCTCGGGACCGTCGGGGCCGTCGGGGCGACCGAGGCCGCCGGAGCCGCCGACGCCTGTACGGCCGAGGCGTCTCTCCCCGTACAGCACATGTCCCTCGGCCTGCTCGCACTGACGGAGAGCGCCGCGGGTGCCCTGACCTCGGCAGAGGACCACGCGCTGCGGTCGCTGGTCGTGGCCGACCAGTACGGCGCCCCGCCGGACCACCGGTCCGGCGCCGGATACCTCGCCTTGGCCTTGGTGGCGTTCGAACGGAACGACCAGGAAGTCGCCCGGCGCCGGCTCGAACAGGCCCTCGCCTGCCCTGACGTGCGGGAAGACCCGGTCCTGGCGACCGAAGCGGCGGTGCTGCGGTCCCGTCTGGAACTGGCCCGGGGGCACCGGGAGGCAGCCCTCGCCGCCCTCCCCCGCCCGGGAACGGACGGCGCGCCGTGGTCCCTCCAACGGGTCGCGCTCACGCGCTCGGCCGTGGCGCTGGCCCGAGGGGACCACCGAACCGCCGTCGCCGCCGTACACGGCACCCCGGCCGACGGACCGGCGCCCCTCGTCGCCCTCGCCCGCTCCCACCTGCCCGCCGGACACACCGACCGCGCCCTGCGGCTGCTGGCCCGCGCCGAGGACTCCCCGGACCTGAGCCTGCCGGACCGGGTGGGCGCTCTGCTGCTCCGGGCCCACGCCGCGCTCCTGGCCGACGACCGGGCGACTGCTCAGTGCCTGCTCGACCGGGCCTTGGAGACCGCCCGGCCCGAGCGGCTGCGCCGGCCCTTCGCCGAAGCCGATCCCTGGCTGCGCCACCTGCTGAACAAGGCGGGCGGTGCCGGTCCCGCACCGGACCGGGGGGCCTGGCTGAGCGCGCACGGGGAAGGCGAGCCGGCCCCCGGCGTCGTCCAGCCCCTCAGCAGCCGTGAACGCGACGTCCTGGTGTGCGTCCAGAAGATGATGTCCTCCGACGAGATCGCCGCCGAGCTCACCCTCTCCGTGAACACCGTGAAGACCCACCTGCGGAGCGTCTACCGCAAGCTGTGCGTCTCGCGGCGCCGCGACGCCGTGGAGCGGGGCAGGGAACTGCACATCCTGTGACCACTGCACTTCCTTCCCTTGATCACTGCACGTCCGTTGATCACTGCACGTCCGTTGACCACTGCACGTCCGTTGCCGACGGACCGCCTGTTGCCGACGGACCGCCTGTTCCGGGTGGTGGCGGATGCCTTCGCATGCGTGCACGCTGCCACCGATGGGCGCATGCAGCGCATGCACCACGTGTGCCTCGACGGCAAAGGCAGTTCGACCATGCGCTACGAATTCCGCGTGACGGGTGACGTCTCCCCCCTCATGACCGAGGCGTTCCCGGAACTGGCGACCGAACCGGTCTCGCGGCAGACGCTGTTCTTCGGCACCGTCACGGACGAGGCCCACCTGTTCGGGCTCCTCGCGCGCTTCCAGAACCTCGGCCTGAAGGTGGAGGAGATGCGCCGCCTGCCCGGATGACGGGGCGGCGTCCGCCCGCACGGCGGAGTGGCGTACGCCCCGGCTCATCCGTTGCGGGTGATGCGGGGCACGCCGGAAGGCGCCGACCCTGTGCGTGAGACGAGCCCTTCGATCTTCGGCGCGTGCCCGCTCCCGGCGGCACCTGCCACCCGAAGGAGGGAGCAGGCCATGGACCCGCCTCGCGCCCCCGGCCCCCAGGGATCCGGCGCCCCGTACGGCGACGGACCGCTGACCCCCAGCGAACGCCGCGACTATGCGCGCCTTCGGAAGCGCGAGACCCTGCACCACCGGCGGCTGCGCTATGCCGGCGCCTCCGTCCTGCTGGTGCTCGCCTTCGTGCTGTCGCCCCTCGCGGTCGTTGCGGCCTGGGCCGACAGCCAGGTCTCGGACACCGACCGTTACGTGCAGACCGTCGCCCCGCTGGCCAAGGACCCGGCCGTACAGAACGCCGTCACGGACCGGCTGACCACCCGCGTGGTCGACAACGTCGACGTCAAGGGCATCACCGACTCCCTGAGCAACGCGCTCGCCAGGACGGACGCCCCGCCGGCCGTCGTGGACAAGTCGCACCTCCTCGCCGGCCCCCTCAAGAACGCCATCACCTCGGCCGTGCACACCGTGATCGACAAGGTCATCACGAGCGACCAGTTCGCTCAGCTGTGGGACGGCGCGAACCGCAAGGCCCACGCGGCCCTGGTCAAGACGCTCACCGGCGAGGGGAACAGCGCCGTGGAGGCCAAGGGCGACTCCGTCGTCCTGGACCTGGGAACGGTCATCGACAAGGTCAAGGAGAAGCTGGTCGCCGACGGCTACGAGAAGGCCGCGAACATCCCGGACGTCGACAAGACGATCCCCCTGTTCCAGACCGACAAGCTCGACGACGCCCAGAACACCATGCGTCTGCTCAACGTCGTCGGGACGTGGCTGCCCGTCGTCGTGATCGTTCTGGCCGCGTTCGCCGTGTGGGCGGCACCCGCGCACAGGGTGGCCCTCATGGTCACGGCCATCGGTATCGGCGTGATGATGGTGCTGCTGCTGGTGGGACTCGTCATCGCGCGGCGCATCTACCTCGACTCCGTCCCGACCACCACTCTGCCCTCGGACGCGGCCGCCGCGGTCTACGACACCTTCGTCCGCTTCCTGCGCAACAGCACCCGCACGGTCCTCGTCACGGCGGTCATCACGGCCGTGGCCGCTTACCTCTACGGACCCGGACGCGGCGCCCGGTTCATCCGCTCGGCGAGCTCCCGGGCCACCGGTGCCACCGGTCGGGCCATGGCCCGCTCCGGTCTGCGCACCGGTGCCACGGGCCACTGGCTGGAGACGCGCCGGCGCTGGACGACCGGCATCGTCATCGTGGCAGCGGTCGTGGCGCTGGTCCTGTGGAACTACCCGACGGCCGCCGTGGTCGCCCTGATCCTGTGCATCGCCGTCGTCGTCCTGGCCGTCCTCGCGGTACTCGGCGCCGCCTCCACCGGGGAGGGCGCGGAAGAACAAAGGACCCGATCATGAACGAGTACGTAAACCTGGCCTACGACTATCCGCTCCTGGGCGCGTTCTGGACCGTCCTCTGGATAGTCCTGTGGGTCTCGTGGTTCATCCTGCTGTTCCGTGTGATCGCCGACATCTTCCGCGACGACACGCTCAGCGGCTGGGCCAAGACCGGCTGGCTCTTCTTCACCATCCTGCTGCCCTTCCTGGGCGTCTTCGTCTACGTCCTCGCGCGCGGCCGGAGCATGGGCTCCCGCGAACGGCGTCACCTCCAGGCGCAACAGGAGGCGCTCGACCACTACATCCGCGAGACGGCCGGCGGCACGGGCCGCAAGAGCGAGGCCGACGAGCTCATGAAGCTCTCGGAGATCCGCGCCAGAGGAGACATCACCGACGAGGAGTTCCGCCGCGCGAAGGAGAAGATCCTGCACTGACGTGCACGGGCAGGGCTCCCCGGGCGGCACCGGGACGGGGAACCTCCTACGGCCGGGCCGGGACACCGGCCGCAGGCGGCGCCGAGGCGGGGGGCCTCGCGGCGGACGGCCTGTCAGGGGCCTGCGCACCGGGCGGCGTACCACCGCCGCCCGGTGCGCGCGTCTCGTCCTTCTTCCATGGGCCGACCCCGAGCTGCCCCGTCGTGCCCAGGTCGAGTTCGGGCGTCACCATCACCGGCGGAGCACCGGGCTCCGGCCGCACCCTCGCGTAGGGGACGTTCACGGCATCGCCGCCCCCGGTGGTGTTGCGCCAGACCAGACCGGAGTGCGCCCGCTCGCCGGGTTGCAGGACCAGCTGCTGCGGTTCCCCGTCGGCTCCGGTCCCGGTCGCGATGGCACCGCCGCCACGGAGGATCTTCACGCCGTCCACGGGCCGGTGGTCCCCGTCGAGGAGTTGGAGCTGCGGGTAGCCGTTGAGCCGGTAGGGCCGGGTGCCGCAGTTCTCCAGCAGGAGCCCCACGACGCGCAGCCCCATGGCGGCGTCCCCTTCGTCCGCGTACACGTGCACTCCCGACGACGGGCAGGCGCCCCCTCGGGACGGGGCTTCGGCGGCGGGGACGCTCCTCACCTTCGTGATCCGCACATCCGTGATGGGCTTCCGGTCGCCCGGACCGCGTTCGCTCATGGTGACCGTGCGCTTCACGGTCCGCCCGGGCCCGACCGAGGGCACCGTCTCCTTCCCCGTCTCCAGCGCCTCACCGGATTCCGACGCGAAGGTGAAGGTGATCGTGTACGTAAAGGGTTCGCTCTTGTGGTTGGTGACCTCGAACCCGGCACAGGGAAGCACGCCCGGGCTCACATCGGTGATCCTCACGCTGTCCTTGCCCGGCTCTCCGGCAGCACCGCCCGGCACGGCCGATGAGCCGGGCGCGGAGGCCTGACCGGATGCCGGGGCCCCGCACAAGGGTGCACCGGAAGCGCTGGGAGAACCGGACCCGGACCCTTGCCTCCGCGCCGGGCCGTCGTCCCCCGATCCTGCCACCTGAGGACCGCACGCCGTGAGCAGCAGGACGCCCGTGAGGGCGACGGGAAATGCGCGAAGGACACGAAGCATGTGCCGATTCGACCAGGACCGCACCACGGCCCGCCGTGGCGCACACCACAATCCCGCGTCACAGTCCCGCCACAGACGAACAGTCAGCCGGCTTCTGCCCGGCCCGGACCGCCGTCGGCGGCGAGAGCCGCGCGGGGTCCGGACACCTGCCGGCTGGAGGACGAGCTACGCCGAGCGGACCGAAATCTTCGGGCAGATCGCGCACCGAACCTCCCATTCGGAGAACTCCGTCAGCGTCCCGTCGGTGAGCGTCTTCTGCCGGGGTTCGACGAACGCGTCGAGGTCGCGGACCACGGGCCGCCGCCGGCTGTCAGGGCGGAGCGCACCCCGCCCGGGGCGTCACCGGACCGGGTACCGTCGCGGGATGTTCGAGCTGCTGCCCCGGACCGGGATCGTCCTGCCACGCGGAGCCGGGACGCTGGCCTTCGGCATGGCCGAACGCCCGGCGCAGTGGACCCTCGCCACGCTGTGCGACGTCCGTGAGACATGGGTGTGCGGGCTGTACTGGTCGTTCGCCGCCGAGTACGGAGGCGTCTCGCTGCTGATCGGCAGCAGGCACGGCGAGGGGATGGACTCCGTCGTTCTCGACCGGATCGGCGACGCGCCGAGCACCGCGGCCACCACACCGGTCGTCTGGCAGGACATCGACCTCTTCGGCCACCCGCACCGAGAAGTGACCGAGGCCCTCGGAGACGTACCTGCCGGCATGCGGCTGACGCGCCCCGCGGGCCCCGGCACCCACCTGAGCTCCGTCCGCCTGACCGCCGCCGCACCGTGACCCGCGCGCCGCGCACGCAGCGCACGCTGCACGCCCCCGCGGGCTCGCTCGCGCTCGTCGCAGGAACCGCTTCGACCTGCTCGAACACGGCCCCGCTAGGGTGGGCGCGACAGCACATCGTGAAGCGCAACGAGGAGCAGACGTGAGCGAGACGGCGTCCATCGCCCTGCAGCAGGAGATCGCCCGGGAACTGGAGGTCGCCGAGACCTTCGAGGCCGAGCGGGAGATCGAGCGCCGGGTGGCCTTCCTCGCCGAACGGCTGACCTCCACCGGCCTGCGCTCCCTCGTGCTCGGCATCAGCGGCGGCGTCGACTCCACCACCGCCGGCCGGCTGTGCCAGCTCGCCGTGGAGCGGGCCCGGGCCGCCGGGCACGAGGCGCGCTTCTACGCGATGCGGCTGCCCTACGGGGTCCAGGCCGACGAGCACGACGCGCAGCTCGCGCTCTCGTTCATCCAGGCCGACCACCTGCTGACCGTGGACATCAAGCCCGCGAGCGACGCCGCGCTCGACGCCGCGCTGGCCGCCGGCGTCGGCTTCCGCGACGCCCACCACCAGGACTTCGTGCACGGCAACATCAAGGCCCGGCAGCGCATGATCGCCCAGTACGCGGTGGCCGGTGCCCACGACGGGCTGGTCGTCGGCACCGACCACGCCGCCGAGGCGGTCTCCGGGTTCTTCACCAAGTTCGGCGACGGCGCCGCCGACCTGGTGCCGCTGACCGGCCTGACCAAGCGCCGGGTGCGCGCCGTCGCGGACGCGCTGGGCGCGCCCGCCGAGCTGGTGTGGAAGACCCCGACGGCCGACCTGGAGACCCTCGACCCGGGCAAGGCCGACGAGGACGCGCTCGGGGTCACCTACGACGACATCGACGACTTCCTGGAGGGCAAGCCGGTGGACGAGCGCGCCTTCGACACGATCGTCCGCCGCTACCGCCTCACCGACCACAAGCGTCAGCTGCCCATCGCTCCCTGAGGTCCTGAGCCGAAGGCCTTGAGTCGAAGGCCCCAAGTCGAAGGCCCTCCTGCCCGGGCAGGAGGGCCTTCGACTTGGGGAGCCCCGGAGGCCGAAAACACCTCATGAGGAACGTCGACAGCCAAGCGTCAAGGTAAAGCCCGGCCAAAGGGCGGAGAGCCCCGCCGAATGATCTAGAAAGCCGCCCGGAACGCCGACCCGTAACGGCTTTGGATCATTGCCGCAGGTCAAGGCCCATATTTCCAGGCAGATACAGGGAAGTTAACCTTCCGGAAAAGACCCTCTCCGCCGGGCTTCCAGGTAAAGCAACCCTTATCTACGATACTCAGCGTGACGCTCTCTTTCGGCCAGCCAAACGGAGTCGCATCAGTCCCCTTCGCCCGCGCCCTCGCAACTCATGGTGATCGCACGGCCCTCATCACCTCCGCCGGTGAGGTCTCGTACCGCGAGCTCGCCGAGCGCGTGACGGCCGTCGCCGAGCGCCTCGGCCCCCGCCGGCGTCTCGTGCTGCTCGCCGGCGCCAACACGGCCGATGCCCTCGTCGTGCATCTCGCGGCCCTGGCCGCCGGCCACCCCGTCCTCCTGGCACCGGACAGCGGCTCCGCGGTGGAATCGCTCACCGCCGCCTACGACCCCGACGTGGTCGCGCGGCCCGCCGACGACGGCACGTGGCACCTCGACGAGCGCCGCGCCGTCCCGGCGCACGAGCTCCACCCCGACCTCGCGCTGCTGCTGAGCACCTCCGGATCGACGGGCTCGCCGAAACTCGTGCGCCTCTCCCACGCCAACCTCCAGGCGAACGCGGAATCCATCAGCTCGTGCCTGGACATCCGTGAGGACGACCGGGCCGCCACGACGCTGCCCATGCACTACTGCTACGGCCTCTCGGTGGTCCACAGCCACCTCCTGCGCGGCGCGGGGCTGATCCTCACCGACCTCTCCGTGGCCGACCCCCGCTTCTGGGACCTCTTCCGCTCCGCCCGCGGCACGTCCTTCGCCGGGGTCCCGCACACCTTCGACCTGCTCGACAGGGTCGGTTTCGCCGCCATGCGCCTGCCCCACCTGCGCTATGTCACCCAGGCGGGCGGCCGGCTGGCGCCCGAGCGCGTGGCCAGCTACGCGGACCTGGGCCGACGCGCCGGCTGGGACCTGTTCGTGATGTACGGGCAGACCGAGGCCACCGCCCGCATGGCCTACCTGCCGCCCCAGCTCGTCTTCGCACACCCGCGGTCGATCGGCGTCCCCGTCCCCGGCGGATCCCTGCGCATCGAGCCCCTGCCCGGCGACCCGGCCGGCCCCGGCGCCGGCGAGCTGGTGTACCGCGGGCCGAACGTCATGCTGGGCTACGCCCGGACCCCGGCGGACCTGCGCCTCGGGCGCACCGTCGACGAGCTGCGCACCGGGGACATCGCGCGGCGCACGGACAGTGGGCTGTACGAGGTGATCGGCCGGAGCAGCCGGTTCCTGAAGATCCTCGGCCTGCGCATCGACCCGGAGCGCGTCGAGTCGGTCCTGGAGGGGCACGGCATCACCGCGTGCTGCACGGGTGACGACGAGCGGCTGATCGTGGCCGTCACCGGCCCCCGTCCCCGCGACCTCGCGCAGCTGCGGCGGCTGGCGGCGGGAGTGAGCGGATTACCCGTCCACACCGTGCACGTACGCCACTTCGCCGAACTGCCACGGCTCGCCACGGGCAAGCCCGACTACCGGGCCGTACGGCGGCAGGCGCGGGCTCCCGGATCCTCGGAACCGGCGACGACGCGCGAGACGACGGCCGTAGTCGTCACGACGGCCGGCACCGTCACCACGGCACTCTGCCGTCACTACGCGGAGGTCCTCGGCCGGACGGACGTCACCGAGGACAGCACCTTCGTCGGCCTCGGCGGCGATTCCCTCTCCTACGTGGAGATGTCGCTGCGGATCGAGCGGGCGCTGGGCCGCCTCCCCGCCGACTGGCACACCCGGCCGATCCGCGAACTCCGGCCTGCGGATCCCCTCCCCCGGCCCGGGACGCGCCCGGCCGCGCGCCGCATCCGCACGCTGGAGACCGGAGTCGCCCTCCGCGCCGTCGCCATCGTCCTCATCGTCGGCTCCCACATACCCCTGTTCGCCGTCCAGGGCGGGGCGCACGTGCTGCTGGGCATCGCCGGCTTCAACTTCGCCCGCTTCCACCTCACCTCGGCGCCGCGCCGCGAGCGCGCCCGGCACGCATGGCACAGCATCGCGCGCATCGCCCTGCCGAGCGTCGCCTGGATCAGCCTCGTGGTCTTCCTCGGCCGGGGCTACGACCCCGAGAACGCCGTTCTGCTCAACAGCGTCATCGGCTCGCACGAAGGCCGGCAGGAGTGGCACTACTGGTTCGTCGAGGCCCTCGTCTACTTCCTGGTCGCCCTGGCCGTCTGCCTGGCCGTCCCCGCGCTGGACCGTACCGAACGCCGGTTCCCGTTCGCCTTCCCCGCCGCCCTGATAGGGGTCGGGCTGGTCACCCGCTACAACCTCCCCGGGTTCGACCTGCGCGTCCCGCACCTGACGCCGGTCGTCGTCTTCTGGCTCTTCGCCCTGGGCTGGGCCGCGGCCAAGGCGAGCACCCTGCGGCACCGCCTGCTGGTGACGACGACGGTCCTGGCGTCCGTACCGGGCCTCTTCCACCTCCCCGGCCAGTCCCAGCGGGAGGCCGTGGTCATCTCCGGCCTGCTCCTGCTGGTGTGGTTCCCGGTCCTGCCCAGCACCAGGACCCTGAACCGGGCGGCCGGCCTGCTGGCCGGCAGCTCGCTCTCCATCTACCTGACGCACTGGCAGGTATACCCGCACCTCAAGGACCACTCGCCGGTGCTGGCGCTGTGCGCCTCGCTCGTCATCGGCATCGCGTACGCCACGGTGGCGACGCGTCTGATGCGCAGGCTGCCGTTCGCCCGCCGGCCGGCCGCGAAGGAGCCCGCGACGGGGCCGGACGCACCGGCGGCCCCGGGCACGGTCACGGGCACGACCCGGGGCGACCTCGGCGGGGCGCTGGCCGGGTAGGCGGCGGCGTCGGTCGCCGTGGCCGCTGCCGCCTCCGGTGCCGGGCGCGCCTCCGGTGCCGGGCGGTCGCCCCACGGCGTCACACGCAGCCGCCCCCGTCCGGGCGCCGGCTTCAGTCCGGGGGCTCGTCCGCCTTCGGTTGCTTGAGGTCACCGGTCCTGTCGGTGCGCTGCTCCCCTCCCCCGGCGCCCTCGGCTTTGCGGGCGTTCTTCGAGCCGCGGGAGGGGGCCGGGCCCGCCCGGTCCCGCTCCGGTGCGGCGGCCGCCTGCTGGTCCTGCATGTCCCGGGGAACGGCCTTGCGGTGCCCCGCGGGCTTCTCGCCGCGCCGGCCGGTCACGGCTGGGTCCTCTTGCCGTGCCCCTCGTCGCGCGTCCGCTCCTTGTCCCTGTCCTTCTCCCCTCGCTCGCCGCTCGCCCTCACTCCTTCCAGGGCCTCGTCGTGCGCGGTGCCTCCCTCTGTCCGGTAGCCCTCTCGGGCGCTCGCCGTACCCGGCACGGAGCGCTCGCGCGCCTGGCTCTCCTGACCGGAATGGGCTCCTGGTCCACGCTGGTCGCGGGGTGTCTTCCTGGGCTGCTGCCGGGCCATGTCGGCCACCTCCGTGGTCGCGGTCGTGGGCGTTCACCCCACCGCGCGGATGCGGTGGGCGCGCCCCGGGTACCCGGAACCCGGCAGGGCATGCGGTGGCGGCGGCCCGTGGTCCTACCCGGCCTCTGCCGCCTCGATGCGGTGCAGAGTCACCGCCGTGAGCCTTCCGTCGGCGGCACTGGCGGTCACGTACGTGCGGTAGGGCTGGCGGCGCCGGTCGGTCGGTGAGCCGGGGTTCAGCAGGCGCAGGCCGCCGGGGGCGGTGGTGTCCCAGGGAATGTGGCTGTGGCCGAAGACCAGGACGTCGGTGGAGGGGAAGCGTTCGGCACAGCGGCTCTCACGGCCGCGGGCCGGGCCGGTCTCGTGGACGACGGCGAAGCGCAGCCCGCCGAGCTCGGCGTGAGCGGTCTCGGGCAGGCGGGCACGCAGTTCGGGGCCGTCGTTGTTGCCGTGGACGGCGATGAGGCGGCGGGCGCGGGCGGTGAACAGCTCCAGGGTGGCGACGTCGGTCCAGTCACCGGCGTGGAGGACGACGTCGGCGTCGTCGATCGCGGCCAGGAGGGGCGGCGGCAGCCTGCGGGCCCGGGTGGGCAGGTGGGTGTCGGAGGTCAGCAGCAGCCGCATGACGCCGGCCCCCACCTCAGTTGAGCAGTCCGGGACGGTGGGGGAACCGGTGCTGCCCGACGGCGTCGGCGAAGGCGTCGGCGAGGTCCTCCGCCGGGGCGGTGCCGTTGCCGGTGAACACCCCGTAGTCCGGAGCGGACTCGCCCAGGACGGTGTCCTCGGGCAGCCGCGCGGCGGTGAGCAGCCGGGTGCCTTCGCCGAGGACGGCCAGCGGCTTGCCGTGCCGGTACGCCTCCTCGACGAACCTCACGGCCGCGGGGTCGGCGGCCAGGGCGGAGACCGCCCGGGCGCCGTCGGGGACGAGGACCGCGTCGTAGAGGACGGAGCCCATGGTCGGCAGGGCGCGGTCGACGTCGAGGGGTTCGCCTCCGGCGCCCTGGACGGTGCCGGCCCTGGCGGCCAGGACCTCGACGATCGCGCCCCGGGCGGTGAGCCGGTCGCGGACCGCCGTGACCTGCCCGGCGTCCGTGCCGTCGGCGGCCAGGACGGCGACCTTGCGGGTGCGGATGCCCTCGCCGGCCAGGTTCTCCTGGCTGAGGGCGGGTGAGGCGGCCGAGGTGACGCCGCCGACCGGTGCCGGGGCGGGCAGGCCGAGGCCCTCGGCGACCTCGGCCGCCAGGTCCTGGCTGACGTGGGCGAGGTTGCCGGTCATCCGCTCGCGCACCTCGACCGCGTTGACCTTGCCCAGCTCGAAGCGGAACGCCTCGACGATGTGCCGCCGCTCCCAGTCGGCCATGCTGTTCCAGAACAGCGCCGCCTGGCTGTAGTGGTCCTTGAAGCTCTCGCTGCGCACCCGGATCTTGTCGCCGTCCACGCGCTCCGCGTAGTGCCGGAAGACCCCGGCGCCGCCGCCCGCGCCCGCGTGGGCGGGGCAGCCGCCGCCGAGCGAGTTCGGGAAGTAGTTGGTGCCCGGGTGGATGACCTGCTGACCGAAGCCGTCGCGGTGGTTGTGGTGGACGTCCGCGATCGGCCGGTTGACGGGGAGCTGGCTGAAGTTGGGCCCGCCGAGGCGGATCAGCTGGGTGTCGAGGTAGGAGAAGTTGCGTCCCTGGAGCAGCGGGTCGTTGGTGAAGTCGATGCCCGGGACGACGTTCGCCGTGTGGAAGGCGACCTGTTCGGTCTCGGCGAAGAAGTTCTGCGGGTTGCGGTCGAGGACGAGCCGGCCGACCGGCCGTACGGGCACCTGCTCCTCGGGGATGATCTTCGTGGCGTCGAGCAGGTCGAAGTCGAAGGCGAACTCGTCCTCCTCCGGCACGAGCTGGACGCCGAGCTCCCACTCCGGGTACGCGCCCGCCTCGATGGCCTCCCACAGGTCGCGGCGGTTGAAGTCGGGGTCGCGGCCGGCCGCGATCTGCGCCTCGTCCCACACGAGGGAGTGGACGCCGAGCGCGGGCTTCCAGTGGAACTTCACGAACGTGCCGCGCCCGTCGGCGGTGACGAAGCGGAAGGTGTGCACGCCGAAGCCCTGCATCATCCGGAAGCTGCGCGGGATGGCCCGGTCCGACATCAGCCACATCAGCATGTGGGTCGACTCGGGCTGGAGGGAGCAGAAGTCCCAGAAGGTGTCGTGCGCGGAGGCGCCGGTGGGCATCTCGTTCTGCGGCTCCATCTTCACCGCGTGCACGAAGTCGGGGAACTTGATCGCGTCCTGGATGAAGAACACCGGCATGTTGTTGCCGACGAGGTCGTAATTGCCCTCGCGGGTGTAGAACTTGGTGGCGAAGCCGCGGACGTCGCGGACCGTGTCGGCGGATCCGCGCGGCCCCTGCACGGTGGAGAATCGGACGAACACCGGTGTGCGGCGGCCCGCCTCGGCGAGGAAGTCGGCGCAGGTGTACTCGCTGAGCGACGCGTACGGCTCGAAGTAGCCGTAGGCGCCCGCACCCCGGGCGTGCACGACGCGTTCGGGGATGCGCTCGTGGTCGAAGTGCGTGATCTTCTCGCGGTTGTGGAAGTCCTCCAGCAGGGTGGGGCCGCGGTGCCCGGCGCGCAGGGCGTTGTCGGTGTCGTCGACGCGCACCCCCTGGTCGGTGGTGAGCGCGTCGTGCCGCGGCGCGGCGCGGAACCGGTCCAGCTGCTGGTCCTTGGCGTCCGGGTCCGAGGAGCCTCGGCCTGACGCGGAGTGAGCGGGCACGCGTGTACGTCCTTCCTCGTCATGCGGTTCTCCCGGGGCCGGCGGCGGCGCCGCTCGCCCCTTCAGGCTGACCCGCCTGCCCGGGGGCGGCAAGCCGAAACGGGTGGGCCGCCCGCGCCGGGAATGCTCCAGGTGGCCCAGCGGTGTGCCTGCGCACCGCCGGTCCGCCGGTCCGTCGGCCGACGGCGGGGCACGAACGGGTGCCGTGGGGAGGCGGGCCCGGCGCCTTACCGTTCGCCTTCCCGTTCCCGGCCGGCGAACGGGCTGTCGTCCAGCCCTGCCAGCAGGTCGGCCGGGTTCCGGTAGACGGCCACGGCGCCCTCCGCCTCGAGTTCGGCGCGGGCGATGCCGCCCGATCGCAGGGCGACGCAGTCCACCCCGGCGGCGCGGGCCGCCTTGACGTCCCACACGGTGTCCCCGACGAACAGGGCACGTCCGGCGTCGGTCCCGGCCTGCTCCAGCGCCTGGTGGACGGGATCCGGCGCGGGCTTGCTGGAGTCCACGTCGTCGGCGCTGGTGGCGGCGTGGATGACGTCGTCGGCGCCGATCGCGCGGCGGAGCGCGCCGAGCTCGGAGCCTTGGGCGGAGGTCACCAGGACGATCCGCCAGCCGCGGCTCGCGAGGGCCCGCAGCAGGTCGGGCGCGCCGTCGAGGACCGGCAGCCGGTCGAACCACGTCGCGTAGATCGCCTTGTGCGCACAGCTGACGGCCTCGTCCCCGGCCCGGTCGCGGTCCTCGCCGAGCAGGCGGTCCAGCAGCCGGCCCGATCCCATGCCGACGGTGTGGTGGATGTCCGTCATGGCGACCCGGTGCCCGGCCTGGTGGAACGCCTCCCACCAGCTGACCGCGTGCAGGTAGTTGGTGTCGACCAGAGTGCCGTCCACGTCGAACAGCGCCGCCCGGGGCCGGGGGCTCATGCCACCGCTCCCGGGGTGAGCACGGTCTTGACCATGCCGTCCTGCTTGGCCTGGAAGGTGCGGTAGGCGCCGGGGCCGTCCTCCAGGGGCAGGGTGTGCGTGGCGAAGCCCTCGACGCCCAGCGGGTCGGCGTCGGTGAGCAGGGGCAGGATGTCGGGCACCCAGCGGTGGACGTTGGCCTGGCCCATGCGCAGCTGGATCTGCTTGTCGAAGAGCGTCAGCATCGGCAGTGGGTCCGTCATCCCTCCGTACACGCCGGAGAGGGAGATCGTGCCGCCGCGCCGGACCGCTTCGATCGCGGTGCGGAGCGCGGCCATGCGGTCCACACCGGCCCGTTCCATGAGCTTTTCCGCCCAGGCGTCGGGCAGGAATCCGACGAGTTGCTGGGCGGCCTTCGCGCCCGAGGATCCGTGGGCCTCCATGCCGACGGCGTCGATGACGGCATCGGTGCCGCGGCCCGCGGTCAGGTCGCGGACGGCGGTGACGACATCGCCACCTCCGGTGTGGGAGCGCAGGTCGAGGACGGTGACGCCGCGGGCGGCGGCCCGTGCCAGCCGCTCGGGCACCAGGTCCACGCCCACCACCAGGCCGGCGCCCCGGTGCAGGGCGATCCGGGCGGCCATGTCGCCGATGGGTCCCAGGCCGAGGACGGTCACGCTGCCGCCGGGCGGGATCGCGGCGTACTCGACGGCCTGCCACGCCGTGGGCAGGACGTCGGAGAGGTAGACGTACCGCTCGTCGGGCGGGCCGTGGGGCACCTTGACGGGCAAGGTGTTCCCGAACGGCACCCGCAGGAACTCCGCCTGGCCACCGGGCACCTGTCCGTAGAGCTTGCTGTACCCGAAGAGGGCGGCGCCCTTGCCCCGGGTCCGTACCTGGGTGGTCTCGCACTGCGAGTGCAGTCCCTGGCCGCACATGAAGCAGGCGCCGCACGACACGTTGAAGGGCACGACGACCCGGTCGCCGGGCACCACGGCGCTGACGGCCGGGCCGGTCTCCTCGACGATGCCCATCGGCTCGTGGCCGAGGATGTCCCCGGGCTCCAGGTAGGGGCCGAGGATCTCGTAGAGGTGGAGGTCCGATCCGCAGATGCCGGTGGAGGTGACGCGGACGATCACGTCCGTGGGGTCCTCCAGCCGGGGGTCGGGAACGGTCTCCACCCGGACGTCCCGTCTGCCGTGCCAGGTCAGGGCCCGCATGGTGTCTCCTTGTGCTTTCGCCGGTGTTCGCCCACCGGCAGCCCCGCACCGGCGTCCACCGGCGCGGGGCTGGTGACGGGTCCCGGGTTCCCCGGGGCGGGACGGGCAAACAACGCGGCGGCAGGTCCCGTGCCGGGCACCCCGTACGGCCTCAGCGCCCCCCTGCGAGCCGTGCCCGACGACTCGGCTCACCTCAGCAGCAGGGCCGCGTACTGGAATTCCTCCTCCACCCAGTGTCGGCGGCACCGGAAGCCGAAGGATTCCACTTCCCCCAGCAGTTCGCCCAGCTCGAACTTGTGCAGCACGTCGAAGAAGAACGTCTCGTCCTCGGCGAAGTCGAGGGCCGTGCCGAGCCGTGAGACCACCACCCGCTGGCGCCTGGTGCTGCGGATCTCACCTCGGACCTGCCTGCGGGGGACGTCGTAGACCACGTCCGGTTCGAAGAAGGCCGGGTCGAAATCGGCTCCGTATTCCCTGTTGAGGTGAGCCAGGGTGTTGAGGGCGAACAAACGGCGCACCGGCCGTTCCCCCGTGCAGCCGGCGCGGTAGGCCCGGCGTACGGCGTCCACCGGCTGGAAGAGGTCGGCGCAGATCAGCACGTGGTCGCCCGGTCCGCAGCAGGCCCGCAAGGCGCGCAGGAAGCCGGACCGCTCGGGTGGCGTCAGACACCCGAAGGTACTGCCGAGCATGACCATGAGGCGTCCTGTCCCGCCGCCCCGGAGCCACGGCAGGGCGGTGGCGAAGTCGCCGTGCACCAGAGTGATGCGGGCCGCCGGCCACCGGGTCCCGAGACGGCGGGCGGCGGCCCGCATCGGTTCGAGGCTCACGTCGATGCCGGTGTACGCACCGAGGAGCCCGCTCGTCTCCATGGCCGCGAGCAGGATCTCCGACTTCTCCGCGCTGCCGGCCCCGAGGTCCACGAGTTCGGTGGCGCCCGACAGGCGCACCATCTCGGCTCCGTGGTCGCGCAGCAGCCTGCGTTCCGAGCGAGGAGGGTAGTAGGCGGGCAGGCGGCTGATCTCCTCGAACAGCTGTGAGCCCACCGTGTCGTAGCCGTAGCGGTGCGGGATCCGGCGAGGCCTCTCGGCGAGGCCCGCCCGCAGCTCGTCCTCCTCGCCGCCGGCCGGCCGCGAGTCCGGCGCGAGAGCGACCTCGACGACACCGGCCCCGAGACGCTCCACGCTCATCCACTGCTCCTGGCTCTCGGGCCGCCGGCCTTCGCCCCGTCCTATCACCGCCCCCGCGGCATCGCTTGCGCAGGAGAGCGGGTCAGAGGCCGTACGGCCGCCGCCGGAGCCGCCCTCCAGCCGATTCCGGCCTTCCCGAATGGCTTCGGCCTTCCGGGTGATCGCGCGGAGCGGGCGAGGCGACGACGGGCGTCCGCCGACCGGGCGGGGCCGGAGCAGGACACACTCGTCCCATGAGCACCGGCGACCAGCGGACCGCGGCCACGCTGCTGCGGATGTACGGGCGGACGTACGCCGAGGAGGCGGGCATCCGGCTGCGGGACACCCCGCAGCCGCTGTACCGGCTCGTGGTTCTGGCCTGTCTGCTCAGTGCGCGGATCCGGGCGCCCGTCGCGGTCGCAGCCGCACGCTGCCTGGCGGAGGCCGGGATAAAGGATCCGCGGCGGATGGCCGGGGCGACCTGGCAGCAGCGCGTGGACGCCCTGGGCAAGGGCGGCTACCGCCGCTACGACGAGCGCACGGCCACCCAGCTCGGCGACGGCGCGCACCTCCTGCTCGACCGCTATCGCGGCGACGTCCGGCGGCTGCGCGAGGAAGCGGACGGCGATCCCGGGCGGCTGCGGAAGCTGCTGCAAGAGCTTCCGGGACTCGGGCCGGCGGGCGTGAACATCTTCCTGCGGGAAGTCCAGGGCGTGTGGCCGGAGGTGCACCCGTGTTTCGACGCCAAGGCCGCCGAGGGAGCCGCACGCCTCGGCTTGCCGCGCGCGTCCGGCGCGCTGGCAGGGCTCGTCAAGCATGACGATGCTCCGGCGTTCGCGGCCGCGCTGGTGAGGGCCGCCCTGGACAAGGAGGTCGCCGAAGAAGTGAGGAAAGCCGCCCGGAAGGGGACCTGACCGGCGCCGAAGGACGCCCCGCAGGCCGGCGGGGCGTCGTCACCGAGACGGCTGCCGACCGAGGTGAGGGCCCACCGTCCCACGGTCGGCGCCGGGTCGACGGCCTCGCCCCGGCTCAGCTCCGGCCCAGCACCTTGCGCATCGCGTCACGGGCGCGGTCCGCCACGGCGGCGGGAGGGCCGAACAGGGCGTTCTTGGCGGCGGAATCCGTCCCCGGGTGCGGGCGTGTCGGTGCGACGGCCTCCGCCGCGCGCACGGCCTTGGCGAGCGCCTGCAGCCGGGCAGGGTCGCCGGCGTCCAGCAGCCGGGTGAACTCGTACGTCTCCTCGGCCCGCGCGTGGGCGCGCACGGACTCGCGCAGGGACGTGAACTCCTCGACGAAGGCGGGGCCGTCGGGATCCAGGCTCTCCAGCCGCTTCAGCGCCCGCTTGGCCTCGTCCTCCTCCTTGAGCCGGTCGGCCACCACGTGTTCGCCGCCCTCCGCGGCCCGCCGGGCATAGGGGTGGACGACCTCTTCCTCGGCGGTCTCGTGCACCGCGAGCAGGTGGACGAGATGCCGGAAGGTATGCCGCCGCTCCTCTCCGGTGTGTTCCAGTACTTCGTCGAGCAGAGTCCGGATCTCCTCGTGCTGCTTCATGAGCAGAGCCACGACGTCATTGCTCTCCGGCCGCAGGCCGGCGGTGTCCGGGTACCCCATGAGTGTCCTCCTCGGGGATGTCGGTCGTATGCGTCGGCACGGTTCTGCGGCTACCCCGGAACGCGTCCCTGACACGACCGGAAGTCCCGGACCGGACCCCGGCCCCGGCCCCGCTCCACGTGCGTTCCGCCCGGACGCGCGGAACGATGGGCCCATGCAGCGGTCACGGCAGGTGCGGGTGCGCAGGGTCTACGACCCGCCCGAGGAGACCGACGGGAGCCGGGTGCTCGTCGACCGCATCTGGCCGCGAGGTCTGAGCAAGGACGCCGCCGCACTCGACGAGTGGTGCAAGGACGTCGCGCCCTCCACCGAGCTGCGCAAGTGGTACGGACACGACCCCGCCCGCTTCGAGGAGTTCACCCGCCGGTACCACTCCGAGCTGGACGACACGGCCCACGCGGCGGCGCTCCGGCACCTGAAGGACCTGGCCCGGCACGGAACCGTCACCCTTCTCACCGCGACGAAGGACCGCGACATCAGCGCCGCAGCAGTTCTCGGGGAGCTCCTGACGCGGAGGTGACGCCCGCGAGCGGCCCGAGCGGCCCGAGCGGCACGCGGCACGCGGCACGCGGCACGCGGCAGCAGCCAGCGCTTCGGCCCCCGACGAACTCTCCGTCGGGGGCCGAAGGGCTGTGCCCGGTCGGACCCGGTCAGAGCCGGTCAGACCCGGTCGGCCGCGATGAGCAGGTACTGGAAGCTGCCGTCCTTGTACGCGGTCAGGAAGGCCTTCTCGATGCCCGTGGCCAGCGGCGACTGGGCGCGCAGCTCCCAGTACGGGATGGTGGCCTCGGTCAGGTCCAGGACGGCGGCCGGGACGAGACGGTTCTTCGCCATCTCCTTGAAGTAGCTGCTCCGCGGGTGGATGTCACAGATGTAGTGGGCGTTGATCTCGCTGACGGCCCGCGACGGCAGCCCGTAGGCGTCGTTGTAGCAGCCGGTGATGGTCACGTACCGCCCGCCGTGGCTCAGCATCCGGGCGTACTCCGGGAACAGCTGGGACAGGTCGACGTACATGGTGCTCTCGTTGTTCCAGATGGCCCGGAACCGGCCCGTCTCGAAGCCCGTGTCCAGCATGTTCTTGAGGTGGAAGCGCACCTTGTCGGCCACGCCGTGCTTGCCGGCCTGCTCATTGGCGAACGCCACCTGGGTCTCGGAGATGGAGACCCCGTCGACGTGGCAGCCGAACCGCTGGTTGGCCACGAGGCTGCTGCCGCCGCGGCCCGACCCGGAGTCCAGCAGGTGGTCGTCGGGGCCGATGGGGCCCAGGTGGCTCAGCAGCAGGTCCGCCTGGGCGCACTCCAGGCGGTGCAGTTCGGCGGTGATCCGCTCGTCGCGGGTCTCCTCGGGGCCTTCCAGGACCGACCAGTCGGCATCGCCGATTCCGTAGTGGTGGTGGTAGATGCCGTCCACTTCGCCGAGGCGGAGGTTGACCGGGTTCTTCTCCCGGTTCCAGTAGTCGGCGACGGACCGCTGGTAAGCACTGGCGAGAACCGGGGCGTGGGTCTCCTGAATGGTCACCGTGTCTTCTCTTTCCGTTAGCTGATGAACTGATATGGCTTCACTGGGCCGTTGCGGGGGCCTGCGCGACGCGGCTCACTGAGACGGCGGGCCGTGGTACCGGGGGCTGGTGGCGTGCCACTCCTTGCTGCCGCCCATCCAGGCCCACAGCCCCGCGAGGTAGCGCCGCAGCTCGGGAGAGCCGGCCGCGCTCAGGAGGGCGCACTCCGCCTCCACGGTGTGCATGAGCTCGTCGTGGATGCACGCCGCGCGGTCGACGGCCTCCTGCAGCGAGCAGTTGTCCTCGCCGGCGATGAGGTTGGGAAGGTTGGTGTCGGTGGGGTCTTCCTTGCTCATCGAATACAGGTCGTTGAGCAGCACATTGGCCGTGCCGGCGTACAGATAGGTGCGGCGCACGCGCGCGTCGGCGAATTCCGCGGCCGGGAGCTCGTAGCCGCCGACCGGGTCGATCAGGACCATGCACGGGTAGAAGGCGTTCTCGTAGCGGTGCAGCATGTACTCCCACACGGCGGGGGTCCGCCCGGAGCTGCGCCACTCCGCCTCCTGGTTGTAGCCCACGAACATCACGGCCAGTTCGTGACGCAGCCGGGCGACCTGGGTGGGGCTCGCGATCTCCGCCAGGTGATCGAGACAGGAGCGGAAGGCGCGCAGGACCGGCTCCTTCCGGACGAGGTTCTCGAACTCCGCCAGGTAGCGGGCCGGGAGCCGGACGGGGTCGACGACGGCGTGGGCCATGGCCAGGCGGGAGCCGATCAGCTCGGGGGTGGTGTCCTCCCCCTCGTCGACCCAGTGGTCGTCCACGGCCCATTCGGAGAGACCGCACTTGGCGGCGATGAGGATGCGCTCCGGGTCGTCGGTGTCGGGATGGGCCAGCATGAAGAGCCGGCCGAAGTTGTGGGACCGCAGCCGCTCGAGACGGCCCTGGAAGATCCCGATCTCCTCCGCCCACTCGACCAGCCGGTTGTTCACCTCTTCGCCGAGGGCCGGGTCGTCCCGCTCGGCATCCGGGCAGTAGAGCGGCGGTACGCGCACGGAAGACCCCTCCGAGGAACCCTCCGAGGACCCGCCCGAGGACCCTTCTGCGGGCCGGGCCCCGGCGGCCTCGGCGTCCGTGGACTGCGCAAGCGCCGACGCACCGGGGGTTCCGGAAACCTGCCGCCCGTCTCCCACCGACGGAGCGAGATCCGTACGGAACAGGCGGGCCGCCGACGTGCCCAGCCCCGTCGGCCCGGCGAGGAGCCCGTGCAGCGCGTCCGCCACAGCCGGTGCCGTGGCGCCGGGTGCGAGATCGTGTGGGCGGAGGGCACTGCGCGCACCCGCGTTGAGCGGAGAAGCGCGGTCGAGCTGGGGCATCCGGGGGTCCCTTCGCTACGCGAGCAGGCATCGTGAACGGCGGTCCGTGACACCGGAGTTCTGGGTCACGGCACCCGGCCGACGATGCGCGCGGCGGCAACCGCAGGCACCACCGGTCACCGTTCGCCACCCCGATCAGGCCATGCAGCAGCGTGACCGATCGGCAGGCTGCCGCACAGCAGAAGCAACGCAAGTTCATCCGTATGTAGCTGTGTATGTTTATCCGGTCGGCTAGTGACGCAGATTCAACAGAAGGCCCCGAGGCCTCAGCCGGAGCTAGCCGGGCCGATCGGCCGGGAGTCGTTCGACGCGCCGAGGACCGCGCCGCATGCAGCGCGGTGGCGCTCCTCTTCCCGCTTCGTGCACATGCCGGCTGATGGCCATTTTGCGCGCTCGCGCCCGGGCCCGGGGACACGGCACATTGAACGGCGGCGCGCGCGCAGGCGGACCCCTGCCGGCCACACACTGCCCGATGTCTGCAGGGCAGCGGGCAGCGGGCACCTTCCGCCGGCACTCCCTCACATAGGAGCCCCGAACGTGACCCAGCACATCGAATCGTATTCGGAGACCCTCGAAGACTTTCTCGGCAAAATCCGCAGGTGGTTCCACAACGACCACAAGGGTTTCAAGACCCTGTACTGCGCGGCCGTCCAGAACGTGGTGCCGTACCCGGACGACACACCCGAAGAGGTGCGCTGCGACTGGAAGGACCAGGGCATCGATTTCCTGTGTCAGTTCTTCACGGACTGGTACAACTGGCAGCCGGGCGTCCACAACGGGCTGGACTACATCGAGAAGTTCAGCTGGCTGAACTACGAGAACGACTACGGCATGGTCTTCGTGACCTGCGGCCCGGGGTACGAGATGACCGCCGACTTCACGCACCTGCAAGGCTTGCAGATGGACGAGTCGGGACCCAGGGCGAAGGAACTCATCAACAAGTGGGTCGACGAACTCGGGCCGAAGCGCATGAAGGACTACCACATCGAGGACTGGCAGACCTTCAACGAGTTCTTCATCCGGGAGATCAAGAAGAAGAGGCGGCCGGTCGACGCTCCGAGCGACGACAGCGTGGTGGTCGCCCCGGCGGACTGCGTCATCAACATGATCGTCGACGAGCTGACCGAGACGACGCCGATCCCGGTCAAGACGGTCACCATGAACGTCAGGCAGCTGCTCGGCGACTCCGGCTACGCGGACCGCTTCATCGGCGGCACGGCGGTGTCGTGCATCCTGATGCCCGACAGCTACCACCGGTACCACGCCCCCGTGGCGGGCGAGGCGGTGGAGGCCCGCGATGACATCGGCGGCGTGTACTACGGGATGCGGGACTTCCCCGGACTGCTCGACAAGGGTGACGTCGGCTACGGCTACGACTACTCGATGTTCGACGACTTCCGCCGGGGATACGTGATCATCAGGACCGAGTACCTGGACCGCTTCGGACGCCGCGACGGCGAAGGGTACGTCGGTCTGGTGCCCGTCGGTCTCAACTCGATCGCCTCCGTGAATTTCCTGCCCAAGTTCAAGGGCCTCGACGAGCCGGTCAGGGTGGAGAAGGGAGAGGAGATCGGGAACTTCATGTACGGCGGGTCGCTGAACATCCTGCTCTTCGAGCCCAACCGGTTCCCCGCGCTGCAAATGCTCCAGGGGCAGCGTATCGGGGTACTGGAGGATCCGGAACGGACGACCGGGCTGTTCAGCCGCTCCTACCACCGGCCGTCCCGGCGCCGCCGCCCCCTGAGTCCCTGATCCCCTGCCCCCTGACCCCGCTGCCGAACGGAGGCTGAACCATGTCCGCGGACGACCTCGTCGCCTCGATTCCGGCGAACATCCCCAACACCCAGCGCATCGACTTCTACACCGAGGACACCAAGAAGGCCCGCTCCTACGCCGGGCATGTGCACATCGACAGCACGGAGCACCCGGGCACGCGGAACCACCTCTTTTACTGGTTCTTCGAGAGCCAGACCTGCAATCCCCACGTCGCGGTCCCCGACCAGCAGGAGCTGATCAGCCGGACGCCGCTGCTGATCTGGCTCAACGGCGGGCCCGGCGCCTCCTCGCTGCTGGGGCTGTTCCTGGAGAACGGGCCGCTGTCCGTCGCCGACGACGCCGCCGGGACGATATCGGTGAACCCCGGCTCCTGGAACCAGGAGGCGCACGTCGTCTTCTGGGACCAGCCCCTCGGCACCGGCTACAGCTACTCCGACGTCGGCGAGTACGTCCACGACGAGAAGGCCCTCAGCCGGATGTTCTGGGAGGGCCTGCAGAAGTTCTTCGGCGCGCACCCGGAGTACGCGCAATGCCCGCTCTACGTCTGCGGTGAGAGCTACGCCGGCAAGTACGTGCCGGCGATCGCCATGGAGATCGACGAGCGCAACCGCCACGAGGCGGCCGAGCGACGCATCAATCTCAAGGGAATCGCCGTCGGCAACGGCTGGATCAAGCCCGAGCTGTCGCTCCGCGCCCTGATCGACTACGCCTACACGACCGGATTCCTCGGCATCAGCCAGAAGGAATCCCTGTACAAGGCCTACGACGCCTTCCGCGAAGCCCTCGATGCGGGAAAGCTGAAGAAGGCCACCAAGCTCGGCAATGAACTGGTGGCAACGACCCTGTCGTACGGAGGGAACTTCGACCTCTACGACGTGCGCCGCTGGGACGACTTGCCCATGGGGGCGCTGCGGGCCTATCTGGACAGCGAGGAGATGAAGAAGTCCCTGCACGTTCCGGCGGACGTCGCCTGGCAGTGCGCCGACAACGACGGACCGGTGGCCGAATGGCTGGTCAAGGACAACATGGTGGACTGCTCCTGGCGGTACGCCAAAATCATCGACGAGGGCTACAAGACCCTGCTCTACACCGGGAACTTCGACACCGCCTGCGGGTACCGCAGCACCGAGGAGATCCTGGACCACCTCATGGAGCAGAAGGGCGAGCACGAGCACGCGGAGTGGCGCAACGCTCCCCGGCTGATCTGGACACAGGCGCAGGGGAACCCGAAGGGGTTCGTCCGCCGGCACGGGAACCTGACGCAGGTCGGCGTGCCCGGCTCCGGACACCAGGTGCCCGCGTTCCAGCCGCAGGTCTCCCGGGAAATGCTCTACAACTGGCTCTTCGACCGCCCCTTCCCCGGCTACGACCCGCAGCAGCAGCTCAAACACCGCAACGGCAACACCGGTATGCGTAAGGCCTGAACCCTCCCAGGAGGGAGGAGAATGCGACCGGCTGCGAGCGTGCGTACGGGCTTCGGCTCATTCCCGTCAGCCGGTCGCCGTTTTCCACGGGCTGTACGGGACCGCAGCCGCGGCCGTGTCCTTCACAATCCGCCCGGCGGTGCCGAGGCGCTGAGGCGCTGCGGCCGACCTGCCAGTCCCTACCCGGTGCGCCGGGACCCGAGGCGTCCAAGGCGGTGAGATCGTGCGATACGCCGACGGCCCGCGCTCGATGATCGTCTACGAGGACGGGGCGACGCTCCGTGTGGCCTGGCCGGTGACCGCCCCGGCTCCCTCGGCCTCAGCGTCCCGTATGCGTTCATGGTGACCGTCTTCCCCGCGCGGAGGAGACTGGCCGGTGCCCTGCGCATCGGGCTGTCGGCGAGAGCGAGGAGGAGCCATGGACATCCCCGGTCCCGAGCCCCGGGCGGACGGTGGCGTCGGTGCTGTCGCGGCCGCGGGCGGCCTGCATCAATACCAGTTGCAACTGCACGCCGCGTACGGGCCTGTGGTGCGCTTCCAGCTTCCGGGTGCGCAGGCCGCCGTATCGGTTGCCGACCCCGTATTGCTGGAGGGGACCGCTCACATCGACAAGCGGCCGGAGCAGCTGTTCGAGTTCCTGGCGCCGTTGTTCGAGACGGGCAATCTGCAGGTGATGCCGGCCTATGAGCACGGGCCGTGGCGGCGCCTACTGCTGTCGGTGCTGGCCGGCCGGCCTTCCCACGAGCGGCATTTCGCGCGGTTCACCACGCTCGTGACGGGGCTCGCGGACCGCTGGGCCGAACAGGCCGAACAGGCCGGCCGGACCGGCCGGACCGCTCCCGTCGAGCTGCAGCAGGAGCTCACGGCTCTGTCCCTGCGGATGATCTGCGCGTACGCGCTGGGAGGCGAGGTCGCCGATCCCGGCAGGGTCGTGGCCGCCTTCGAGGACGTGCTCACCGAGCACTTGGGGCAGCTCTACGGGGTTCCCGCCCCCGGCACACGGGAGGAACGGTCAGAGCGGGCTCAGGCGGCCCTCGCCCATCTGCGGGCGACGGTCGATCAGGTCGTCGCGGAACACCGCTCCGGCGACCGCGTCGGCGACCGTGCCGACAGGAGCGATCTGATCGGGGCGCTCGTGGAGGCCGGTGAACGCCCCGCGCGGATCCGCGACACCGTCATGGTGATGATGCTGGCCGCCCACCACACCACCGGCGTGGCGGTTTCGTGGACCCTGCACCTGCTGGGCCGTCACCCCGACGTCGCCGAACGCGTCGCCGAGGAGCTGGACAGCGTACTCGGCGACCGTGCGGCACCCGAGTACGCCGATCTGCGTCGGCTCACGTACCTGGACATGGTCCTCAGGGAGTCGATGCGGCTCTTCCCGCCAGGGCCGTACGGCGCGCGGGAGACGACCGAGACCCTCTTCCTGGGCGAGCGGGGCGAGTACGAGATTCCGGCCGGGACGACGGTCTTCTATCCGATCCGGGCCGTCCACATGAACCCCGCTCACTGGCCCGAGCCCGAGAAGTTCGTGCCCGAGCGGTTCACCCCGGAGGAGACGGCCAGGCGGCCGCGGCTGGCCTACATCCCCTTCGGCATCGGGCCCCGCAGCTGCGAGGGCGCCGCCCTGGCCGTGGTCGAAGCCGAGCTCGTCCTGGCCGTGCTCCTCAAGCGCTTCCGCTTCCGGCCCGTTCCGGGACATGAGGTGACGCCGATCGAACGGTTCGTGCTCCGGGCGGCCGACGACATCCGCATGACCGTGAGCCCGCGGGTCCCGGAGTGACCGGAACGGGGCGGGGTCAGCGCCGGGCGAGCCGGGGAAGGAGGGCTTCGGCGTTGCCGCGGTTGACGGCGTGGAGTTGCCCGGGTTCCCAGTGCGGGTGGTTGTCCAGCGCCTCGTCGTAGCCGGTGCCCCATTCCTCGGGGACCATGGGGAAGTCGCTGCCGTACAGCACGCGCGCGGGGTCCGCGAAGGCCAGGAGCGAGGGCAGCGAGGACGGGCCGGTCATGAAGGCGGTGTCGAAGTAGAAGCGGCGCAGGTCGGCCAGGACCTCCTCCGGGGAGGTGTCGGGCCGCAGCCGCCCCGCGCCGGCGAACCGGTGGGCCGCGTACGGCACGAAGCCTCCGGCGTGCGGCAGGATCATCCTGAGCCGCGGGTGGCGGCGCGGAACCCCGTTGACGACCAGGTGCAGAGCGGTGCGGGTGGTGTCGTAGGGGAAGTCCACGAGCGGGCCGGGCAGGTCGGGGAGCGCGGCGCCCGGGGGTGCGGTGGGGTGGATCAGGACGACCGCGGCGCGTGCGTCCAGTTCGGCCCAGAGCGGCTCGAAGAGCGGGTCGCCGAGGTACCGGCCGTGGGCGTTGGAGAGCACCATCACCCCGTCGGCGTCCAGCTCGTCGAGGGCGTGCGCGGCTTCGGCGAGCGCGCCGTCCACGTCGGGCAGGGGCAGGACGGCGAAGTGCCCGAACCGGTCGGGCCGGTCTTTGACCAGTTCCGCGGTGTACTCGTTGACCGCGCGGGCCGTGGCGCGGGCCCCGCCGGGGTCGTCCGGCGGGCCGACCGGGGCGGCGAACGACAGCACGCCGGCGGCGATCGACCGGCGGTCCATCATGGCGATCGCGCTCTGCACGTCCCAGACCGGCGCGGGCCAGCCGAAGACGGCGGCGCGGCCGGAGATCGCGCGGCGTTGCCCTGGCGGGATCAGATGCTGGTGGACGTCGATGCGTACGGGATCCGTCATTGCCTTTCCGAACCTCCTCGAATTCCCGGAGGGGCGCACGCCGATTGTTCACTACCAAGGCGTACGCCCTGGTAGTTCGCCGTACGACTGTGCCTGAATTACGCATCCAAGGGCATTGCTTGGGCAGCCTTTGACCCACCTCCGTAAGGTAATGTGTTGGCAAAGGGGTGGCTGTACCCGCCGAGCCCGGCCCGGCCGTGGACGCCCCTGTCCCCCGCGCCGGCCGCCGTGCCCCTCGCACCACCACGGCACCCGGCATCCAGTGCTGACCTTGAACACCGCGCTCCCCGGCATGCCCGCGGGCCGCAGGAGAAAGGCCATCATGAAGTCCCTTGCAGACAACGCCCGGTCCTTCACTACGCACGTGGCGGAGCGCGCCGACGAGTTCCGCGCCCTCGAAGCCGGCCAGTGCCCGCAGGCACTGTTCATCACCTGCTCCGACTCCCGCGTCGTGCCCGCCCTGATCACGGGCGCACGGCCGGGCGAGTTGTTCGAACTGCGCACGGCGGGCAACATCGTGCCCGAGTACCGCAGCGACCAGCCCACCGGCGAGACGGCCACCATCGAGTACGCGGTCCGCGTCCTGGGCGTCAGCGACATCGTGGTGTGCGGGCACTCCCACTGCGGCGCGGTCAGCGCCCTGGTGCGAGGCGACGACCTCTCCCGCGCGCCGGCCGTGCGCGGCTGGCTGGAGCGGGCCGCCCCACAGCCCGGGCCGGCGATGCCCGACTCCCCCGACCTGGCGGAAGCGGTCCAGCGGCACGCCATGGCCCAGGTGGAACGGCTCCACGCACATCCGTGCGTGGCGGAGCGGATGGAGGACGGCACGCTGTCGGTGCACGCCTGGTACTACGAGGTGCACACCGGCGTGGTCAGGGCGCACCGGGCCGACGCGACGACCGGGGACCAGTGGTTCCGGCCGCTGTGAACGCCGGGCACGGCGCCGGGCACGACGGGTCCGGCGGAGCACGAAGGAGATCACAGTGTTCGACCTCAAAGCAGAGGCAGACATGCGTCTGTTCTCGGACCGGCTGGCAGCGGACCTGGCCCGGCTGAAGCGCAGCAAGGAGGGCGAGGAGACGGAGGAGGCAGACGGGGGGACCGAGGAGACGAGCGGGGAGACGGAGGAGGCGAAGGGAGACGACGAGACGGCCCCTTCGGCGGACACGCCTCCCCCGGCGCCCGAGGAGCCTCAAGAGCCCGGCGACGACGGCGACGGTCACACGCCCGAGGAGGGCGGCACGAGGTGAAGTCCCGGCGGCCGTCCCGTACACCGGCCCGGCCGCCGGTCGCCGGGTCGCCGGTCACCAGGCCTCCGGTCGCCGGGTCGCCGGGCCACCGGTCGCCGGTCTCCCTCACTCGTTCGGAATGCCGAGCGACGGAACGACACCGAGCTGTTGCAGGAAGCGCAGGACGTCCTTGTCGGCCCACTTCTCGGCCAGCTTCCCGTTCTCGATGCGGTGGATGACCGTCGCCGTGATCTCCACGTGGTTGCCCGTGGCGGGGATGCCCGGGAGGTCGCCCTCGTGGGTGCCACGGCACAGCAGCCGCGTGGCGACCTTGTCGCCCTCCGCCACCTGGTCCTGGATCTCGTGCGTACCCGGGGTCGCCTCCCAGAAGACCTGGAAGATCTCCTTCAGCCCCGCGCGGCCGGCACTGAAACCGGGGAAGGGCGGTGGGGAGTGGTCCAGATAGTCCTCCGCCACGAGGTCGTCGAAGGCGTCGACGTCACCGTTGTCGATCGCGGCGTAGAAGCGGCGGACGAGCTGCTTGTTCTCTTCGATGGACACCCGAGCAGTGTGACCAACGGAGCCGATCCCCCCGGAGATGGCGCGCCATGCCTCCGCCAAGGATCACTCCTCCGGCATGCCGGGCGGTGACGTCGTCGGGGCCGGGCACGGCCCAGACCCCCACCGCCGTGGCCTCCGGGGCGCCAGCGATGATGCCTCCATGGCAACAGACCTCAAGCTCTTCGCGGACTACTTCCAGATCCACCTCCTGGACGACGAGTCCGACGGCGACCTCAGCGACGTGTGGACCGAGCAGACCGTCCTGGACGGCCTGGGCGTCACCGAGGACGCCCTGGCCGTGGGCACCGCCGTCAACGTCAACGTGGCCGTCAGCGTCCACGTCCTCGCGGCACAGCCGGAGGACGACGGCGACGACTACGACCACATCGTCGAGGCGAGCCTCAACCTGGCCTCGGGACGCCTCGTCGTGCTGGGCTGCACCGACTACTTCCCCGACGCGGCACGCTTCGCCATGCCCGCGGGGTGGACCCGCATACGGGCTTCCCGGCGGAACCTGGCCGCGGCCGTCCTCGCGGACATCGACTCGGACAACACCCCCGAAACCACGGAACAGTTGCGCCTGCAGGCCTGGCCAGCGCCGTACGCCGAGCCGCAGATCATCAAGCGGTGGGAACGGCCCACGGCGTAGCAGGGGTCCGGGCCGTACGGCTGCGCCATGCGCGGCCGCTGACGGGAAGGACTTCGCGGTAACCGTCGCCACGATCAACCGTGACGGCGGCCGTTCACGGGAACGGCCGGGAGTTCACTTGATCAGGCGAAGGCGGTCCCGGAAGCCGGCTCCGTGAGGATCCGGCTTCTGCCACTCTCTGGTGCCCATGAGCTCCATGGAGATGGGTATGGGTATGGATTCCGCGAACCGGCGTAAGCCCGGACGGCGTCGCCTGTCTGCCGCCTTGGCTGTCACCGGTTTGCTCTGCGCCGCGATAGCCGCGTGCGGAAGCGGCGGTGGCCAACGCCGGTCCGAGGGCGTGCGGGACACGAAGCCGACGGCCCCGGCCGGGGCCCTGCCGATGACCCCCGTCACCACGTTCCAAGGCCCCTGGCCCTCCCCGGTCGGCGACGGCGGTCCCGCCGACATGGTGGCGCTGGGCGCGCGCCTCGCCTACGCCTACGACCGGGACGACGTCGGTATCACCGCCTACGGGCTCGACTCCGGTGAGCCCGTCTGGCACACGGCCGTACCGGACGGCGTCACCGTCGCCCGGACTCCGCGCCTGGTCGGCGACAAGGTCATCGGCGCCTTCGACACCACGGAAGAGGGCAGCGGGACTTACGCCGACCGGCGCGGCATCACCGTCGTCGCGCTGGACGCACGCACCGGCCGGAGCGTGTGGTCGCGCGAGATTCCCGGTGGCAAGGACAGGCCGGCTGAGGCCGCCCCTCATGTGGTCGGCGCCGACAGCCGGCACGTGCTCGTGGCGTCGTACGAAGAGGGCTACGCGGAGGCTCCTCCCCTGTCCGCCCTGCTCGACAGCCAGACCGGTCAAGTCATCTGGTCCGACGCCGATTTCAAGGGGGTGGACCTGGAAGGGTCGGTGGCCGTCGGCATGCGCGGCGACGGTGACTTCGTGGGCAAGGCCACCTCCGACGGCGACCAGTTGTGGAAGCGGGACCTCCGGCTGGGCGAGGCCATGACGTCGGACCCCGGCCCCGGACTGACCCGGGCCGACGGAACCCAGGCCGGCGGCACCCTGCTGATCGACCCCGTAACCGGCGCGACCCGCCTGAACTCGGGCGACACCTCCCTGTCCAGTTGCCACTACGACGGCTGGAACACGACGGTCTGCGCCGGAGCCGACGGTTCCGGCGAGGCGACCGTGTGGGCCGTGGACGTGCGCACCGCCCGCGTCCTGTGGCGCCTGCCCGACGAGGCGGCCGGCCGTACGGCCCCCGACATCACTTCGGCGTGGCACGGGGTGGTCTACGCCCGAGCCGATCAGGCCATGACCCTGGACGCCCGCACGGGCAGCGACTTGCGTACGGACCTCGGCGCGGTCTCTCCGTCGCTGGTCAACGACGGCTACGGGCTGGTCTACGACCCCCTGGCCCGGGCGATCGACGTCTACCGGGCCACCGGGACCGCCGCCTCCGACTGAGCGCGCACGGGTGCGTGGCACGCCTGGCTTGCTCACAGGCAAGTCGTGACAGGGGCGTGACAAGATCACTGCCGGATGGTCTTCCGGACCTGCCTATGGTGATCGCGCGGCATCCGCCGCACCACAAGAACCACTTCCGGAGGATCCGTGCGACGCATATCCCTCGCACTCACCACCGTCGCCCTCGTCGGCGCCACCGCGGCCCTGGCCGCCCCGGCCCAGGCCGCCCCCGCGGCCGCCACCCGGCCCGCCGCGAGCGCCAAGGCGTGCCACGCGGACAACGCCATGATCTACAGCGACGGCACCCGCCTGCGCACGAAGGCCGGCACGTCGGGCGCGGTCAAGGGCCAGCTGTACTTCGGCGACCCGATCCGCATCCTCCGCTCGTCCGGCGGCTGGGACAACGTCGAGCTGAAGGCCAAGAGCAAGGGCGGCCTGTCCAAGGGCACCCGCGGCTGGGTCGCCCACAAGAACATCATCCCGCCGTTCTGCGGCATGTGACGGCAGAGCAGACGCTGATGGCAGAGCAAGCAGCCAGGCGCTGACGGCAGAGCACTGCTGACCAGGCAGCATCGCACTTCACGCAGGTGCGCGAGCCCGACGGCCCGGACCGGCTCTCGGTCCGGGCCGTCGCGGCGGCCGTAACGGGATGTCCGGTATGCGCCACCGGCACCCCCTGACCGGTTCCCTTCCGGGGGTGGGGCAGGATGGGCCCATGAGTGTTGTGAAGATCAACATGCTGAACGTCCCCGCCGAGCAGCGAGAGGTCCTGGAGCAGCGCTTCGCGGCCCGCGCCGGCTCCGTCGAGAGCTCCGACGGCTTCGAGTGGTTCGAGCTCCTCCGCCCCGTCGAGGGAACGGACACCTACCTGGTCTACACCCGCTGGCGCAGCGAGGAGGACTTCAAGGCGTGGATGGAGGGGCCGATGAAGGCCGCGCACCAGGGCGGCGGCGACGGCGCCCCCAAGCAGAAGCCGGCCGCGTCCGGGTCCACCCTGTGGTCCTTCGAGGTCGTCCAGCAGGCCGCACCCAAGGTGAAGGACGCCTGACCTGACCCCAGCGGGTCGGTGACCGGTCACCGATCGGGAGTCCCGGCCGGCCGACGCTTGCGCCGCGTCCGGGACTCATGGCCTTGCACTGGCCGGATCTTGCGTAAAGCTGGCCCTGCCGACGCTTTCCGGCCAAGATCACCGCGCCGAGGATGGGCATCCGAATCCCTTCCATCCGGTGCCGGTGACCAGGCGGCGGATGCCCGAACCCGCTAGGAGAGTCATGTCTTTGGAGATGCGCAACCTCTGCGAACGGTGCGAGACCACGCCCCTGCCGCAGGACTCGCCCGCCCGCATCTGCTCGCACGAGTGCACGTTCTGCGTGCCCTGCAGCGACGCCATGCAGAACGTCTGCCCCAACTGCGGCGGCGAGCTCGTAGCGCGCCCCCGCCGCGTGTCGTCCCCTGCCGGCTGACCGAAGCGAACACTCCTCGCGCAGGGCTACAGCGGATTGTCGCGCAGCCAGGCCAGGACCTGCTCCGCATGCTCGTTCGGCGGGAAGACCGGATAGAAGACGTGCTCGATCACTCCGTCACGGATGATCAGCGTCAGCCTCCTGTAGAGCGTCATTCCGCTGATCTCGAACGTGGGCAGGCGGAGCGTCTCCGCCAGGTCCGACGCAGGGTCGGACAGCATCTGGAACGGCAGGTCGAGGCGCTCGACGACCTCACGCTGGTAGCCGGTGTCCTGGCTGGACAGGCCGAACACGCCGGCGGCTCCGGCGGCCAGAAGGTCCTGGTAGTGGTCACGGAAGCCGCACGACTCGGGGGTGCAGCCGCGCGCGCCGGGGATCGAGTCCCAGCCTTCGGGCAGGTCGGTGCCCGGGCGGCCGGTGAGCGGGTAGACGTAGATCACCGTTCGGCCCGCGCCGAGCGCGTCGATGCGGATCGTCTCGCCGGCCGTACCCGCAAAGGCCGTGGACGGCGCCTTCATGCCGGGAAGGTGGCCGGCCGCGCCGTCGTCGTCGGGGACGGGCAGGTCGTCGGGCAGGCTCAAGTAGTCGTTCATCGGATCCTCCGTCAGGGCATCGCTCAGGCCCTCTGCTTCGTGGGCCGGGTGGGGGTGGCCGGCTCGACCGGCCTGGTCGGGTGGGTGGTTCGCGTGGACCGGGGCGACGGTGCTGTTCCGGTGAGCCGCCTCCTGGAGGTGCGAGATCAGTGCCGCCCGCCGGGCGGTGAGCGCCTCGATCCGCTCGGTGAGCTCGTCGATGGCGTCCCGGTATCCGGCCAGTGAGGCCGGGCAGTCGTCGGCGTGCCGGCGGCCGGCTTCGAGGCAGTCCAGGAACGGGCGGGTGCGCTCCGCAGGGATCCCGAGGCTTCTGAGCGCCCGGATCTCCTGCGCGAGTCGTACGTCGTCCTCGTCGTAGTCCCGGTAGCCGTTGGCCAGCCTCCGGGGAGTGACCAGCCCCAGCGCTTCGTAGTAACGCACCGCCTTGGTCGTCACCCCCGCGCGGCGGGCCAGCTCACTGATGCGCATGCCACGTGCCCTTCATGTCGACCCCGCCCTCACTGTCGGCCCTGCCCTCGCTCTCGGCCTCGGACTGGGCCCTGGACTGGGCCTCGGCCTCGGCCTGGGAAAACGCTAAACCTTGCCCTCGGGGGCAAGGTCAATCCGAGCCCGGGCGCTCCACGGCGGGAGACGCCGTCGCGAGGAGCGGTACCCCTCGTCAGATGAGAGCGACGGCGTCCCCGGCATCCACCCGGCCGGGCGCAACGACCGTCGCCAGGGCGTCCAGTCGCGCGTCGTGCGCCTTCGCGATCGCCCGCAGGATCAGCGGGGAATGCGGGAGGTCCTGCTGGGCCTCGTTGGTCATCACGCACCGTTCGCTGGAGCGCACGAACTCCACGCACAGACCGTCGCCGATCCGTGCCTTGCGTCCGAACCACTCGTCCTCCACGAAGGGCGGCGTGCCCGGAGGCGTACAAACGAGGAGGTTGGGGCGGAAGCGCCGCTCGTCGACCGGGACGCCGGGAACGGCCGAGCGTACCCAGTCGAGGGTGGCGGTGGTCAGGATGCTGAGCGGGAGCTGGTCGAAGTGGGAGACCGTTTCTTCGCGGGCCAGTTCGACGTCGTTCCGGCCGAGGTACCGGCGGAGGTAAGCGGTCGGTTCCGGAACGGGCACACCCTGCGGGTCCAGCAGCTCGGGGCGTTCCGCCGGCCCGTCCGGGTAGCGGGAGCGCAGCCGGAGCAGGCCGGGCATGCGGCGAAAGCGCCGGGTGTTCTTCCCCGAGCCGAACCGGCCTTCCCCGTCGCGCACCGCGAACAGCCGGTCGCCCACCAGACCCCGCACGTCGACGTCCGCTCGCCGCAGCCGCTCGCCGCCCGTCGATTTGATCGGATAGCGCCAAATGCGCTCGATGATCCCCACCTCGTCTGCCATTTGACAGACGATACAAGAGCCTCCTGCCCGACTTCGGGCAGAAAATGGGGAGTTGGTGACTCCGGCGGTACAGTGACCATTCATGATCACCGTCTCCGCGCTGGGGTCCTTCGCACTGATCGTCGGACTCCTCACCCTCACACCCGGCCTCGACACCGCCCTCATCCTGCGCACCGCCGCCGTGGGGCACCACAGACGCGTCTGGGGTGTGGTCCTCGGCATCCAGACGGGAACCCTCCTCTGGGGAGTGCTCAGCGCGCTCGGCATCACCGCCGTGCTGACCGCTTCCCACCTCGCCTACGCGATGCTCCGCTGGGCGGGCGCCGCGTATCTGGTGTGGATGGGAGGCCGGATCCTCATACCGGCCCTGCGCCGGCAGGCGGCCGGCACCGATCCTGACCCCGGCACCGACCCCGACTCCCCCGACGCGCTCCCCGACGCCGCGGGCGCACCGGGCGAGCCGGACGCCGGGGACAGCTTCCTGGGCGGCTGGCGCCGGGGCACCGTGACCAACCTGCTCAACCCCAAGATGGGCGCCTTCTACGTGGCCGTCCTGCCGCAGTTCATCCCGGCCGGCGCCTCGCACCTGATGGCCGGCACGATGCTGGCCGGCGTGCACATCCTGCTCGCGACCCTCTGGTCGGGCGTGCTGATCGCCTTCGCCCGGGCGCTCCGCACCAGCCTGCGGCGGCCCTCGGCGCGGCGGATCCTGGACCGGATCAGCGGCACGGTGATCGCCGGCTTCGGCGTCCACCTCGCCCTCGGCGACTGAGCGGCCCTGCTCAGCCGCTCCGCAGCCCCATCGCTCCGCCTCCTGCGGAACCGCCTCGGCCCCGGCCGGCCGCTCGAACAACGAGCAACCGGCCGGGGCCGAGGCGATGGATACGGATAGCGGAAGGGCCCGCTCAGAACGCAGGAATGGGGTCCGACAGCTGCTCGCTGATGAACTGGATCGGGCCCTGGCCCATACTCGGGACGTACGTGGCGGCGTCGTGCTTGCCGCCCGGAATCTCCTTGACCGAGGTGTGCACGGGGCCGTTCCCGTACTGCGCCACGAAGTTCTTGACCCCGTTGATGGTGATGGGATCCTCGCGCGTGCCGTACTGGAAGGCGATGTAGACGTCCGGGCCCTTCCGGGCGATCAGGTCCTTCGCGAGCAGCTTGGGGTCGTTCTCGTCCCGCTCCTTGTCGTGGCCCTTCCACAGCGGGGAGTCCGGGAAGAAGTCCGGGCCGGAGGCGATCGCGGCCTTGAACTTGTCCGGGTGCTTCAGCACGGCCTTCATTCCGGCGAAGCCGCCGGAGGAGGAGCCCATGAACGCCCAGCCGTCGCGCGACTTGATCGTGCGGAAGTTGGCCTTCATCAGCTCCGGGACATCCTCGGTCAGCCAGGTGCCCATCTTCGGCTGGCCCGGAATGTCACTTCCGTCCCAGTATGTACCATTGTTCTTGGGGTTGAGGACCGGCATGGCCAGGAGGAACGGCTTGCTCTTGCCCTCGGCGTACCACTTGCTGATCGACGACTGGAGCTTGAGGTTGGTGCCCATCCAGTAGTTGTTCGGGAAACCGGGGCCGCCGGGCAGGGCGATCAGGACCGGGAAGCCGTGGTCCTTGAACTTCGCGTCCTTGTACTCCTTGGGCGCCCAGACCCACACCTTGCCCGTGAAACCGGACTTCTTGCCCTCCAGCGTGGTGACGGCGATGTGCGTGCCGTCACCGAGGGTCTCGGAATTCTTGAAGTCGGCAGCGGGCCCGGTCGGCATCAGGATCTTGGAGTCCGGCTTCTGCGCGCCGTTCGCGCCGCCGGCCTGACCGCCGCCGCTGCCACTGCCACCGCCCGCGGCCTGCTCCTGGCCGAAGCTGACCGGCGCCCCCTTGTCGGAGAACGGACCGATCTTGAGGTACTTGAGCACGCCGGTGGCTATCAGCCCTACGACGGCCAGGGACACCAGCACGATGGTCCACCGCTTGGCGCGACGCGCGCGGACGTACCCCTCTGCCTGATAGATCCCGCTGCTCGCTTGCGTCATCACGTCACTCCGGACATTCCTGCTGCTGCCCCGAAGGACATGACCTGTGTTTCCGCCCATGTGGAGGGGCAAAGCCGTCCACCGGTTCCGTCCGTGGCTATGACCTGCGTCGCTCTCGCGAGCGCGCCGGCCTCCACGACCCACGGGAGATCGTAAATGCCTCGCCCCGCGCCTCGGTCGCCCGGGTGTCAGGTGACCGCGCCCGCGGTGATGCCCGCGTGCGCGACGGCGACGAGTTCGCCGAGGTGGGCCGCGTTCAGGGAGGCCTCGCCCGGCGCCGGCCTCGTAGATCAGGCCTCCTTCGGCCTGGCGGTCCGGCGCGGCCGCCGCCGCCAGGCCGCCGGGCCGTTCGTTCAGCCAGGCCGTTCGTTCCGCCAGGCCTTTCGTTCAGCCAGAGGCGCCGGTCCCCACAGTCGGCAGGTATCGCGGCGCCCGCCAGGCCTTCAGGCGGTGTTCCACCGCGGCTCCCAGCGACAGCAGCTTGGTGTCCTGGCGGTCACCGGTCATCAGGAGGAGGCCTACGGGGAGCTCGCCCACGAACCCTGCGGGCACCGACAGCGACGGGTACCCGGCGACGGCCGCGGGGGTCGAGGAGGGGATCACGTCGTTGTCGCCGCGACCGCAGTCGGTCGTCCAGGCGGGCGGGTTCGTCGGCGCGGCGATGGCGTCCAGCCGGTGGGCGGCCATGGTCTCGTCCAGGGAACGCCGGGAAAGGTCCTTCAGCTCGGCGCGCATGGCCCGGTACCCCGGATCGGTGGTGGGGGGCGCGGCGAGGGCCTGCTCGAAGAGCTCCTGGCCGGCGAAGCACGTCCGCTCCGCGGGGTGGGTGCGGTTGAACTCGATCAGCTCGGCGAGGTTGCGGGGCCCGTTGCGCGTGGCGAGGTAGGCGTCGATGTCCCGGTGGAACTCGCTCAGCAGCGCCGGGAACTCGAGTTGGGCGAGTCGCTCCTGGTACGGGGGCGTCACCGGCACGACCTCGGCCCCCGCGCTGCGGAGTCTGTCCGCCGTACGGGTCATCAAGGCGTCCACCTCGGGCCCGAGCGAGGGCAGCCGCCACAGGCCGATCCGTTTGCCGCGCAGGCCGCCGGGGCCGGGGTGCGTCAGCTCGTCCGGAAGGGGGAGGCCGCCGAGAGCGTGGGGCACGCCGTGGGCGCCGGGGCGCGAGGTGCCGTCGCCGCGGAGCACCGACAGGGTGAGCGCCGCGTCGATGACGTTGCGCGCCATGGGCCCCGCGGTGTCCTGCTCGGCGGAGATCGGCACCACGCCGTCCCCGCTGACCAGCCCGAGGCTGGGCTTGTGGCCGACGACCCCGTTCATCCCGGCCGGGCACACGATGGAGCCGTCCGTCTCGGTGCCGATCGCCACCTGCGCCAGCGACGCGGCGAGTGCCGCCGCCGAACCGGCGGACGACCCGCACGGATTCCTGTCCAGCACGTAGGGATTGCTGGTCTGCCCGCCCACCGCCGACCATCCCGATGTCGGCTTCGCGGCACGGAAGTTCGCCCACTCGGACAGGTTGGTCTTCCCGAGGATCACCGCCCCCGCCTCGCGCAGGCGCGTCACCAGGGCCGCGTCCGTGCGGGGCGGGCTCCCGGCCAGCGCCAGCGAACCAGCGGTCGTCGGCATGTCGCGGGTGTCCACGTTGTCCTTGAGCAGGACGGGAATGCCGTCGAGCGGGCTCCGGACGCCGCCGTTCCGGCGCCTGGCGTCACTGGCGGCCGCCTGGCGCAGGGCGGTCGGGTCGGTGCGCAGCACCGCATTGATCTTGGGATCGAAGGTCTCGATGCGGCGCAGGTAGGCGGCGGTCAGGGCCGCCGCAGTCAGCGATCCGTCCGCCATGCGAGCCTGCAGCTCCGGGATCGTCACCGTGTCGAGATCGACGCCCGGCCCCGGCGGATGGTGCGCACCGGTCGGCGACGCCGCACCGCCGGCGCCGGAGTGGCCGACTCCGGCGCCGGAGTCGGAGTCGGCGGCCCGCGCGCCCGGGATCGGTGCGCCTGGCAAGCCCGGTACGCCTGGCAGGCCTGTGAAAAGGGAGCTCATGGCCACGACGGCAATCAGCGTGGCAACGCTTCTCTGCCTCATGGGCCTCAGCCGACTACATGCGGACGGCCCGGCGCAAGGGTGCGGCAGCACGTACGCCCGCCGCGGCCCGTCCGTGCTGAGCCGGACCGGGCCGCTGCCACGGGTGCGTTCGCGTGGCAGCGGCCCTTACGCGCTCCGGTACGGCCGGGGCGCCCGGCCTCCGCCCGCTAGCGGACGCGCTGCTCGTACCCCACGAGCCGGACGCAGACGGCGAGGCCTGCGATCGCCTGCTCCAGTTCGGCGAGGCCGGGGTAGCTGGGGGCGATGCGGATGACCGCGTCGCGCGGGTCGTCGCCGTAGGGGTGCGTGGCGCCGGCCGGGGTGAGCACGATGCCCGCCTCGGCGGCGCGGCGTACGACCTCCTTGGCGCAGCCGTCCTGCACTTCGAGGGTCACGAAGTAGCCGCCCTTGGGCGAGGTCCAGGTCGCCAGCCCGGTGCCGCCGAGCTCGGCGTCCAGGATCCGCGCGACCGCCTCGAACTTGGGCTGCAGCAGGGCGCGCTGGCGCTCCATGTGGGCCTGCAGACCCTCGGCGTCCTGCAGGAACATCACGTGGCGCAGCTGGTTGACCTTGTCGGGGCCGATCGACCGCTTGGCGTTGTTGCCGAGCAGCCACTGCACGTTCGCGGGCGACGAGCCGAAGAAGGCGACGCCCGCGCCCGCCGCGGTGATCTTCGAGGTGGAGCCGAACACGAACGTCCGGTCCGGGTTCCCGGCCTCGGCGCAGGCGGCGAGCAGGTCGGCGATCGCGACGGGCTCGTCGGTGAGGTGGTGGACGGCGTAGGCGTTGTCCCAGAAGATCCGGAAGTCGGGCGCGGCGGTGGTCATCGAGGCGAGCCGCGCCACGGTCGCGTCGCTGTAGCAGACGCCGTCGGGGTTGCTGTACTTCGGCACGCACCAGATGCCCTTGACCGCCGGGTCCTCGGCGACGAGCCGCTCGACGACGTCCATGTCCGGGCCTTCGGCGGTCATCGGCACCGGGATCATGTCGATCCCGAACCGCTCGCAGAGCGCGAAGTGCCGGTCGTAGCCGGGGACCGGGCACAGGAACGCGATCCGCTCCTGCTCCACCCAGCGCGACTCGACGCCCGGCAGCACGCTCAGCAGGGCGTGCACCAGGCAGTCGTGCATCAGCTCGAGGCTGGAGTTCCCGGCCGCGAGGAGCTGGGCGGCCGGCACCTGGAGCGCCCCGGCGAAGATCTCCCGGAGCTCGGGCAGCCCCTGGAGCCCGCCGTAGTTGCGTACGTCCGTGCCGTCGGCGGAGGTGTGGCGCCCGCCGGGCAGGCTCAGCAGGTCCTCGGAGAGGTCGAGCTGCTCGGGGGCCGGCTTGCCCCGGGTGAGGTCGAGCGACAGGCCTCGTCCCGCGAGGTCCTGGTAGTCCCGGCGGGCCTGGTCGAGGAGCCCGGTCAGGGCGTCGGGGCTCAGCTCGGTGGTCATGGTGTTTCCTCTCGCGGGTGCCGGTCGTCGACTGCCTGCCGATGGGCCTGTCGATGAGATCGCCTGCCCGAGAATACAAACCGGCGTGGGGCGGGGCGGGGGGGGGGCACCGACGCTGCCGAGCACGTGCGTCCGGCGGGCCGGCGAACGGACCGGCGGGCCGGCTCCTCGCCGTGCGCGAGGGAGCCGGTCCGCCGGTCCGTCCGTGTGATCAGACGTTCCACACGCCCGTCGGTGCCGTCGCCCTCACGTACTCCTCGAAGGAGCGCGGAGCGCGGCCGAGGGCCTCCTGCACGCCGGTGCTGACGTAGTCGTCCTCGCCCCGGCGTATGCCGTCCAGGAAGGAGGCGACGGCTTCGGCGTCGGCGACGGGGAGGCCGGCCGCGACCTGGTCGGCGGCGTAGGCGTCCGGGGCCTGGTGGCGGTGGCGCAGCTCGCGTCCGACGGCGTCGCCGATGACGGCGAGGGCCTCGCCGAAGGTGAGTGCCCGGGGGCCGGACAGGTCGTAGGCCTTCTCCGCGTGGCCGTCGCCGGTGAGGGCGGCCACCGCCACGTCCGCGATGTCCTCCACGTCGATGAACGGTTCGCGTCCGTCCCCGGCGGGGGTCGTGAGCTCGCCGGCGAGGACCGACGGCAGGAAGAAGTCCGGTGCGGCGAAGTCCTGGGAGAACCAGCAGGGGCGCAGCATCGTCCACGCGAGCCCCGACTCCCGGACCGCTGCCTCCGTCTCCGGCACACCGCCGTCGGCGTCGAGGCCGCGCACCGACAGCTGGACGATGCGGCGGACGCCGGCGGCCTTCGCGCGGTCCACCAGCTCGGCGCGCTCGGGCAGGCCGAGCGTCTCGGTCGGGACGAAGTACACGGCCTCCGCGCCGGCCAGGGCCGCGTCCCAGGTGGACCGGTCGGTCCAGTCGAAGCGGAGTGCCGACGAGCGGGAAGCGGAACGGACGGTGTGGCCGAGGGCCTTGAGGCGGGGGACGACGCGGCTGCCGGTCTTGCCGGTGGCGCCGAGCACGAGGATCTGTGACATGTCCGTCAGTCAATACGGGCCGAACGGAACGCTCCATGGTTGATACGACCGGATCCATGCGTGATCGTTCCAGTAGCCTCGGTCGGTGTGGATCTTCTTGACGACTATCTCTCCGGGGTCAGGGCACGCGGGGCGGTGTTCTGCAGCACGGTGAGCGTCCCGCCCTGGGGGATGCGGTTCACCGAGCCCGCGCCGCTGACGCTCAGCGCGATGCTGCGCGGTGACGCGTGGCTTGTGCCCGACGCGGGCGACGGGGGCGACGGGGGCGACCCCGTCGAGCTGCCGCGGGGCGCCATCGCCCTCGTACGGGCGCGCACGCCCTACACAGTGGCGGACCGGCCGGACAGCAGGCCGCGCGTCCTCGTCGACGGCGACGACCGCTGCACCCTCGTCGGCGACGCCCCGGCCGGTCCGGGGGATCCGGCGGATCCGGGGCGCAACTGGCGGGTGACCGGCCGCACCGTCGGGGACGCGGCGGACAGCGGGACGGACCTCCTGGTCACCGCCGGGTACAGAGTCGGGGGCGACCTGTGCCGGCCGCTGCTCGACGCCCTGCCCCCGATCGCGATCGTGCGCCCGGACACGGGTCTGTCCGCGCTCCTCGACCTGATCGCCGCCGAGGTCGAGCACGACGAGCCGGGCCAGCAGGTCGTCCTGGACCGCTTCCTGGACCTCTTGCTCGTACGGGCCCTGCGCACGTGGTTCGCTCACCCGGGCGCCACCCCGCCCCCCGGCTACCGGGCCCTCGCCGACCCCGACATCGGGCACGTCCTGCGCAGGCTGCACGAGGAGCCGGCCCGGCCGTGGACGGTCGCCTCGCTCGCGGACGAGGCGGGCATGTCCCGTACCGCCTTCGCCCGCCGCTTCTCGGCCCTCGTCGGCAGGCCGCCCCTGACCTACCTCACCGACTGGCGGATGACCCTGGCCGCCGACCGGCTGCGCGCACCCGGAGCCACCGTCACGGCAGTGGCCAGGGAAGTCGGGTACGCGGACGGCTTCGCGTTCAGCGCGGCCTTCAAACGCGTACGCGGCATCAGCCCGTCCGACCACCGCGCCGGGGGGCCGCGCCCTTGATAAGCGCGGCCCCTTGGGGCAGGTCCAAACCCACCTGGCCTTACCCGTATTGCTCCCTCAGCCGTCCAGCCAGTCGCCGCCCATCGAGGTGCACGCATGGCCGAGCGTGTTCCACAAGAAGTGCGGGTGCGCACACCCGAACATGTAGACGAGGAGCGCGGTGTTCTCCCGCCAGCCCGGTGCTCCGCCCAGGCTCAGGGTGTGGAACAAGTCCGCCCCCAGGGGCCCCGAGGCGTCCTGGACGTCCCGCGCGCCCTCACCGCCCGCGAGGCAGGCGAGCACGCCCGCCACGTAGGTGCGGCGCAGGATCTCCCAGGTGGTGTCCGTGTCGCCGTGCCATTCGCCGTGCAGGGCCTCGAACGCCCCGAGTTCGGCGTGGAACGTCTCCCAGGCCTCGGGGTGGGTGCTTCGGCAGCGGGCCGAAAGTTCCGTCGCCCGCGAGCCGAGCTGCTGGACACCGAATCGCTCTCCTACGCGCAGGGTCACGCCCGAGGTGAGCAGCCCGGTGCAGGGATTCGGCTGGAGCCGGCAGAGCACGCAGTCGTCGGCCTCGGGCATGCCGCCGGTGATCCCGTCGAACCACAGGGCATGGCGGCCGTTCAGGGCCATCCACACGGCCGTGTTCCCGACCAGTTCGACGTTCCAGAGCACTCCGAGGGCTTCCGGCATGCACTGGTACTTGTTGAGCGCGATGACGCACGCCGCCAGAGCCGCCTTGTCGTGGACGGGCATGGAGGCGAGCCAGAAGTTGTTGATCTCACCGGTGACGGAGTCGGCCCTGACGTCCACCATGTCGTCCACGACGCGCGAGAGGACCAGGGTGGTGAGGTTCTCCTCCAGCCAGAGCTGGTCGTCCGGCGGTACGTGCCACCAGAGGCAGTCCATGGTCTGGAGCATGGTGTACGTGGTCATGTCCAGTGGCGTGGACTGCGGGAGCGAGACCGAGCCCGCCCGGTGACGGCCGATCCAGTACTCGTCCACGCAGCGCTTGTACTCGGTGAAGAGCCCGCTGACCAGCGCTCGGGCTCCGTTGATGCTGAAGTCCTCCGCCAGCCCCTCCTCGACGGACCGGGCCGTGCCGGCGATGTCCATCGTCATGCCGGCCCGCTTGTACTCGGGGAAGGTAAGGATGTCGTCCTCGTAGCGGTGCCGCAGGCCGAGGCCCGTCTCGGCGTCCTGCAGGGCCCGGTTCCACACCCAGCCGCCGGTCAGGACGCAGTCGAACTCCCTCCGGTAGGGCCACGTCTTTACGGCGAGCGGCAGGCCGTCGCTGCGGCGCCAGGCGTAGTCGCGGAGATGACGGCGAGGCGGCTCCGGGAGATGGGAGCAGAGGACGCACGAACAGGGCGCGTCCTGTGTCCGGAGTCCGGGGCCTCCCACGGGAAGCGGGCCGGACGACGCCCGCTCGCACCAGGCGCCCTCCAGCATCCTGCCGGCCAGCCGGCACATCTCGACGTCGGTACCCAGGCAGGGGAACGTTTCTCCGATGGTGGCCAGCGCTTGTTCGAGCCCGTCGAGCCGGGCGGCCCCGGGCCCGTCCGGCTCGGGAAACTCCCGCGGCGGCCCCGTCAGTGTGCCTACGGCGCGGATCTCCACAGTGCCACGCCGCGATGGGCTCGCGGCCCCGCCCAGACGTTCGACGCCTGCTTCCTCGCGTCGCCTGTACTCTCGGGTGCAGTGCTTGATGTTCGCCTTGATCGTATCGGCGAACCGCCTGCTTACCCCGCCTCGTAACATCGGTCCCATGGCCCTCCAGTCATCGGGGCGTTCCCTGATGCAGTGCCTTGCCGGCGTGCGGGCTGTGCGCTGCGCATGAGGTTTCCCTTCCGGCGCGACGGGTACCGGGAGGGGACGCCGCGCATCGGGGTGGGACGGGGCGTAGGCATATTCCCGGCGTGTCCTCCACAGGGGCGGCGCGACGCTCCTGTGCTCCACGTTTTCTTATGGCTTCCCACAAACCCCGGACCGAAGGAAGAGCACCGCCAGGCTCCAGAGCCCGCACAAGGTCCGGTCCGGCCCCGGGTCGGCGGGGCCGGACCTGCGGTCCCGGCTTCGGGCGCCCACCCCCGCGGGGCACCTCGGCGGGCCGTTCGCCGCGGAGCCGGGGTGTCCGGTGGGCCGTGGGCACCGGGCAGGGCGGCTGCGGGCGATGGGGATCAGCCTGGGTCACCGGTCGTGAGGAAACCTGCAGCAGAGCTGAAATGTGCTGGTCCCGGCCCGTGGCGCCGTGTCAGCCTGGGCGGCACGGGGCAGCTGTGGAAGGGGAGTTCATGGAGTTCGCTCTGCTCGGCAGCGTCGAGGCACGGGCCGGAGGCCGGCCGGTCGGCCTGGGGCACCGTCGTCAGCAGTGCGTGCTCGCGGCCCTGCTCGTCGACGCCAACCGGCTCGTCACCGTCGGGCAGCTCATCGACCGCGTCTGGGCCGAACATCCCCCGCAGCGCGCCCGCGACACCCTCTACGGCTACCTCTCCCGCCTCCGGCGCGCGCTGGCCGTCGGCGACAGCGCGCGGATCCTCCGGCGTCCCGGCGGGTACACGCTCGCCGTACCTGCACCGGCCGTGGACGTCCACCGCTTTCGTGAGCTGGCCGCGCAGGCGCGTGACGCCGGACAGGACGACCGCGCGGCACGTCTGTTCGGGCAGGCCCTCGGCCTCTGGCGCGGGGAGGCCTTCGCCGGTCTGGACACGCCGTGGATCAGCGGGGTCCGGGAGGCGCTAGCGCGGGAGCGGTCGGCGGCGCAGGCCGGATACGACGATGCCCGGCTCCGGCTCGGGCAGCACGCGGAGATGCTCGCAGGGCTGACCGGCCGGGCAAGGGCGCATCCCCTCGACGAGGGCGTGACCGGACGGCTCATGCTCGCCCTCTACCGGTGCGGTCGTCCGGCCGAGGCGCTCGACCACTACCGGCACTCGCGGTTACGCCTGGTGGAGGAGCTCGGCTGCGAACCCGGGCCGGCGCTGCAGCGGCTGCACCGGCGCATGCTGGCCGCCGACCCGGAGTTGCTGGCCCCCGGCCCGGAGCCGACGGCCTTAGCCCGGCCATCACTTCACCAGGCACCGACCTCTCCGGTGACGGACACAACGGACGCGACGGATACGACAGCCACACTCACCACACCCGCCACGCCCACCCCGCCGGAGGCAGCGCCCGCCGACCGTGCGGCCCGGCCCCGGGAGAACCGGATCGTCGGGCGAGTGGCCGAGCTGGCCGCCCTCGACCGGGCGCTCTCGTCCGCCCGGGCGGGCGGAAGCGCCGTCGTGGAGATCGTCGGCGAGCCGGGCATCGGCAAGACGCGGCTGGCCGGTGAGCTCGGCGAACGGGCCCGCCGCCGGGGCTTCGTGGTCCTGACCGGACGGGCCGTCGAGTTCACCCGGACCCCCTACGGGGTCTTCGCGGACGCGCTCGACGACCGGCTGGTCACACCGAACGCGGACCGGGACCGGACCGCGGGGCTGCCGTCCGGCGTACTGGCCCTGCTCGGCGAGGTCTTCCCGGCGCTGGCCCGGCTCCGACCAGAGGGTACGGAGCCGGTGCTCGCCGGGCGCTGCGGATTGCAGCCGGCGATGCGGGCCCTGCTGGAGGCACTCGGCTCCGGCGCCACCGACTCGGGGCTGATGCTCGCCCTGGACGATCTGCACTGGGCCGACGAGGACTCGCTCGAACTGATCGGGCACCTGATACGTCATGCGCCCCGGGGACGCTTCCTGCTGGTGCTCGCCTACCGGCCGCGTCCCCATCCCCGCCGGCTCGCCGCGGCACTGTCCGTGGCCGAGGCGCAGGGCCGGCTCACCCGGGTCGAGCCCGGTCCGCTGTCCCCGGCCGAAACCGCCGATCTGTGCGGAGAGCTCTGCGGGGAGGGAGTGCCCCGCCGGCGGATCCGGGAACTCCACGAGGCCGGCCACGGCAACCCCTTCTACTTGCAGGCCCTGACCCGGTGGGGGCGCTCTCCAACCCGTCCCCGTTCCCGGGCCCGCCCCCGGCCCCGCCCTCCGGCCCGCCTCCGCGCCCGCCGGGGAGCCGCTGTGCGGCGAGGACCTGCCGCAGTTCCTGCGCGCCGCCCTGCAGGAGGAGCTGGACGGGTTGCCCGTCCTCACGCAGACGTGTGCCCGGGCAGGGGCCGTCCTCGGGGACTCCTTCGACGCCGAGTTGGCGTCGTTCGTCGCCGGAGCGGATGAAACGGCGGCGCTGGCGGCCTTCGACGAGCTCACCGAACGCGATCTGCTGCGCCGGGAAGGTCCCCTGGGGCGGTTCAGGTTCCGCCACCCCCTGGTGCGTACCGCGGTCTACCAGAGCGCCGGGTCCGGCTGGCGGATCGAAGCCCATAGGAAGGCGGCGAACGCCCTCGCACTGCGCGGTGCGCCGCCGGCGGCCCGGGCGCCGCACATCCGGCAGTCGGCCCGGCCGGGAGACGCCCGCGCCGTCGAGGACCTGATCGCAGCCGCGGAGCAGATGACGGCGCTCGCCCCCGTGACGGCCGCCGAGTGGCTGGGCGCCGCCATCGCGCTCTCCGGCCCGCGGCAGGAGCGGTCGCAGCCGGAACTGCTGCTGAAGCAGGCCGCGGCCCTGGTCACGGCAGGCAGGCTGCGCGAAGGCCAGGACATCCTCCGCACCGCCGCCCACGCCCTCCCCGAGGACGACCTCCGCCTGCGGGCGCGGATCACCGCGACGCGGGCCGACGTGGAGTACCAGCTGGGCCATTACCACCAGGCGACGGCCCTCCTGCTGCGCGAGTTGAAGGACGGCGCCGACGGCCTGTCACCCGCCGAGATCGCGGACCTGCAGCTGGGTGTCGCCTCCGTGGCCCTGCGCCGCGGCGATGTGGACTCGGCGGCCGAACGGAGCGAAGAGGCGCTGCGCACCCTGCAGGAGCCGGGCGGCGACGGGCCGGGGCGCGAGCCGATGCGGGCGGCCAGGGCCGGGAGTCTGCTGGCCCTGGCCCACGCCACGGCCGGGGACGCGGCGCAGGCCGACCTGCACCTGGCGCGGGCGGTGCAGACGCTCGACGACACCGACGACCGGATCCTCGCGCCGCACGTCGACGTGCCGGCCCTGACCGGGTGGGCGGAGCTGACCCGCGGCGACCTCGACGCCGCCCTGCGCCACCTCGACCGCGGACTGCGGCTGGCCCGCCTCACCGGCCGGACCGCCGTGGCCGCCGACCTGTACGCCGCCTCCGCCCACGTCCTCACGCTGCTCGGTCGCCTGGACGAGGCCGAGGCCCACGCCGAGGACGCGGCCGAGGCGGCCGTGCTCATCGGCAACGACGAACCCCGATCGCTGGCGGCATCGGCCCGCAGCGCCATCGCATTGTGGCGCGGTGACGTCGCCAGGGCGCTCGCCGCCTGCGAGGAGGCGATGTCCCGGGACAGTCTCGCGCCCGGACCACCGCGGGCGGCGATCGGCGGGATGCTCGGGCCGTGCCTGCTGGAAAGCGGTGACCCGGCGGGATGCGTGCGTGCCGTGCTCACGGCGGGCGGCGGTACGGACCTCCTCCGCTTCGGGGCGCTCACGCGTCCCCGGTGGTTCCGCGTCCTGACGCGCGCGGAGCTGGCACGAGGCGACGTCGCGGCGGCCGGACGCCGGGCGGAGGACGCGGCCGCGGCGCTGACGCCCGACAGCCCGGCGGGGCAGCGCGGGTTCGCCCTGCTGGCCCGGGCCGAGGTCGGGCTCTCCTTAAAAGAGGCGGAGTCGGAGGCGGCCGAGCAGGCCGACGAAGCGGCGACGGCGTTCCGGACCGCTCGCATGCCACTGTACGAGGCCACCGCCTCCCTGGCGGCCGGGTCCGCCCTCGCGGCCTGCGGCCGTCACGCCGAGGCCCTGACACGCTTCGTCCGCGCGCGGGACCTGTCGGCGGCCTGCGGAGTGCCCGCCCTGCGCGACCGGGCCGAGGAACGCCTCCGTCGTTCCGCGGACGTCCGGCCTTGATTCCCGCGCTTAGGATCACCCGCGTGACAGAGATCGACTACGGGCAATTCCACGAGTGGCTGCAGCAGGCGCGCAGTGCCGCCGAGGGCGGTACCACGGGCACTGCGAACCCTGCAGGCACTACGGGCACTACGGGCACTACGGGCGCTGCAGGTACCGATGTGCGGTGGGAGCTGCTCCGCAGGTTCCAGGAGGGCTGGGGTTACGAGCCCACCGGCGGAGAGCGGTGGGAACGGGAGGAACCCGATGCCCACAAGACGTACGTATCCGGCCTGAGGGCCGGTGCAGGTGCAGGTGCCGGGTCCTGCGACACCCCGGAGGACGACGAGCCCCGCGACGTCGACCCCTCGCTCGCGATACCCGCCGCGCTGGGCGAGTGGTGGGAGCTGCCGTTCAACTCCTTCGCGGACCGGTGGCGCCTGTACTGGACCAACCCGGTGTGGCCGCCCACCGTTCGCCCCGACCCCACCGGCTACGGCGTCGCCGGCGGCCTGCCCCCGGCGAACCCCTTTACCGGCCCGTCCGAGGACCTGCGGGTCTGCGTGTTCATGGCCGAGGACCAGTACTGCAACGAGTGGGGCTACCCCGCGGCCCGCAGCCACCTCGCCGATCCGCCGGTGCTGGTCTCCGCCCGGGACGACGACGGGCAAGAGGCATGGGTGCTGCAGAGCCGCTCGCTCTCGGAGTTCTTCCTCCTGCTGGCCGTCACGCGCCTGCCCGCCCACTACGGCTGGACCGTCGAGGAGGGCACCATCGCCCCGGAGGTCCTGGCCCGGCTGCGGGAGAAGCTGCGCCCGATGGGGCTGCTGCCGTGGCGTGAACTGGGGGCCCGTACGGAGTTCTTCGGCGGCCCGGACGTCATCGTGGCCCACGACACCGGATACGGCGACTCCGAGCTCGTCGCGTACGGACGCACCGAGCACGCGCTGGAACGCCTGGCCGGGACACTCGGCGTGGACTGGTCGGAGTCGATCTGCGAGCCGGAAAGCCACCGTGAGGAAGAGTGACGGTCCCGACGCCGGAGCCTGGTTGACCGGCTGGCCAGCGGGCCAACGGGCCTGCTGGCCTGCGGCCGGCGACCGACGCCAGGCCGCACCGCTCACTTCGCGCACAAGGCCGTAGTGAACGCCTTCAGCGCGGCCGTGCCTGCCTTCTCCGGCATGGTGAGGCTGGTGTTGACGGCGAGGGTGATCTGCCGCTTGCCGTCGGCCGATGTGAAGCTGAAAGTGCTGTAGCCGGGGACGCTGCCGGTGTGGCCCCATACGGGCTTCTCGCCGGGGCAGTAGGCGGCCCGGCTCTCCAGACCGAGACCGTACGTCCGCTCGGGTCCGCGATCGGTCTCCCGGAACGTCCACATCTCCTGCCAGAGGTGGGACGGCAGCAGCTTGCCACCGGCGAGCGCGCGGTAGAAGCGGTTCAGGTCGGCGGTGGTGGAGACGATGTTGCCGGGGCCCCAGAAGGCCGTGGGGCTGAAGTCGGTGAAGTCGGCCGGCTCGGTCTCTCCGGGCAGTCGCTCGTAACCGTTCAGATGGCGGCCCGGCAGACGCGAGGAGGCGGGGACGGTGGTGTCGGTGAGGTGGAGGGGGTGCACGATGCGGCGGTCGATCTCCCGGTCGAGCGTGCGGCCGGTGGCCCTCTCGATCAGCATCGCGAGAAGGACGTAATTGGTGTTGGAGTAGGCCCACTTCCCCGGCTCCCCGGGGTTGAACGGACGCGGCTCCTTCAGCGCGAGCTCGACGAGCTCCCGGGGGGTGTGGCGGGAGTTCTGGACTTTGCGTACGGGGTCGTCACCGCGCCGGAGGACGTCGGTGTGGTTGGGGATCCCGCTGGTGTGGCCGAGCAGTTGGCGTACGGTGACGGGCGCGCCGTCGTCCCCGTCGGGGACGAGGCCGGGCAGATGCCGGCCGATGGGGTCGTCCAGGCCGAGCCTGCCCTCGTCGGCGAGTTGCAGCACGACCGTGGCGACGAAGGACTTGGTCACGCTCCCGGCCCGGAACCGGTCCCCGGGCTTCGCCCGCCGCCCGTCCCGCAGGTCGGCGGTGCCGCTGCCCGCCTTCCACACCCGGTCGCCCGCGCGCACCTCGGCGATCGCGCCGGGCACCCCCTCGGCGACGATGCCGTCCAGGGCCCGTTGCAGCGCGGCGCCCTTGCCCTCAACAGCCCGTGCAGCGACTCCGCGTGCGGTCTCCCGGTCCGTCCCGCGCTCACCGGCGGGCGCGGCAGCGGCGGCCGGGACCGCCGCGGAGACGAGGGCGGTTGCGGCGAGCAGAGCGGAGACAGCGGCTGTCGGGCGGCGCATGGTGGGGTTCCTTCCGTCGTGCGGTGGTGCCCTCACCGTATGGAGCCCTGCCCCTGCCCGTGATCATGATCAAGAATGATCACGGAGCGCCCTCCCCCTACAGGTCCCCCCGACGCCGGGTCGGGGTCCGGCCCCGGCTCGCCTCAGGGCCCACCGCGGCTCGCCTCGGGGCCCACCCCGACGTACCTCGGGATCCGGCCCCGCTCGCCTCGGGGTTGAGGTGACGGCGGATACACCGGCGCGCCGCCTTGGCACGGGAGACGGCGCTTCCTCCTGGGTATCCCTTCCGCAGGAGTGACCGGCGATTCTGGAGGGAGACGTCACGTCATGACGGGTCATCAGGGCCATGACCGGCCCGGCACCGCATCGGTCTCGTACCTCAGACGAAGATTCCTCACGCTGACGGCCGCCGCGACCGTGCTGGCGTTCTCGTCCGAGCCCGGCCGCGCAAGAGCCGAAGAGCTGGGCGATCGCGTCCTCGGCGACGATCCGTTCACCCTCGGCGTCGCCTCGGGCGACCCCTTACCGGACGCCGTGGTGCTGTGGACGCGGCTGGCGCCGCGCCCGTGGGAGCCGGACGGCGGGCTGCCAGCCACCGGGGTGATCCCCGTGAGCTGGGAAGTGGCGGAGGACGAACGGTTCTCGCGCGTCGTACGCCGCGGACGGGCCGACGCCGACGCCGAGTTCGGATACAGCGTGCACGTCGACGCCCGGGGTCTCAAGGCAGGGCGCACCTACTGGTACCGCTTCCGGGCCGGCTCCTGGGTGAGCCGCGCCGGCCGGACCCGTACCGCTCCCGCTGCCGGAAGCTCTCCCGCGCAGCTGCGCCTGGGCGTGGCCTCGTGCCAGCAGTACGACGAGGGCTACTACACCGCGCTGTCGCACCTGGCCCGCGAGGACCTCGACGTCGTCTTCTTCCTCGGCGACTACATCTACGAGAACGCCATCGACGCCCGGGCCGGGGACCGGCAACTCCCGGAGGGCAGCAAGCTCCCCGACGTCTTCGCGCACGAGACCGTCACGTTGCAGGACTACCGCCTGCGCTACGCCCTGGGCAAGTCCGACCCCGACCTGCAGTCCGCGCACGCCGCCCATCCCTGGTGCGTCACCTGGGACGACCACGAGGTGGAGAACAACTACGCGGCGCACGTGTCGCAGGACAACGATCCGACCGACGCGTTCCTGCTGCGCCGGGCCGCGGCCTACCGTGCGTACTGGGAGAACATGCCCCTGCGCCTCCCGCACCCCACGGGGCCGGACATGCGGCTCTTCCGCCGTCTCCGCTTCGGCAGGCTCGCGCAGTTCGACATCCTGGACACGCGGCAGTACCGCTCCGACCAGGCCTACGGGGACGGCTGGAAGCAGCCCGGACCCGATTCCGAAGACCCCTCCCGCACCCTCCTCGGCCCCGCGCAGGAGCAGTGGCTCTCCAACGGATTCCGCAGCTCGTCGGCCGTCTGGAACGTCCTGCCCCAGCAGGTCGCCTTCTCCCGGCGCCGGCTGAGGGCCCAGAACTCCCCCTTGTCCATGGATGCCTGGGACGGATACCCGGCGGCCCGCAAGCGGCTCCTCGACGCCGCGCGCACCGCGCGGATCACCAACCTCATGGTGCTCTCCGGTGACTCCCACATCCACCTCGCCATGGACATCAAGGAAGACTTCGACAACCTCTCCTCCCCCACGCGCGGCGTCGAGATCCTCGGCACGTCCATCTCCAGCGGAGCCGACGGAGTCGAGAAACCCGAGGACTGGGAGAGCCTCCTCGCCGTCAACCCGCACATGGCGTACTACGCCAAGCGCCGCGGCTACGTCGTCATCACGCTCACTCCGTCGCAAGCCCGCGTCGACTACCGCACCCTCCCCTACGTCACCCGCCCGGGCGCTCCCGTCTCCACCGCCACCAGCCTGACCTGCCGGGCGGGCCGCCCCGGGTTCGAAAGGCCGTCTCCGTAACGGCGATGCCGTGGGAGCGGAGACGCTGCTGTGCCAGTAGGGGCGTCTCTCACGGGCGCGGAGCCTTCTCCCCATGAACGGCTGTGTAGCGGGCGGCGAGCCAGGGTCCCAGGTCGTCGGTGAGCATGCCGAGCACCGCCGGATCGGCCGACGGCGTACGGCCGGTGGTTGCAGCGGTGCGCATCTGCCCGGCCCGCTCCGGGTAGTAGCGGCCGAAGAGCTCGGCGGACTCGCCGAGGTCGCTGGTCCAGCCGCCCCAGCGGGGCATGACCAGGGTGAATCCGGTGCGTACGAGACGCCGGGCGACGCCGCGGGCGAGGGCCTTGCGTTCGGTGTCCGTGGCGGCCTCGGCGGCCCGCGTGCGCCAGCGGGGAAGGGCGAGGGCGAGGTCGCCGTTGGTTTCGCGGGCGAGCAGGGAAGTGGGGCGGTAGCGGGGCAGTTCTCCGGCGAGGTCGGGGCCGAGCAGCGGGGTGCACAGGCAGGCGACGAAGAAGCCGAGATCGTGGCGTTCGAGGTCGCTCAGCAGGGTGCGCACGCCGAACAGCAGGATGCCCGCGCCGTCGATCTGGGGAAAAGCGCGGTCGAGCGTGGCCTCGATCTCCTTCGCGGCGGCGCGGTCGGCGTCGGTGGGCTCGTCGTGGAGGGCGAGCAGGAGGTCGAGGTCGGAGCGTCCGGGGGTGGCGGTGCCGCGGGGAATGCTGCCGTAGAGATAGGCGCTGTGCAGCCGCGTACGGCCGTCGTACGTATCGGCGAGGTGGGCGCGCGCGGCGTCGACGACGGGGGCGAACGCCGCAGGCACCCGGTCCGGGGCGCCTTCGCGGGCGATCGTCCCGTCGTGGTTCAGCCCTCGCCGGTGAGCAGGGCACGCAGCCACTGGTCTTCACGCTCCTCGATGTAGGCGGTGTCATGGCGCCAGGTGTCGCCGTGGCCTTCGGCCCACAGGGTGGCCCAGGGCTGATCGCCCCGGGCGGTCCGGTCGCGCAGGAAGTCGTGCATGGAGCGGGTACGCCGGCCCAGCAGGGGGACCAGGTGGCGCCGTTCGGCCTCGTCGAGCCCGTAGGCGTCGGCGAAGGCCCGCAGCCGGTCGGCCGCGTCGGTGCGCTGCCGGGCGGGGTCCGCGGACAGCGGGATGAAGCCGTGCGCGGCGTAGGCGACGTCCCACAGCCGCGAACCGGGGCCGGCCGCGTCCCAGTCGATGAACGCCCACTCGTCCTCGCCGCCGATCACGAGGTTCCACGGCGCCAGGTCGTGGTGGGCGATGATGTCGGCTCCCTCGGCGGGAATGAGCTCCTGCCAGCGGGCGTCGGCCGGTGGCGTGAACCCCTCCACGGCATCGTGGAAGTCCCTGATCAGGCGCGCCACCCGGGCCAGCCGTCGCGGCGGCTCCAGCAGGGCGAACCGGCCGGGCCAGACCACTTCGCCCGGCGCGAAGGTCAGGACCTCCCGGCCCCGGTCGTCGATGCCGAGGGGGCGGGGAGCCGCCCGGAAGCCCGCTGCGTGGAGATGGTCCAGCAGTGCGTGCACCGCCGGGGTCCACGGGCCCGCGGGGCGGCGGACGGTGTCGCCGACACGGACGACGCCGTCACTGACGTTCCCGCCGGACAGCGGCCGCTCCTCGGCATGGTGGTTCTCGTCGTGGCGCTTCTTGCCGATGTGCATCTCGTCGTGGCACTGCTCGTCGGAGTGCTTCTCGTCATGCTGCTCGTCGCCATGCTGCACGGCGCAAGTCTGCTCGACGGGTCCTTGACGATCACCTCATTTACCGGTCCGGCCGGTGGACGGCGGGGCGATCGGCTTGCCCGGCTCGGCGTCGTCCAGCAAGTGGGGGCCGTTGTTGCGGACGTCGTTGACCGCGGTCGACACCGGGCGGGCGCCGAGGTCGCCGCCCGCGGGAGTGGTCAGGAGTGCGCGGAGCTCTTCGGGGTCCTGGTGGGTGGGGTCGAGCCAGGTGTCGTAGTCGGCCGGCGCGATGGCCAGCGGCATGCGGGGGTGGATGCGGCCGGCGGTGTCGGTGGCTTCGGTGGTGATGATGCTGCAGGTGGTCCACCACTGCGCCGGGCCGTCGTCTCCGGTCGCCGGGTCGCGCCAGAACTCGTACAGACCCGCCAGCGCCATCACCCGGCCGTCCGTGGGGCTGATGAAGTACGGCTGTTTGTAGGCCTTCGCGGTGGGGGTCGCGGCGACGGGCTCCCATTCGTAGAAGCCGTCGGCCGGGAGCAGGCAGCGGTGCTTGGCGAAGGCGCGGCGGTAGGCGGGCTTCTCGTGCACCGTCTCCACCCGGGCATTGATCATCTTCGCGCCGGTGCTCAGGCTCTTCGCCCAGGACGGCACCAGGCCCCACCGCAGCGCGCGCAGTTGCCGCTCGATCGCGCCGCTCTCGCGGTCGGCGCGCTCCAGCACGGCCCATACGTCGTCGGTCGGGGCGACGTTCCAGCTCGGTTCCAGGAGGGGTTCCGGGTCCCACTGGGTGACGGAGAACAGCCCGGCCAGATCCTGGGGACTGCGAGTGGAGACGTAACGGCCGCACATGTCCGACCCTCGCCGGTCCTCTCGTCAGACCCGGTCGCCGGTGAAGTGCAGCGGCTTGCGCGGGGCCGGGGGCCGGCCGTCCGCGGCCGGGTCGGGGACGTCGTCCTCGCGTTCGGCCGCGTACCAGCCCAGGCCGCGCAGGATCGCCTTGGGCATCGTCGGCGGCAGGGCGCGGTCGAGGGCCGGCCAGGCCTCCTCGAGGAGGGCCCGGGCCTGGGCGCGGGCGGCGTCCACCGCTCCGCACTCGGTGAGGACGGCGGCGACGGCTTCCGCCGTCCGCGGAGTCGCGCGGCCGCCGCGCACGGACTCCCACACGGCGCGCAGCCGGTCAGGAGGCAGCAGGGGCACGGCGTGGGCGAGCGGCACCGTGACCTTGCCGTTGAGCAGGTCCTCGGCCACGCGCTTGGCCGCGCGGCGGCGTCCGCCGCGTCTGACGGTGCCGATGCCGCGCAGGTCCGCGACGTCGTCGCTGATCTGGTAGGCCACGCCGAGGGCCTCGAAGTACGCGCCGACGGCGGCGGTCTCCGCTTCCCCGGCGCCGGCCAGCAAGGCGCTGACCTCGGCGAACATCCGCACCGGCAGACCGGACTTCAGCCGGTGGGTGGAGTGCAGCCGCTGCATCACCACCGAGGCGTCGCCGGTGGCCACGGCGGCGTCCATGGCCTGGTCGTGGCCGGCGATGTCGAGGGCCTGTCCGGCGTGGCCGGCGCGCAGGGCGCGCAGGAAGGCCCGGTGCAGGCGCAGGCGCAGCGCGGGGTCGTCGGGCAGGACGTCGTCCGCCAGCCGGTCGAAGACGAAGTAGGCGGCCGTGCCCGCGTTGACGGCGGTCGGCGCTCCGAAGACCTCGTGGACGGTGGGGCCGCCGCGGCGCATCGGAGAAGTGTCCGCCACGTCGTCGACGATGAGGGACCCGGCGTGCACCAGTTCGGTGACGGCCATCAGGGGGCGGTAACGGTCCGCGGCCTCGCAGAAGAGGGCCATGACGCAGGCGGAGGCGAACGACCGCCACGACTTCCCGCCCAGGTCGGCGAGGTGGCGTACGGGCAGGACGAGCCCGGCGTGCACCTCGCTCGTCGAGGCCTCGTCGAGCGGGGCGTGGCCTTCGAGTCCGGCCAGGGAGCCCAGCACCCGGGGGTCGGCGGTGTCGGGGTAGAACCGGCGCACTTCCGTCCGGGTGATCCGGCCGATGCGGCGCATGAAGTCTTCGAGGTCGCCGATGGTGTTGGGCGGAACGAACTCCACGCGCGCGTGGCCGCCGACGGGCCGCCCGCCCATCGTGCCCTCCACCCGGCACCGGCCGTGCCAGAAGGCACGGCCCAGGGACATCGACAAGACCTCTTGCGCGTACGGGGACGCGACGAGCCGCACGTCGAGGCCCGTCTCGGGGATCCGCAACCGGGCGGCGACGGGGTAGGAGTTCATGGTGACCGAGGAGTCCCAGCGGCGCGTGGTGCACAGCTCCGCCGCTGCCTGCCGCCCGTGTCCGTCGGGCCCCGATACGGTGCACACCGTGTGCTGTGCCCGCGTCATGTGGGTGGCCATGGGCCGGTCGGGCGGTTCCTGTGTGGAGGGCAACGGCTCGGAGTCGGTGGTCTCCTCGACGAGGCTGGTGCGCAGGAGCGCCACGTCCCAGCCGTTGTCCAGCTGCACCTGAACCCGCATCCAGGCGGTATCCGCGCCGCCGGGGCGGTGCGCGCCCTCCGGGCAGGTGCCGTAGGAGTGCTCCAGCCACGCCTCCCCCGTGACGTGTACGCGCGCCGGGTCGCGGCCGGAGGCGGACACGGTGCCTTCGGCCGTCATGCGCGGCAGACACGACGAGGACAGAGCCCCGGGTGATGCCGTTGCGTCACCTTCGCGCAGTCGCAGGGGCGGCTTGCCCGGCGTGAGGGTCAGCGCGAAGCCCCCGGGGTCGCCGGTCACGGTCAGGCCGTACGAACCGTCCGGGTGCCGGGTGAGGGTGGCGACGCCGCCGAAGTCCAGGTCCAGCCGGTGCGCGGCGAGGCGTACGGGCGCGTGCAGGAGCCGGTCGGGCAGGAGCGGTTCGCCTCCTGCCAGGGCGTCGAGGACGGCCCGGCGCACGTGGGGGTCCCACGCCGAGGTGTCCTCGAATGCGGAGCGCGCCTCGGCGAGGGCCGCCTCGTCCAGCCAGGACTCGGTGGTGCGGTCGCCGGTGGCGTGGTCGGCGTGGGACCAGATGACGGTGTGGCCGGGGGGCCGGTCCGTTCCCCCGCCGGCCATGGCGGCTCCGGCAGCCCCTCCCTTGCCCGGCACGGCGGCTCCGGCAGCCTCTCCCCTGCCCGGCACGGCGGCTCCGGCAGCCTCTCCCCTGCCCGGCACGGCGGTTCCCGCCCCTTCCCCGGCGCCCGGCCGCCGGCACAGGAACTGCACGGACAGGCTGTGCTCTTCGCCTTCGGCCGTCCGAACCGAGGCGTTGACGGACCACCGTTCGACGGGACGGTCCGGGTGAGGCAGGCCCTCGCCCACGGGGTCGGTGGAGTGGGCGGCGGGCGAGGACGGCGGTGCCTGTGCGGCGTGCTTGTTCACGGGTGTCCCAAGAGGAGTCCTGCGGCGGGGGTTGCGTACTGGCCGTAACCGCCCAACCGCACGAGCGTCAACACGGTTACCTGCGACCACCCGTATGCATCGCCCGTGGTGGGTGATCCGTGCCCTGTCGGGTGCATTCGGGTGAGTGCGGGCGTGCCGCCCGCAGGGGTGCCCGGCCGCCGCCGTATACCCGGGACACGACGGATGGAGCGGTGGACGACGATGATGACGCGGTGGGTGGTTTCCCGTCCCTGGCGGGTCCTGGCCGGGGCGGGCCTGCTGGGCGCGGTACTGGGGCTGTGGTTGCTGGGGGCCCGCCCCCAGTTCAGCGGAGGCGGCTTTCTCGCCACCGGGACCGAGGCCGCTCGCGCCGACGCCGTCCTGGCCGAGCGGTTCCACGCGGGCCTGCCGGACCTGGTGCTGCGCGCGGACGCCCGATCCCCCGCCGGTTCGGAGGACGTCTCCCGCGCGGGCCTGGACCTCACCGTCAGGCTCTCCCGGCAGCCGGGCGTCGAGCGCGTCTACTCGTACTGGAACACGGGCGCCTCCGAGCTGCTGAGCAAGAACGGGCGCAGCGCCTTGGTCGTGGCCGACCTGGCGGGGGACGACGCGGCAACGGCACGGGCCGCCGCGCGGCTGGTGCCCCGCTTCACCGGTGCCCACGGTCCGCTGCGGGTGTCGGCCACGGGCACCTCCTACGTCTCGGCGCAGGCCACCGAGGTCAGCGGGCGGGAGCTGCTCCGGGCCGAACTGCTCGGCGTGCCGCTGGCCGCGCTGGCGCTGCTGCTGGCCTTCGGTTCCCCGGTCGCGGCCCTGCTGCCGGTGCTGACCGGGTTGTTCGCGGTGCTGGGCGCCTATTCCCTGCTGAGTGCGCTGGCCGGCGTGATGCCCGTGTCGGCGCTCGCCACGAACGTCGCCACGGCGCTCGGTTTCGGCGTGGCGGTCGACTACGGGCTGCTCCTCGTCAGCCGCTACCGCCAGGAACTCGCCGCCGGGGAAGGCGACGACGCGCACGGTGCGCACGACACCCACGGCAGCCTCGGCACCCGGGGCGCCACGCTGCGCACCATGCGCACCGCCGGGCGCACCGTGTTCTTCTCCAGCGGCACCATCGCGGTCTGCCTGACCCCCATGCTGCTGTTCCCCCTGCCGTTCCTGCGGTCGCTGGCCTGCGCGGGCATCGCGGTCGTGCTGTGCTGCGGGCTCGCCACGGCTGTCGTCCTGCCGGCGCTGCTGGTTCTGCTCGGCCGCTGGATCGACCGCGGCGACCCGCTGGCCCGGTGGCGCCGGGCGCGTTCCGCGGAGAGCCCGCTGTGGCGGCGGGTGGCCCGTGCCGCCACCGGCCGGCCCGTCCTGGCCGGCGGCTGCTGTGTGCTGCTGCTCGCCGCGTCGGCGCTGCCGTTCGCCCACGTCCGCTTCGGTGTCACCGACTACCGGGTGCTGCCGGGCGAGCTGGAGTCCCACGCCGTCGCCGCCGGGATCGAGCGCGACTTCTCCCTCCCCTGGGACCGCGCCGTCACCGTTCTGTTGTCGGCCACGGATGCTGTGGAGCAGGAGGCGGAGGTGACCGCCTACGCCCGGCAGTTGTCCGAACGGCCCGACGTCGCGAGCGTGGTGACGGGCCTGGGCACGTACGCGCACGGGCGCCGGGTGGCCGGGCCGACGCCCGGATCGCTGCTGCAGATCACCATGGGCGGCACCTGGCTCGCGGTGACGGGATCCGGTCCGCCCGCGAGCGACCCGGACCTCGTACGGACCCTGCGGGCACTGCCCTCCCCCGGCCCGCACCTGGTCACCGGCTGCCCGGCGCGCGTGCTGGACACCAAGACGGCCCTGGCGCACGTCCTGCCCTTCATCGGCGTGCTGCTGATCGGCTGCGTGCTGGTCCTGCTCTTCCTGTTCACCGGCTCGCTGCTCATCCCGCTCAAGGCCGTGGTACTCGCCGCGCTGAGCATGTGCGCCGCTTTCGGCGCCATGGTGCACGTCTTCCAGGACGGCCATCTGCGCGGTCTCCTCGGCTCGTTCGAGGTGACGGGCGAGCTGGAGACGGCCATGCCGGTGGTGATGTTCTGCTTCGCCTTCGGGGTCTCGGTGGACTACGAACTCTTCCTCCTCGCCCGCATCCAGGAGGAGTACCGGGCCGGCGCCGACTGCCGCACCGCCGTCGTCAACGGCATCGCGCGCACCGGCCGGGTGATCACCACGGCGTCGCTGCTCGTCGCCATCGCCGTGCTGCCGCTGCTGACCTCGCGCGTGGTGCTGCTGAAGATGTTCGGGTGCGGCATCGCCCTCGCCGTGCTCGTGGACGCGACCGTCGTCCGCGGTGTCCTCGTGCCCGCCTTCATGCGGCTGGCCGGGCGCGCCAACTGGTGGGCGCCCGCGCCCCTGCGCCGCCTCCACCGGCGCCTCGGACTCCACACCGCCTTCCTGCCGCAGGCACCCACGGGTGCCGTGCCGGCCCAGCAGAAACAGACCCCGAGGAAGAAGATCCGCACATGACCACCACGCACCGTCCGCGCCGCCCACGTCGTCCGCAGCGGCCGCGCACCGCGACGATCCACGCGGCCCTGGGCGCCCTGCTGCTCGGCGCCCTCTGCACGACCGCCGGCCCCGGGACCACGCCGGCGGCGGCCGCCCCCGCGCTCGGCACGGCCCGGACGGCTCCGGCCGCCGCCACCCTGAGCACCGTGACCGGGACGGCGGCGGCCCCGGACCGTACCGCCTTGGCCGGGACCGCCCTGTCCTGCTCCCTGCAGACCGCCCCCGGCGACCCGCTCGTCTTCCGGCCGCCCGTCACCGGCCGCGTGCAACAGGTGTCGGCCACGGGCACGGTCCTGCTCGACCGCTGCACCTCCGCGGACGGCAGCCAGTACGGGATCCGGTCCGGACGGATGGTCCTGCGGGGCTCGGCGACGGCCAACTGCCTCACCGCGGCCCGCCCGGAGGGGTCCGCCGTCATCACCTGGTACCACGGCTGGGCCCAGCGCGGCCGGACCGCCGGGACCTCTCACCTGAGGCCGTCCGCGCGCGGCGGTGGCGGCTACACCCCGGCGGACACCTTCCTCAGCGGCGACGTCGTCTCGGGACGGATGGCGCACCGCCACGTACGCGGCTGGGCGGTGCCCACCACCGACGTGACCGCCTGCGCGGCCCGCGGCCTGCGGACGGTCGCGGGACGGGGCAACATCTCCTTCTCCTGACCTCCGCGGCGCGCCGGCCCCGGGCCGCGGCTACCGGCCGCGCCGGCCGGCCGAGCGCGGGCGCAGCAGTGCCGCGGCCAGCACGGCCGGGGTGGTGAGCAGCAGGGTGAGGGTCACCAGCGACAAGCCCCGGAGCTGCTTCTCTGTCGCCGACGGGAGGATCTTCCGGTAGGAGGGGCAACGGTTCCTGGGTCCGCACAGGTTGGTGGGCGGGTTCGGAACAGGCGCCGTGTTCGGCGGGGCAGGAGGCTGAGCGGGGCGGGGCGGCGTCCTCACCACCGGGACGGGCGCCGGCGGGAGTTGGGCCGGGGGCGCCGGAGCCGGCGGCGGGGCCACGGGCGCGGGGACGGGAGGTGCCGGGGCCGGGGGGACTCGTGGTGCACCCGGCGGGGGGACAGGGGCGGGCGGAGCCGGAGGAGCTGGCGCGGGCGGGGCGGGTGCAGGCGGTGCCGGGGCAGGCGGAG
>NZ_JANIID010000018.1:0-158239 GCF_024519335.1 Streptomyces telluris
AGAAAAAGCCCTGGTGGGTTATCCACCGGGGCTTTTTCGCATTTCCGGGACCACCCTCCCCGCGGGCCGGTCGCGCCGAAGGGTAAGGTCGGGGGGTATCGTTCGCATATTTCCCACAGGAGGCCCCCGGGTGGAGGTCCAGGAGACGCGAGTCCAGACCGACCGCGTCCTCACCATCCCGAACATCCTCAGCATGGCGCGTCTGGTCGGCGTCCCTCTCTTCCTGTGGCTGATTCTTCAGAAGCACGACGGGTGGGCGCTGCTCGTCCTGGCCCTCAGCGGCGTCAGCGACTACCTCGACGGAAAGCTCGCCCGGCGCTGGAACCAGATCAGCAGCCTCGGCCGGCTGCTCGACCCCGCGGCCGACCGGCTCTACATCCTTTCCACGCTCTTCGGTCTGACGTGGCGTGAGATCCTTCCGCTCTGGATGACCGCCGCCCTGATCGCCCGTGAGGCGATGCTGCTGGTCATGGTGTGGATTCTGAGGCGCCACGGCTATCCGCCGCCGCAGGTGAACTTCCTCGGCAAGGCCGCGACCTTCAACCTGATGTACGCCTTCCCGTTGCTGCTTCTCAGTGACGGTGAGGGCTGGTTGCCGTCACTTGCCGCGATTTTCGGATGGGCGTTCGCCGGATGGGGTACAACCCTCTATTGGTGGGCAGGGATCCTCTATGTGGTCCAGGTCCGCCGCCTGGTCAAGGCGGACGCCACGGCCGACTGATCTCGCCGCAGACTCCGGCCCTACTCCGGCCATCCCCGGCGTGAAGTCGGCATGACCGTCGTCTCCCAAGGAGGACGCTTCCGACATGAAGGCCGTCGTGATGGCCGGCGGCGAAGGCACACGCCTTCGCCCCATGACCTCGAGCATGCCCAAGCCGCTCCTGCCGGTCGCCAACCGGCCGATCATGGAGCATGTGCTGCGACTGCTCAAACGGCACGGGCTCACCGAGACCGTGGTGACGGTGCAGTTCCTCGCCTCCCTCGTCAGGAACTACTTCGGGGACGGCGAGGAGCTCGGCATGGAGCTCACCTACGCCAACGAGGAAAAGCCACTCGGCACGGCGGGCAGCGTCAAGAACGCCGAGGAGGCGCTCAAGGACGATGCCTTCCTGGTGATCTCCGGAGACGCCCTCACCGATTTCGACCTGACCGACCTGATCCGTTTCCACAAGGAAAAGGGCGCACTGGTCACCGTCTGCCTCACCCGTGTTCCCAATCCCCTCGAATTCGGGATCACCATCGTCGATGAGAACGGCAAGGTGGACCGCTTCCTGGAGAAGCCCACCTGGGGCCAGGTCTTCTCCGACACGGTGAACACGGGCATCTACGTCATGGAGCCCGAGGTCTTCGACTACGTCGAGGCCGACGTCCCCGTGGACTGGTCGGGCGATGTCTTCCCGCAGCTGATGAAGGAGGGCAAGCCGGTCTACGGCTATATCGCCGAGGGCTACTGGGAGGACGTCGGCACGCACGAGAGCTACGTCAAGGCCCAGGCCGACGTGCTCGAGAGCAGAGTCGACGTCGACATAGACGGTTTCGAGATCTCCCCGGGCGTCTGGGTCGCCGAAGGCGCCGAGGTCCACCCCGACGCCACCCTCCGCGGCCCGCTCTACATCGGCGACTACGCCAAGGTCGAAGCCGGCGCCGAGATCCGCGAGCACACCGTCGTCGGCTCCAACGTCGTCGTCAAGAGCGGAGCCTTTCTGCACAAGGCCGTCGTCCACGACAACGTCTACATCGGCCAGCAGAGCAACCTGCGCGGCTGCGTCATCGGCAAGAACACCGACATCATGCGCGCCGCCAGGATCGAGGACGGCGCGGTCATCGGCGACGAGTGCCTCGTCGGTGAGGAATCGATTATTCAGGGCAACGTCCGGGTCTATCCCTTCAAGACCATCGAGGCGGGCGCGTTCGTCAACACCTCGGTGATCTGGGAGTCCCGGGGTCAGGCGCATCTCTTCGGCGCGCGCGGGGTGTCCGGGGTCCTCAACGTGGAGATCACGCCCGAGCTCGCGGTACGGCTCGCCGGCGCGTACGCCACGACGCTCAAGAAGGGCTCGACCGTCACCACGGCCCGCGATCATTCCCGCGGTGCGCGAGCGCTCAAGCGCGCCGTGATCTCCGCCCTGCAGGCCAGTGCCATAGACGTCCGCGACCTGGAGAACGTCCCGCTGCCGGTGGCCCGCCAGCAGACGGCGCGCGGCAGCGCGGGCGGCATCATGATCCGGACGACGCCGGGCGTGCCCGACTCCGTGGACATCATGTTCTTCGACGAGCGCGGCGCCGACCTCTCCCAGGCCGGACAGCGCAAGCTCGACCGCGTCTACGCCCGCCAGGAGTACCGGAGGGCCTTCCCCGGGGAGATCGGTGACCTCTCCTTCCCCTCCAGCGTCTACGACTCCTACGCGGGCTCGCTGCTGCGGTCCGTGGACACCAGCGGGGTCGCCGAGGCGGGGCTGAAGGTCGTGGTGGACGCGGCGCACGGCAGCGCCGGCCTCGTCCTGCCCAGCCTGCTCGGCCGGCTCGGCGTGGAGGCGTTCACCATCAATCCCGGGCTCGACGAGTCCCGTCCCACCGAGACCGCGGACGACCGCCGCTCCGGCCTCGTCCGGCTCGGGGAGATCGTGGCCTCGGCCCGTGCGGCGTTCGGCGTGCGGTTCGACCCTGTGGGCGAGCGGCTCTCCCTCGTCGACGAGCGCGGCCGGATCGTCGAGGACGACCGGGCCCTGCTCGTCCTGCTCGACCTGGTGGCCGCCGAGCGGCGCAGCGGCAAAGTGGCGCTGCCGGTGACCACCACCCGTATCGCTGAGCAGGTGGCGGCGTACCACGGCACCCAGGTCGAGTGGACGACGACGTCTCCCGACGACCTGACCAGGGTCGGCCGTGCGGACACCACGATCTTCGGCGGGGACGGGCGCGGCGGCTTCATCGTGCCGGAGTCCACCAGCGTTTTCGACGGGACTGCCGCATTCGTCCGCCTCATCGGCCTGGTGGCACGCACTCAGCTCACGCTCAGCCAGATAGACGCACGCATCCCGCGCGCCCACGTGCTCCGCCGCGACCTCGCGACGCCGTGGGCGGTCAAGGGGCTCGTGATGCGGTCCGTGGTCGAGGCGGCCGGGGACCGGCACGTGGACACCACGGACGGGGTACGGGTGGTCGAGGCCGACGGGCGCTGGGTCATGGTGCTGCCCGACCCGGCCGAGGCCGTGACCCACCTGTGGGCCGAGGGGCCGGACGACTCCTCGGCGCAGGCCCTGCTCGACGAGTGGTCGGCGGTCGTGGACGGCGCCGGGCGCTGATCGCGGACGCCGGGTCAGGACGCGGCGGGCGTCGTCTCCTTGGAGCCGGACCGGTGCCGGAGTGATCCCGCTTCCGGCGCGCCGGTGGGGCCATTGGGAGACGGCGCCCCCGACGTGCGACGATGTGCGGCATGTCGCAGCAGCCCCCCGTTCGGAGCACGGTCCCGCCTGCTTCGCGCCCCGATGCCTCCATGTCGCTGCTGACCAACGTGATGGACCACAGCCTCGACGACGGATACGCGGAGGCGGCGGCCAGGCGCAAGGAGGAGGGCGGCAGCAAGCTGCCGAGCCCGTTGCGTGCGAAGCTGGGCCTTGCCGCGGCCCTGCTGCTCGCCGCGGTGGTGGTGACGCTGGGGGCGGCGCAGGCGCAGATATCGGCACCGACGCTGGCCAAGGAGCGCCAGCAGCTCATCGACCGCATCGGGCGGGAGACCGAGGCGGCCGACGCGCTGCAGAAGAACGTCGACACCCTGCGGAACGCCGTCGGCAGCAAGCAGCGTGACGTACTGGAGGAGCACGGCGGCGACAAGGCCGACGTCGTGTCGCTGCTCGCGGGCGCGACCGCGGTGCAGGGCCCGGGGGTCAAGCTCGTCGTGGACGACGCCAAGCAGACGAAGCAGAGCGGTGGCGGCGGTCCGCGCGAGAGCACCGGCTTCGCCGACACGGGCCGGGTGCGCGACCGTGACATGCAGCGCATCGTCAACGGCCTGTGGCAGTCCGGTGCGGAGGCCGTCTCGGTCAACGGGCAGCGGCTGACGGCGCTGTCGGCGATCAGGGCCGCGGGTGACGCCATACTGGTGGACAACAAACCGCTGGTGCCGCCGTACACGGTGCTGGCGGTCGGTGACGGACAGCAGCTGGCGAACGCCTTCCAGCGCAGCGTCGACGGGCAGTATCTGCGTGTTCTGCAGCAGAACTACGGGATCCGCTACAGCATTTCCGCTCAGGGGGACGTCCGGCTGCCCGCCGCACCGAGCCTGATCGTACGTAACGCACAGCCGCAGGGGGGTGGCGCGGCCGGCCGCGCCACCGACACAGGGAAGGGCACATCGTGATCGCCGTATTGGGCCTCGTCGTGGGAGTCGTGGTCGGACTGGTCGTCCGTCCTGTGGTGCCGACGGCGGTCGAGCCCTACCTTCCCATCGCCGTCGTGGCGGCGCTCGACGCGGTGTTCGGCGGCCTCCGGGCGATGCTGGACGGGATCTTCGACGACAAGGTGTTCGTCGTGTCGTTCCTGTCGAACGTGGTCGTGGCGGCGCTGATCGTCTTCCTGGGCGACAAGCTCGGCGTGGGGGCCCAGCTGTCCACCGGTGTCGTGGTCGTCCTGGGCATCCGCATCTTCTCCAACGCGGCCGCGATCCGCCGGCACGTCTTCCGGGCGTGAGGCCGATGAGCACCGACGACAACATGCCCGACGAGCCGGGGTCCGCTTCCGCGGAGGAGCCGAAGAAGAAGGCCGTTCCGGCCGGGGAGCCGGCGAAGCCGGGTACGGACGGCAAGCCCGGCAAGGCCGATGAGCCTGGTAAAGCCGATAAGCCCGGTAAAGCCGATAAGGCCGAAAAGGGCGGAGAGTCGGGCAAGCCCGAGAAGTTTGCCGAGTCCGCCGAGTCCGCCGAGTCCGCCAAGTCCGGGCCGGAGTCCGCTCCGGAAGGCGAGCCGGCTCCCGGTCCGGGAGCCGTGCCGGGGCCAGAAGCCCGGTCCGAAACCGGGTCCGGAGCCGAGGAGGGGCCGGCGCCCGAGCCGGAGCCGCGGAGCGAGCCGGGGCCCGACGCGGCCGCCGAGCCCGAGCCGGGGCCCGAGGGGGCCGCTGCGGCCTCCGCCGCCGCGCCCGGGGCCGGCGCCGCCGCCGAGCCCGTGACGGGCCGTCAGCGCCTGGCCAAGGCCTTCTGGCCGCCGCGGCTGACGCGGGCGCAGCTCACCGTCGCCGTGCTGCTGTGCGTCCTCGGCCTGGGCCTGGCCATCCAGGTCCGGTCGACCAGCGACAACAGCGCGCTGCGCGGTGCCCGGCAGGAGGACCTCGTGCGGATCCTGGACGAGCTGGACAACCGCACGAAGCGGCTGGAGGACGAGAAGCGGCGGCTGGAGAACCAGCGCACCGAGCTCGAAAGCAGCTCCAACCAGGCCGCGGAGGCCCGTAAGCAGACCGCGCAGAAGGAGCAGCAGCTGGCGATCCTCGCGGGCACGGTGGGGGCGCAGGGGCCGGGCATCGAGCTCACGGTGAGCGACCCCAAGAACGCCGTCGAGTCCGACAAGCTGCTGGACACCCTCCAGGAGCTGCGGGCCGCCGGCGCGGAGGCCATCCAGATCAATGACGTACGGATCGCGGCCGACACCTATTTTTCGGGCGCGGCGGGGAAGGTGGAGATCGACGGCAAGAAGGTCTCGCAGCCTTACCGGTTCAAGGTGATCGGGAAGCCGCAGGATCTGGAGCCCGCGCTCAACATCCCCGGCGGTGTCGTGCAGACGCTGGAGAAGGAGCAGGCGGGCGTGACGGTCCGGCGGTCTGAGAAGATCATTGTGGACGCCTTGCGCCCGGTGAAGCGGCCTGACTACGCTCGGTCGTCATCGCAGTGAGGCGGGCGGTCATGCGGGCTTCAGAGGGAGGCCATGAGGTTGCGGGGGGTCGGCGCACCAAGTCGAGGGTGCGTGGTGGAAACTGTCTGTTGACCACGGACGTTGTATGGATGTCCAGGTCGGACGGTGTGTGCATCGAGGTTTTGTCCTGCCCCACGGGCGGGTCTGTTTCGGTCAAGGGGAATCGCCCGTGAAGTTGTTTGCGAAGTTGTTCGGCAAGAGCGCACGCCAGGACGGTGGCAGCGCCCGCCACCGCGCGTCGCGTCCGGTGGAGGGCGGCGAGGGCCGGGAGGGCGCCCAGGAGGGGCGTCCGCTGTTCCGGGATCAGGTCGGAGCTCCGGGAGGAGACATTCCGGGCGGGTCGGCTGTTGACCCTGCCGCCACCGGGCGCATAGGTTTCGGGGCACCAGCGACCTCGAGCGCGCACGGAGGGTCTGCCTTGCCGGTATGTACGAGGTGCGGCCACCGGAACGCCGAGGCGAGCCGGTTCTGCTCCAACTGCGGTGCCCCGCTGAGGCCCGGTGCCGTGGCCGAGCGCGCCTCGGAGACCACGTCGACCATCTCGATCTCCGGTCTCGAGGCGTACGACTCCGAGGCCACGGGCCAGACGCCGATCCCGTCGCTCTCTCCGGAGGCGCAGGCGGCCGTCGACGCCCTGCCGCTCGGTTCGGCGCTGCTGGTGGTCCGGCGCGGTCCGAACTCCGGCAGCCGCTTCCTGCTGGACGGCGAGCTGACCACGGCGGGCCGGCACCCGCAGAGTGACATCTTCCTGGACGACGTGACGGTCTCGCGCCGGCACGTGGAGTTCCGCAGAGCCCAGGACGGCAGCTTCACCGTTTCCGACGTCGGCAGCCTCAACGGCACGTACGTCAACCGCGAGCGGATCGACTCGGTGCCGCTGAACAGTGGCGACGAGGTCCAGATCGGCAAGTACCGGCTGGTCTTCTACGGCAGCCAGCGGGGCATCTGACCTTCCCCCCGGGCTCCGTCCCGGGGGGACGCTAGGAAGGGCCATGCTTCGAACACCGTCAGGCGGCACCGGGTCACCCGGTGCCGCCGGCGCGGAGGGACGGCTGGTGAGCATCGGTACGGTGCTCAACCTGCTGCGTGAGGAGTTCCCCGAGGTCACCATCTCCAAGATTCGCTTCTTGGAGGCGGAGGGCTTGGTGGAGCCGCAGCGCACACCGTCCGGATACCGCAAGTTCAGTACGGAGGACGTGGAGCGGCTCGGCTGCGTGCTGCGCATGCAGCGCGATCACTACCTTCCGCTGCGGGTCATCAAGGAGCACCTGGAGGCGCGGGCCCGGGGGGAAGCGCCGCAGCTGCCCGCCCCCGCGAAGCCCCGTGACGCCGCGCTCCTGGCCGATCACGGCCAGGAGGCCGGTCCGGACGCCGTGATCGACGAGGCCGCCGTGCTCGCGGGCGCCGGGCTCGGCGCGCCGGTGCCCTCTCCGGCCGTACGGATCGGCCGCGAGGAGATGCTGAGTGCCACCGGTGTCACGGAGAGTGAGCTGGTGGAGTGGGAGTCGTACGGGCTGGTCACCGCGCACCCGGACGGCGGATTCGACGCCGATGCGGTGGCCGTGGCGCGCCTCGTCGCCGACCTGGGCCGTTTCGGTCTGGAGCCGCGGCACCTTCGCGCCATGAAAGCCGCGGCCGACCGCCAGGCCGGCCTGGTCGAACAAGTGGTCGCACCGCTGCGGCGGCACCGTAATCCGCAGACCAGGGCCCATGCCGAGGCCACTACGCGCGAGCTCGCCACGCTCTCCGTGCGCCTGCACGCGGCGCTCGTGCAGGCCGCGCTGCACGCGGGCTCGCACTGACCGGCGAGTGCCCGACTACCCAAACCTGCCGGGCACGTCCTAGGGTTGCTGTGTGAACGAGCTCGATGTCGTGGGTGTCCGGGTGGAAATGCCCTCCAACCAGCCGATCGTGCTCCTGCGTGAAGTGGGAGGCGACCGCTACCTCCCGATCTGGATCGGACCGGGAGAGGCGACGGCCATCGCCTTCGCCCAGCAGGGCATGGCCCCGGCCCGTCCGCTGACCCACGACCTTTTCAAGGACGTGCTGGAAGCGGTCGGCCAGCAGCTCACGGAGGTCCGCATCACGGACCTGCGCGAGGGTGTCTTCTATGCGGAGCTCGTCTTCGCCAGCGGCGTGGAGGTCAGTGCCCGGCCGTCCGACGCCATAGCGCTCGCCCTGCGCACCGGCACGCCGATCTACGGCAGCGACGGGGTGCTGGACGACGCCGGGATCGCCATCCCGGACGAGCAGGAGGACGAGGTCGAGAAGTTCCGCGAGTTCCTCGACCAGATCTCGCCGGAGGACTTCGGCACCAGCAGTCAGTGAGCCGGCCGGGGCGCTGTGCGACGGCTTGCCGCAGCGCATCCGATTACCCCTTCCCGGCACAGAGGCACGCAAAACCACTCTCTGGGTGATTATCACTCGGCGTGCCGAGTGTGGCGATCGTTGACGCACCCCGGGTGACTGCCTACCGTCGGGAGGGCAGGTCAAGGACGGAGGTCGGCGTGAGAAGCATGGGCGACGGGACGGCGGTCGGCAGTCCGTATCCGCTGTTCGGGGGAGCGGTCGAACCGGCACCCCGTCATGCCACTCCGGTGGAGGTCGGCGCACCGCGGGGCCCGGAGGCCGATCTCATCGGCTACCGCGGACCGACGGCGTGCGCGGCGGCGGGCATCACCTACCGCCAGCTCGACTACTGGGCGCGTACGGGCCTGGTGGAGCCGAGCGTGCGCCCCGCGCACAGCTCCGGCACCCAGCGGCTCTACAGCTTCCGGGACGTGGTGGTCCTCAAGATCGTGAAGCGGCTGCTGGACACCGGGGTGTCCCTGCAGAACATCCGCACGGCGGTCCAGCACCTGCGCTCGCGCGGCATGGCCGATCTGCCCCGGATGACGCTGATGAGCGACGGCGCCACGGTGTACGAGTGCACCTCGCCCGACGAGGTCGTCGATCTCCTCCAGGGCGGGCAGGGCGTCTTCGGGATCGCCGTGGGGGTCGTGTGGCGCGATGTCGAGAGCGCGCTGTCCCAGCTGCACGGCGAGCGGGTGGACACGGGCGAGACGCTGATCCGCCCCAACCCCTCCGACGAGCTGGCCCGCCGCCGCAACCGCGTCGGCTGACCGTCGCCGCAGGCCCTGCGGCCCGCTGTGCTGGGTCGCCTCGGCCGGACGTGAACATCCAGCCGGTCGTACGTGAGTGCGATTGTCAGTGGCATGCGGCAGCATCGGTGTCGTGAGAGGCGCGCCGACCATCCTGCATCTCGACATGGATGCTTTCTACGCTTCGGCCGAGCAGGCGGCCAAGCCCAGTCTGCGCGGGAAGCCCGTCGTGGTGGGCGGGATCGGCCCGCGCGGCGTGGTGGCCACCGCTTCCTACGAGGCCAGAGTCTTCGGCGTCCGCTCCGCGATGGCCACGGCCCAGGCCCGCAGGCTGTGCCCCAACGCCGCCTACCTCACCCCGCGGTTCTCGCTCTACCGCGAGATCAGCGAAGTGGTCATGGCCCTGCTCGGCGAGCTGTCGCCGCTGGTGGAGCCGCTGAGCCTCGACGAGGCGTTCGTGGATCTGGAGGCCGGGGGCGTCGAGCCCACGTCGGCGGCCGTGCGGGCCGTGGGGGAGCGTCTGCGGCGGGACATCCGCGCGGCCACGGGCCTCAGCGGCTCGGTGGGGCTCGCCGGCTCCAAGATGCTCGCGAAGATCGCCTCCGAGGAGGCCAAGCCCGACGGCCTGGTGCTCATCGAGCCGGGCACAGAGCTGGAGCTGCTGGGGCCCATGTCCGTGCGCGTCATTCCGGGCGTCGGCCCGGCCACCGCCGAGACGCTGCGCCGGGCCGGCATCGCGACCGTCGCCGAGACGGGCGAGGCGGGGGAGGCGGAGCTCGTGCGGCTCCTGGGCAAGGCCCACGGCGGGGGGCTGTACGCCCTGGCCACCGGGCACGACGACCGTCCCGTCGTCGCCGACAGGGACGCCAAGTCCGTCTCCGTGGAGGACACCTTCGAGGAGGACCTGACCGACCGGTCGCGGGTGCAGACGGAGATCTCCCGGCTCGCCGAGCGGTGCGTGCAGCGGCTGCGGGCGGCGGGCCGGTCCGGCCGGACGGTGGTCATCAAGGTGCGCAGCTACGACTTCTCGACGCTGACCCGCTCGGAGACGCTGCGCGGCCCGACGGACGACCCCGCCGTGGTCAAGGAGGCGGCGGCCCGGCTGATCGACGGCGTGGACACCACGGCGGGGGTCCGGCTGCTGGGCGTCGGGGTCAGCGGGCTCGCCGACTACACGCAGGAGGACCTCTTCGCGCAGGCCGCGAGCGAGGCGGCGGCGGTGGCGGCCGTGGCGGCCGCCACGGGCGCGGCGGAGGCCCCGCAGAGGCCGGGAGAGGCGCAGGGGGAGGCGGTGGGCGCGGAGGTGAAGCCGCGGCGCTGGCTGCCGGGGCTGGACGTGCGGCACGCCGAGTACGGGGCGGGGTGGGTGCAGGGGAGCGGTGTCGGCCGGGTCACCGTCCGTTTCGAACAGCCCTGGTCGGAGCCGGGCCGGGTACGGACCTTCGCGGTCGACGACCCCGCGCTGGAGCCGGCGGATCCGCTGCCGCTCGTACGTCAGGAGCCGGGGGCGGATCAGCTCGCCGATCCGCCGGAGGACGGGTCGGCGCCGCGGGGGGCGGCGGATCCCGGCCCCGGCCCGGATTCCCCGCCCCGTTCCGGCGGGGACGCCGTTCCCCGGACCGTTCCCGGTCCCGGGTCCGATCCCGCCACCCGCCCCGAGCCCGGGATGCCCAGCCGGTAGTGGTGGTAGAGCTGCAGTTCCTGTTCGGGGGAGAGGTGGCGGCCGACGCCGAAGTCGGGGGCTTCCTTGATCAGTGCCCGGTCGTACGCCGTGCGCAGGTTGTCTCCGGAGACCTCGCTGGTCGCCAGGGGGATGAAGGCGTCCCGCCGGAAGAAGCCGGTGCGTACGGCCGCCCACAGCGGCTCCCCCGTGGCGTCGTCGAGATAGACCTCGTCCACCGTGCCGATCTTCGCCCCGTCGCGGTCGAAGACCTTCCGTCCGATCAGGCTCCGGGGATCGATGTCGCTCTGCACGGTTCCTCCCTGTATCGGCACCTCCCCCCACGTAAAAACACAAAGCGAGAAGCGGCCACTCGGGAGATCCGGCGGGAAAGCCTCGCTGGTAGGCTGGCGAATGGCCGCAGAATCCGTGCGGGAGAGTCCTCCGGAAGCCCACCCCAGTGGGGCCGACGGAGGCGCCGAAGGAGCAAATCCTCCCCGGAATCTCTCAGGCACCCGTACCGCATGGACGAGGTCACTCTGGAAAGCAGGGCGGGCCCGGTCAGTCAAGCGCCGAAGCCCTTCCTCACCGACGGTGAAAGCCGGGCCGTGCGTTGCGGTCCGGTGAAGCTCTCAGGTTGAGATGACAGAGGGGGAGGCCGTCCGGGTACCCGCGCCGTGGTACCCCTCGCAGGTCGCAACGACCAGGAGGCCTCCGCAGATGACTGCCCACCGCATCGCCCTTTCCGACCTGGAGCGGGACACCCCGTTCGAGCGCCGCCACATAGGTCCCGACGGCGAGGCCCAGGCCAAGATGCTCGCCCAGGTCGGCTTCGGATCGCTGGACGAGCTCACTGCCGCCGCCGTGCCGGAAGTGATCAAGAGCGTGGGCGCCCTGGCCCTGCCGGAGGCCCGCAGCGAGGCCGAGGTCCTCGCCGAACTGCGGACGCTCGCCGACCGCAACCAGGTCCTCGCCCCGATGATCGGCCTCGGCTACCACGGCACGTTCACCCCGCCGGTGATCCTGCGCAACGTCATGGAGAACCCCGCCTGGTACACGGCCTACACGCCCTACCAGCCGGAGATCTCCCAGGGCCGCCTGGAGGCCCTGCTCAACTTCCAGACCGTCGTCGCCGACCTCACCGGGCTGCCCACCTCCGGCGCCTCCCTCCTGGACGAGGGCACCGCGGCCGCCGAGGCCATGGCCCTGTCCCGGCGCGTCGGCAAGGTCAAGAAGGGCGTCTTCCTCATCGACGCCGACACCCTGCCGCAGACGATCGCCGTGATCGAGACGCGCGCCGAGCCGACGGGCGTCGAGGTCGTCGTCGCCGACCTGAGCGCGGGCATCCCGGACGAGATCGCCGAGCGCGGTGTCTTCGGCGTCCTCCTGCAGTACCCCGGCGCCTCCGGCGCCGTGCGCGACCTGCGCCCGGCCATCGAGCGCGCCCACGAGCTCGGCGCGATCGTCACCGTCGCGGCCGACCTGCTCGCCCTGACCCTGCTGACCTCGCCCGGCGAGCTCGGCGCGGACATCGCCGTCGGCACCACCCAGCGCTTCGGCGTCCCGATGGGCTTCGGCGGCCCGCACGCCGGGTTCATGGCCGTGCGCGAGCAGTTCGCCCGCAGCCTCCCCGGCCGCCTCGTCGGCGTCTCCGTGGACGCCGACGGCAACAAGGCCTACCGCCTGGCCCTGCAGACCCGCGAGCAGCACATCCGCCGCGAGAAGGCCACCAGCAACATCTGCACCGCCCAGGTGCTCCTCGCCGTCATGGCCGGCATGTACGCCGTCTACCACGGCCCCGAGGGCCTGGCCGCCATCGGCCGCCGCACCCACCGCTACGCCGCGATCCTCGCCGAGGGCCTGCGCGCCGGGGGCGTCGAGCTCGTGCACGGCTCCTACTTCGACACCCTGACCGCGCGCGTCCCGGGCCGGGCCGCCGAGGTCGTCGAGGCCGCCCGCGAGCGCGGCGTCAACCTGCGCCTGACCGACGCCGACCACGTCGGCATCGCCTGCGACGAGACCACCACCCGTGCCCACCTGGACTCCGTCTGGGCCGCCTTCGGGGTGACCGGCGACGTCGAGGCGCTCGACGCGGTGGCCGCCGAGGCCCTCCCCGAGGCCCTCCTGCGCACCGGTGACTACCTCACGCACCCGGTCTTCCACGAGCACCGCTCCGAGACCGCCATGCTGCGCTACCTGCGCCGCCTCGCCGACCGGGACTACGCCCTGGACCGCGGCATGATCCCGCTCGGCTCGTGCACCATGAAGCTCAACGCCACGACCGAGATGGAGCCGGTCACCTGGCCCGAGTTCGGCGCGCTGCACCCCTTCGCTCCGATCGAGCAGGCCGAGGGCTACGTCACGCTCATCACGGAGCTGGAGGAGCGGCTCGCCGCGGTCACCGGCTACGACAAGGTCTCCATCCAGCCGAACGCCGGCTCCCAGGGCGAGCTCGCCGGCCTGCTGGCCGTCCGCGCCTACCACCGCGCCAACGGCGACGAGCAGCGCACCGTCTGCCTGATCCCGTCCTCCGCGCACGGCACCAACGCCGCCAGCGCCGTGATGGCCGGCATGAAGGTCGTCGTGGTCAAGACGGCCGACGACGGCGAGGTCGACGCCCAGGACCTGCACGCCAAGATCGAGCAGTACCGCGACGAGCTGGCCGTCCTGATGATCACCTACCCGTCGACGCACGGCGTCTTCGAGGAGCACGTCGCCGACATCTGCGCGGCCGTGCACGAGGCGGGCGGCCAGGTCTACGTGGACGGCGCCAACCTCAACGCCCTGGTGGGCCTGGCGGAGCCGGGCAAGTTCGGCGGCGACGTCTCGCACCTGAACCTGCACAAGACCTTCTGCATCCCGCACGGCGGCGGCGGTCCCGGCGTCGGCCCGGTCGCCGTCCGCGCGCACCTCGCGCCGTACCTCCCCAACCACCCGCTGCAGCCCACCGCCGGCCCGGCGACGGGCGTCGGCCCGATCTCCGCGGCGCCGTGGGGTTCCGCCGGCATCCTGCCGATCTCCTGGGCGTACGTTCGGCTGATGGGCGGCGAGGGCCTCAAGCGCGCCACGCAGGTGGCGGTGCTCGGCGCCAACTACATCGCCAAGCGCCTGGAGCCGCACTACCCCGTGCTCTACACCGGCCCGAACGGCCTGGTGGCCCACGAGTGCATCGTCGACCTGCGGCCGCTGACCAAGGCGACCGGCGTGAGCGTCGACGACGTCGCCAAGCGGCTCATCGACTACGGCTTCCACGCGCCGACGATGTCCTTCCCGGTGGCCGGCACCCTGATGATCGAGCCCACGGAGAGCGAGGACATCACCGAGCTGGACCGCTTCTGCGAGGCGATGATCGCGATTCGCGCCGAGATCGAGAAGGTCGGCTCGGGGGAGTGGAGCAAGGACGACAACCCGCTGCGGAACGCCCCGCACACCGCCGCGTCCGTGGCGGGAGCGTGGGAGCACCCCTACAGCCGTGAGGAGGCCGTCTTCCCCGCCGGGGTCTCGGCCGCCGACAAGTACTGGCCGCCGGTGCGCCGCGTCGACGGTGCGTACGGCGACCGCAACCTCGTGTGCTCCTGCCCGCCGCTGGAGGAGTACGACGGCTGACGGAGCCGTGGGCCCCGGCCGGGGCCCGGCACGAGTCGGGGCCGGTTCGGCGATTTCGCCGGGCCGGCCCCTTTGCGTGCGAGTGGTGCGGTGTTCCCTGTGGTGCAGTGTTCCTGTGGTGCGGTGTGTGAGCGCCGTAGCGCTCCGGTGCTGAGTGCGGTGGTGCGTGAGCTCAGGCAGCGGTCACCACGTTTCCCGTGTCCAGCGGCCGGTGCGGCGCGATGATCTGGCCGTCCGGCAGCAGCTCACCGGTGTCCTCGAAGTGCAGGACTCCGTTGCACAGCAGACTCCAGCCCTGCTCGGGGTGGTGCGCCACGAGGTGCGCGGCTTCCCGGTCGGCGGAGTCGGCTGAGGGGCACGTGGGCTGGTGCTGGCACATGGGAGGGTTCTTTCGCTGTGATGTGGTGGCTGTCCTGCGGCTCGATTCGGTGTTCATGCCGCCCCCCGTTGGCGAATCGGTTGGTCGATACCAGTGTTGCCCCACGGGCGTGATTCCGCAGGGATTTCCCGGCAGCGCTCCTCACTCGTTGGAGACGCATCACCCATGCGGGCGGTTGCTTCCAACATGACTGTCCGGCCGGGTGGTTACCGGTGGTCGGAGTGGGCTAGTCCGGGAGGGTGAGTACACGTGTGCGCCCCGCGGCGGAAGGCCGCGGGGCGCCGGGGAAGGGAGGGGGTGTCAGACCGCCGGACAGGTTCCTCAAGCGGGGGTCTTCAGCAGCGGGGCGGGGGTCAGGCGGAGCGTCAGGACCGGCATCAACTCGGCGAAGCGGTGCGGGCGGTGCGCGGCGATCCCCGGTGGCGCCGGTGCGAGCGGCACGAGCAGGTCGCCCGGGCCGGGCAGGCCCGAGGCGGGGTCGGCGGCGATGTCCCCGTGCAGCCAGAGCGTGAGCATGTAGAGCCCGGGCACGGACAGCAGCCGGGGCTGGTAGGGCGTCGGAAGCGTCTCCGCCTGCCGCAGTGCCCGCTCCGTGGAGACGAGGTAGGGGCCCTCGCAGAAGTGCGAGAACGCCCAGCCGTCCGCGGTCCGCACCGCCTCGCCCGCGGCCACCACGCGCTCGGAGCCGCGGATCGGGAACCGCCAGCCGGTGAGCTTGCTGCGCGGTGCGCCGCCGCGGCCCGCCGTCTGCTCCAGGACGTGGACGGGCAGCGGGAGTTCGGGGGTCAGCGGTCCTTGCGCGGCCTTCAGCGACGGAGTGCGGGCCTCGCGGACGGCGGAGGGGGAACCGAGGGCGCTCAGGACACTGCGCAGGGCAGGCGCAGGGGCAGGGGGGACATGCAGCGGCATGGTGGGTCGCCTCTCACTTCTGAGACACGTGGTGCTTGGGCAGGGTGCGGACGACGCTGTCGGCGTGCGGGGTCAGAGGGGGGCCGGGACCTTACCGGCTGCCGGGGCCGTGGCGCCTACTCTCCGCCTCGTCCCCGAAGTTTATACGACACGTGTTCACATGGTGTTTCGGCTAGCTGTCGCCGGTATTTCCGGCAAGGGGATATCAGGGCCTCATCCGAGGGTGATTTCGGTGATTCTGTGCCGAGCAGGGGCACGCCACCTCGTATTGTGCCCCGGGCAGGGTAGGCCGAATCTCGTCGGTGTTTATCACCAGCGCTATCGCCGATGCTGCGCCTGCGCTATCGGCAAAGTGCGGTGATCCGTCATGCCGACGGAATGTGCCACCGGATGCGTTGCCGAGAGAGTAGCGGGTATGTGGTCCCGGCGGGGCGTTATCGATCACATTGGCTGGGCATCATCGACCGTGACGCGAGCGGCCGGCGCCGCGACGACCCACGTGAGGAGGGACCCTGCGATGGGGGACAAGGTCGTGGCCGGGGGCATCGACCTCGCCGACCGGCAGCGCCACCGGGCAAAGCTCCGGCAGTGCCTGGAAGCGCTGGGGAGACTGCTGGAAGAGAAGCGTTTCGACCGTCCCAGGAATCTCATGGGCCTGGAGATCGAGCTGAATCTCGCGGGGGCCGACGGGATGCCGAGCATGGTGAACGCCGAAGTGCTGGAGCGTATCGCGAGCGGTGATTTCCAGACCGAACTCGGCCGGTTCAACCTGGAAGTGAATATTGTTCCGCACCGGCTGTCCGGGAGCGTCCTGGACCAGCTTGCCGAGGAGTTGCGGACGACTCTCTCCTATGCCGATCGCAAGGCCATGGAGGTCGATTCCGGGATCGTGATGATCGGTATTCTGCCGACCCTGGAGGACCGTCACCTGGTCTCGGCGAACCTCTCCGCGGACGAGCGCTACGCCATGCTGAACGCGCAGGTGGTGGCCGCGCGGGGCGAGCACTTCACGATCGACATCGAGGGCGTCGAACGTCTGACCTGTACCGCGGAGTCGATCGCTCCCGAAGCCGCGTGCACGTCCGTGCAGTTGCACCTGCAGGTGACGCCCGGGCGGTTCGCCGCCGTGTGGAACTCCGCGCAGGCGGTGGCGGCGGCGCAGATCGCCGTCGGGGCCAATTCCCCCTTCCTCTTCGGCCGGGAGCTGTGGCGCGAGTCCCGTCCGCCGCTGTTCGTCCAGTCCACCGACACCCGCCCGCCCGAGCTCACGGCTCAGGGGGTGCGGCCGCGGACCTGGTTCGGGGAGCGCTGGATCGATTCTGCGTATGAGCTGTTCGAGGAGAACCTGCGTTTCTTCCCGCCGGTGCTGCCGATCTCCGACGACGAGGAGCCGGTGCGCGTCGTGGAGGAGGGCGGCGTGCCGATGCTGCACGAGCTGACGCTGCACAACGGGACGGTCTACCGCTGGAACCGGCCGGTCTACGGGGTGGCCGACGGCGTACCGCACCTGCGGGTGGAGAACCGCGTGCTGCCCGCCGGCCCCACCGTCACCGACGTCATCGCCAACACCGCCTTCTACTACGGGCTGGTCAGGGCGCTCGCCGAGGAGCCGCGGCCGGTGTGGACCCGGCTGCCGTTCCGCGTCGCCGCGGAGAACTTCGACGCGGCCTGCCGGCACGGCATCGACGCCTGGCTGCGCTGGCCCAAGGCGGGCCGGGCGGGCACGCTGGAGCGCCGGCCGGCCGTCCGGCTCGTCCAGGAGGAGCTGCTGCCGCTCGCGGCGGCCGGGCTGGACGCCTGGGGCGTGGAGCCCTCCGACCGCGACCGCTACCTCGGGGTCATCGAGGGTCGCTGCCGGAGCCGCACCAACGGGGCGTCCTGGCAGGCCGCGGCCTACCACCGGGCGCTGGAGCACGGCATGGACCGGCACAAGGCGCTGGCCGTCACCACCCGGCGCTACTGCGAGCTGATGCGCACCGGTGCGCCGGTGCACACCTGGCCGGCCGGCCCCGGCGACTGACACGTCCTCCCCTCCCGTACCCCCCTGGCCCACCGGCCGCGGGGCGTCGGGCAAGCTGTGACGGCGGCCGCCGGTACGGGCGGCGGCCGGCGGGGCGTCGCCCCGCCGCCGGGGCGGGAGGAAGCGGAGGCACAGGTGCGGCAGAACGCGCAGGGCGAGGACGGCATCCTGCCCGGAGCCCGGACCGGCCCGGCGTCCGGCGAAGCCGTCCGGCGGCGCACCCTGCGCAGCGAGACGCTCCTGGTCCTGGCGCTGTCGCTCGGGGCCAGCGCGGTGTCGTCGCTGATCAGCTTCGTCGGCGCGCTCACCAGGCCGGGCGGGCTCCGGGACCAGGCCGCCAACCTCAACGCCTCGCACGCCCCCGGCCGCCCCTGGCTCGACCTGTCCTGGCAGGTGTTCGGCATCGCGACGGCGCTGGTGCCCGTGCTCCTGGTGGCGCATCTGCTGCTGCGCGAGGGCGCCCCGGGCCTGCGCGCCGTCGGTTTCGACCGGGACCGCCCCGGCTTCGACCTGACCCGCGGCACCGGGCTGGCGGCCACGATCGGCGGTGCCGGCCTGCTGTTCTACCTCGGCGCCCGGGCCGCGGGCTTCAACCTGACGGTGGTGCCGGAGTCGCTGCCCGACGTGTGGTGGAAGATCCCCGTCCTCGTCGCCTCGGCCGTGCAGAACGCGGTGCTGGAGGAGGTCGTGGTCGTCGGGTACCTGCTGCGCCGGCTGGGGCAGCTGGGCTGGACCCCGGTGGCGGCGCTGGCGGCGAGCGCCGTGCTGCGCGGTTCGTACCACCTCTATCAGGGCGTCGGCGGGTTCATCGGGAACATGGTGATGGGCGTGGTCTTCGTCCTGCTCTACCGGCGGTGGGGGCGGGTCGGGCCGCTGGTGGCCGCGCACGCGCTGATCGACATCGTGGCGTTCGTCGGCTACGCGCTGCTCGCGGGCAAGGTGGGCTGGCTGCCCACGGCCTGACGCCGTTCCCGCTCCCGGCCCCGTGCGCCGGCAGGTCGCCCGCTACGCGAGCAGGTCGCCCTCGATGACGGTGACGGCGGAGCCGGTCAGCAGCGTGCGTCCGCCGCGCAGGCCGGTCCGCACCAGGCCGGTCCGGGCGGAGGCCTGGAGGCCCGTCAGGTCGTCGCGGCCCAGCCGTCCGGACCAGAAGGGGGCGAGCGCGGTGTGCGCGCTGCCGGTGACGGGGTCCTCGTCGATGCCGACGTTCGGGAAGAAGCAGCGCGAGACGTAGTCGTAGCCGCGCGCGGGGTCCTCGGCCGGGGCGGTGGCGATGATGCCCCGGCGCGAGTGCCGGCCGAGGGCGCGGACGTCGGGCGCCAGGGACCGTACGGCCTTCTCGTCGGCCAGCTCGACCAGCAGGTCGCCGATGTGCGGACCGGTGTCGTACGTGCTGAGGACCTCTGCGCCCAGGGCTTCCGTGACGCCTTCGGGGAGGGCGACCGGGGTGATCGGTGCGGTGGGGAAGTCCAGCGTGATCGAACCGTCCTCGTGCGCCGTGGCGGTGAGGACGCCGCAGCGGGCGGCGAAACGGACGGTGCCGGTGGCGGCGCCCGTGGTGTGCAGGACGTGCGCGGTGGCGAGCGTGGCGTGGCCGCACATGTCGACCTCGGTGAGGGGCGTGAACCAGCGCAGCGCCCAGTCCGCGCCCTGCGAGGCGTCGGCGAGCGGGCGGGCGAAGGCGGTCTCGGAGAGGTTGACCTCGGCGGCGATCCGCTGGAGCCGCTCGTCGTCGGGGAACTCCCCGGAGTCGAAGAGGACGACCCCGGCCGGGTTGCCGGCGAAGGGGCGGTCGGTGAAGGCGTCGACGATTCGAATGCGCATGGCCGGACGCTACGGGCGTGAAGAACCCGCAGGCCAGAGCCAATTCACGAAATGTGGCCCGGCCGGGGTCGCCGGTGAGGTGTGGGAAGGGCATTGCCATGACTGTAGTACCGATATATCGTTGACGTGTCGCGACCGATACGCGACCGATCAACGACAGTGTTGGTGATCGGCGGAGTGCAACGAGGGGAGGAGCGCCATGTGGCGTTCTCGTGGACATGAGCACCATGGGCCCGGCCATCACGGTCCGGGCGACTTCGACCGGCGGCGGGCGGCCTTCGGGCCCTTCGGCCCGCCCGGGTTCGGGGGGCCGCCGTCCGGCGGGCCGTGGGGGCGCGGCCGGGGCGGCCGCGGGGGACGTGCGCGCCGGGGGGACGTGCGGGCCTCGATCCTGACCCTGCTGAAGGAACGCCCCATGCACGGCTACGAGATGATCCAGGAGATCGCCGAGCGCAGCGGCGGCGCCTGGAAGCCCAGCCCGGGGTCGGTCTATCCGACGCTGCAGATGCTGGAGGACGAAGGCCTGATCGAGAGCGCGAGCGAGGGCGGCAAGAAGCTGTTCAGCCTCACCGGGGCGGGTCGCGCCGAGGCCGAGGCCGGCCCCGAAGCCCCCTGGGAGGACGCCGGCCGCGGCGTCGACTGGGAGGCGATGCAGGAGGCCCGGCAGGCGGGCTTCGGGCTGCTGGAGGCCTTCGGGCAGGTCTGGAAGTCCGGCACCCCCGAGCAGCGGCAGAAGGCCCTGGCCGTGATCGGTGAATCGCGCAAGAAGCTCTACCTCATCCTCGCCGACGAGGACTGAGCCGGCTGCGCGGCGGAGCGGGGGTGTCCCGTTCCCGAGGCCCCGCCGGGAACGCCCGGGGACGGGAACACCCCTGAGAACGCATCCGCCTCCGTCCTCCTCAAGGAGGAGGAAACGGCGGCCCGTACCCAACCCCCGTGGGATGCGCGAATGCTTCCCCACGGGGATGACCCGGCGGTTCGTGACTGATGGGGTGGGAGGGTGCAAAGCCGCGTGGGAGATACGGGGGCGACCGACGTCGCCCGAGAGGGCCAGTTCAGCGCCGGACTGGCGGCCGCGGTCGCGGGTGCCCGCAGGCGCGCCGTGCGGGACGGCGACCGGCAGACCGACACCGCCCACCTGCTCCACACCCTGATGGAGTCGGACCCCGAGGTGTGCCGCGCCGTGGACGGCGGGAGCCCCGGCCGGTCCGTGCGGCTGCTCGGCTACCTCGTCCAGCGCACCATTGGCTACGGGCTGCGCTGGAGCGGCACCGTCGAGGACTCCGGCTCGCTGCCCGTCCTCCTCGGCTGCCGGGCGCCCGGCTGGTCGCCCGCCGCGGCCGCCGCCATGGACGGCGCGTCCGCCCGGGCCCGCGCGCGGGGCGATGACCGGGCGGAGGGGACGGACCTCCTCGCGATGCTCGCCCTCGACCACCGGTGCCGCGCGGCGGAGGTGATGCGCCGGGCCGGAGTGGACACGGAGGCGCTCGCCGACCGGCTCGGCGCCGCCTCGTGAGTCCCGCGGGTTCCGCATGAGTTGCGCCGGGGGCGCGGCAATCCGCCGGTGCGACGGGGCGCCGAAACCTGTCATGAGTGTCCGGGGATGACGCTCCTGTCATCTGCTGGCATGATGACCCGATGCATGCCTCTCAGGAGAGAAGCGCAGGCCTGGGCCTCGCCCTGGCCTCCGCGCTCGCGTTCGGCGGTTCCGGTGTTGCGGCCAAGCCGCTGATCCAGGCGGGCCTCGACCCGCTCCACGTGGTGTGGCTGCGGGCGGCCGGTGCCGCCCTGGTCCTGCTGCCGGTCGCCTGGCGCCACCGCGCCCTCCTCACCCGGCGGCCCGCTCTCCTCGCCGGCTTCGGCCTGCTGGCCGTCGCCGGCGTCCAGGCGTGCTACTTCGGTGCGATATCCCGGATCCCGGTCGGCGTGGCCCTGCTCGTCGAATACCTCGGCCCGGCGCTCCTGCTCGGCTGGGTGCGCTTCGTGCAGCGCCGCCCGGTCAGCCGTGCCGCGGCCGTGGGCGTGGCGCTCGCCGTCGCCGGACTCGCATGCGTCGTCGAAGTCTGGTCCGGCATGAGCTTCGACGCCGTGGGCCTGATGCTGGCCCTCGGCGCCGCCTGCTGCCAGGTCGGCTACTTCGTGCTGTCCGACCACGGCACCGAGGGCGAGGAGCCCGCCGACCCCCTCGGCGTCATCGCCTACGGGCTGCTGACCGGCGCCGTGGTCCTCACGGTCGTCGCGCGCCCCTGGGACATGGACTGGTCCGTCCTCGCCGGCAGCACCGGGATCGGCGGGACCGAGGTGCCCGCCGTCCTCCTCCTCGCCTGGGTCGTGCTGATCGCCACGGTGGTCGCCTACGGCACCGGCGTGCTCGCCGTGCGCAGGCTCTCGCCGCAGGTGGCGGGCGTGGTCGCCTGCCTGGAGGCGGTGGTCGCCACGGTGCTGGCCTGGGTGCTGCTCGGCGAGCACCTCTCGCTGCCGCAGATCGCCGGCGGCGCCCTGGTGCTGGTGGGCGCCTTCATCGCCCAGTCCTCCACGCCCAAGAAGGCCGCCGCGACGCTGGTGGCGCAGGGCGAGGCCGCGGCGGCGGGCTCCGCGGCGGACGCCGGCGGCCAGGGGGAGTTGCCCGCCGGAACCCGCCCGGCCTAGGGTGCCGATCATGCACAAGACCGTTCTGCCGCCTCCCGCCGCCTAGCGCGGGCGGCCGCACCCGGAAGACCGGGCCCGGGGTGGAGCCCCCGGGCGGATCGCCGCTGCCCGCACGACGGACCAGCGATCACTTCACGTCTTCCGCGGGAGAACAGTCATGCCCCGTTCCGCTCCTTCGTCCTGCCCTGCCACCGGGCGGCCCGAGCACCTTCCGGCCCGTCCGGCCCCCTTGTCCTCGCCCGCCCCGGCAGACGGCATGTCCGTCGGCCGCGGTCTGCTCTACGTGGCCGTCGCGGCCACCTCGTGGGGGACCACGGGTGCCACCGCCGGCCTCCTTATGGGCAGCAGCGGCCTCGGCCCGGCCGCGCTGACCTTCTGGCGCACGGCGGGCGGCCTCGTCCTGCTGCTGGCCGCCCGGATCGTGATGCGGCGCCGCGCGGCCCGTACGCGCGACCGCGCCGTCCGTCCCTGCGAGACGTGGCCGCGCCGGACGGCGCGCGTCCTCGTCACGGGCATCGGCCTGACGGTCTTCCAGACGGCCTACTTCGCGGCCGTGGAAGCGACCGGGATCGCCGTCGGCACCGTGGTCACCCTGGGCGCCTCGCCCGTTCTCGTCGCCCTCGGCGGCCGGCTGCTCATGGGGGAACGGCTCGGCGCCGGAGGCGTCACGGCCGTCGGCGGCGCGTGCGCCGGACTGGCCGTGCTGATGCTCGGCAACGACGGCACGGGCGCGGTGCGTCCGGCGGGGGTGGCGCTCGCGCTGCTCTCCGCCGCCGGATACGCCGTCGTGACCGTCTACGCGCGCGTCCTGGAGCGCGAGAAGCGCGCCACGGATCCCTTCACCACGACCGTGACCTCCTTCGCGGTCGGCACCGTGTGCCTGCTGCCCCTGGCGGCCGCCGAGGGCCTGTGGCCGCAGGACGAGCAGCTGGGCCGCACGCTGGCGCTGGGGGCCTATCTCGTGACGGTGCCGACGGCGCTGGCCTACGGGCTGTTCTTCGCGGGGCTCGTGGTCGTGCGGGCCACCACGGTGTCGGTGATCACCCTGCTGGAGCCGGTGACGGCGGCGGTCATCGCCGTGGCCCTGCTGGGCGAGCGCCTCACGGCCGCGACCGCGCTCGGCACGGCGGTCCTGCTGTGCGCCGTGGCGGCGCTGGCCGCCGCCGAGGCGCGCGGAACTGCGGCGTCGGCGGCGGCGAAGCCGCTCGGTGACCGCCTTCCCGACCCGCTCGGCGACGGCCTTCCCGACCCGCTCGGGATTCCGGTCAGAGAGCGGTGACGTAGCCGGGCACGGGGGTGCCGGGCGCGAGGTGCTCGTCGGGTATGGGCGTGCCGTACGCGGGGGCCACGGGGACGATGCCGCTCCAGTGCGGGAGGGGCAGGTCCTCGGCCTCGTCGTTGACGCCCCCGGTGCGGATCTTCGCGGAGACCTCGGCGAGGTCGACGCGGAGCACGGCCGTGGCGGCGAGCTCCTTGGCCGAGGCCGGGCGGCAGTCCGCCGACCGGCCCGGCGTGGCCTGCTCCACCAGGGCGTCGAGGGCCGCGCGCTTCTCCCGCTCCTCGGTCACCTGCCGGGCGGTCCCGTGCACCACGACCGAGCGGTAGTTGAGGGAGTGGTGGAAGGCGGAGCGCGCGAGGACGAGGGCGTCGACGTGGGTGACGGTCACGCACACCGGCATGCCCGCGTCCCCCGCCCGGCCCGCGCCGCGCAGCGGGCGCGAACCCGTCGAGCCGTGCACGTAGAGGCGCTCGCCGATGCGCCCGTAGAGCGTGGGCAGGACGACCGGTGCCCCGTCGCGCACGAAGCCCAGGTGGCAGACGTAGCCCGCGTCGAGGATCGCGTGCACGACCTCGCGGTCGTACGAGGCGCGCTCGCGGACGCGGGTGGGGGTGGTCCGGTCGGTCCGCTCGTACGAGGCGGGGGGCGCAACAGTCATTGCGGACTCCATTGCACTAGTGCATAATCTGTTTTGTGCTAGGAGAGTATCGGATCGAAGGCCGTCGCGCAGCGGACATTTCCGCGAGCGTGGAGCGCGCCGTGGGCGCGGGCAGGCTCGCCCCGGGCGAACTGCTCCCTCCCATGAGGGAATTGGCGGTCGAGCTGGGGGTCAACCCCAATACGGTGGCCGCCGCCTATCGCACGCTGCGCGAGCGCGGGGTGATCGAGACGGCCGGGCGCCGCGGCAGCCGCGTGCGCCACCGCCCGGCCAGCACGCCCCGCGAGCTCATCCACGTCGAGGCCCCCGAGGGTGTCCGGGACGTCTCGGCGGGCAATCCCGATCCCTCCCTGCTGCCCCCGCTGGGCGAGGCGCTCGCCGCTGCCGCCGCGCGAGCCGCCGAAGCGCCCGCGCTCTACGGGGCCCCCGCCGTCGACACCGGGCTGGAGCGGTTCGCCAGAGCGGCCTTCGACGCGGACGGCGTCCCCGGCGGGCCGCTCGCCGTCACCTCCGGTGCGCTCGACGCCATCGAGCGCGTGCTCGCCGTGCACCTGCGGCCCGGCGACGCCGTCGCGGTCGAGGATCCGGGCTGGGGCAGCCTCCTCGACCTGGTCCCGGCCCTCGGCCTGCGGCCCGTTCCGCTGCCCGTCGACGACGACGGCCCGCTGCCGGAGGCCGCGGACCGGGTGCTGCGGCAAGGAGCGCGGGCCGTCGTCGTCACCGGCCGGGCGCAGAATCCCACCGGGGCGGTGGTCGGCGAGGCCCGCGCGCGCGAGCTGCGTGCAGTGCTCTCCGGCCATCCGCAGGCGCTGCTCATCGAGGACGACCACGGCCACGGCATCGTCGATCTGCCGCTCAACACCCTGACGGGCTGCACCGACCACTGGGTCGTCGTGCGTTCCGTTGCCAAGGCGTACGGCCCGGACCTGCGGCTCGCGGTGCTCACGGGCGACGCCGTCACCGTGGACCGGGTGCGCGGCCGGCAGCGGCTGGGCCCCGGCTGGGTCAGTCACATCCTGCAGGACGCCGTCGTCCACCTGTGGCGCAGCGGCGCGGTGGACGCGGCGCGAGTCGCCGGTGCGTACGGGCGTCGCCGGGATCCGCTCGTCCGGGCCCTGCGTGAGCGGGGGATCGCGGCGCACGGGCGCAGCGGGATGAACGTATGGCTGCCCGTGCCCGACGAGACGGCGGCGGTGGCGCGGCTGCTGCACGCGGGGTGGGCGGTGGCGCCGGGCGCCCGGTTCCGGCTCGCGTCACCGCCGGCGGTGCGGCTGACGGTCTCGGGCCTGACCGTGGACGAGATAGAGCCGGTCGCGGACGCCCTGGCGTCCGCGACCCGCCCGTCGGTGGCGGGGCGTTACGACTGACGGCCCCGCTGCGGACGGCCCCGCCTCCCGGACTGCTCCTAGGCCTTGGTGTGTTCCTTGTCCTTGCTCCGGCTCTTGCCCGCGCTCTTGCTCTGGGCCTTGCTCTGGGTGAGGGCGGCGCCGGCCAGGACGATCAGGGCGCCCACGGGGGTGTTCCAGCTGAGCGCCTCCCCGAGGAAGGCCACTCCGGCGATGGTCGCCACGACCGGGACGAGGTAGGTGATCATCGTCGCCGTCGTCGGCCCGACCTCGGCGACCAGCCCGTACTGCACGAGGAAGGCCAGCCCCGTGCCCAGCGCCCCGAGGGCGAAGATCGCCAGCAGCGGCACGGCGGGGAAGGAGGTCGGCACCGGGGCGAACACCGGGGCGACGACGGCGAGCTGGGCCGTGCCCAGCAGCAGCTGCGCGCCGGACTTCGACAGGTTGGAGTCGCCGGTGTCGGCCAGGGTGCGCCGGACGTAGATCCAGCCGACCGCGTAGCTGGCGGAGGCGGCGAGGGCCATCACCGTGCCCGCGGCGTCCTGCCCCGAGAAGCCCTGCCAGGCCCCGAGCACGGTCAGCACGCCGGCGAAGCCGATGGCCAGCCCCGCGAACCGGCGCCGGGTGGGCCGGTCCTCGGAGAGCGCCACGAGCGAGAGGAGCATGCCCCACAGCGGGGTCGTGGCGTTGCAGATGCCGGCGAGGGTGGAGGGGATGCGCAGCTCGGCGTAGGCGAAGAGCGTGAACGGCAGGGCGTTGAGCAGGAACGCCGCGACGGCCAGGTGCGCCCAGGTGCGGGCGGCGCGCGGCAGGCGTTCCCGCTTCACGGCCAGCATCGTGACCAGCACCGCCGCGCCGAAGAACATCCGGCCGAAGGAGACGTACAGCGGCGGGAATCCGTCGGTGCCGAGCTTGATGAACAGGAAGCTGCAGCCCCAGATGAGGGCGAGCGCACCGAAGCGGATCCTCCAGTCCACGGCGGGACGGCCCCGCTGAGGGGGCGTGGAGGAAGCGGGGGGAGCGGGGGAGGCCGCCGGAGTCGAGGGGCCGGAGGAGCCGGAGCTTGCAGTGGTGCGCATGACCATAAGAATGACCGCGCACTCGCCTTTAGAACAAGTAAATATAAATGGGATCCATCGCGTAGGGTTGCTTACATGTTGAACCTGGAGCGTCTGCGTACCCTCAATGCCGTCGCCCGCCACGGATCCGTCAGCGCCGCGGCGGACGGGCTGCACGTGACGACGTCCGCCGTTTCGCAGCAGCTCGCCAAGCTGGAGCGGGAGACCGGGCAGCAGCTGCTCGCCAAACACGGCCGAGGCGTGCGGCTCACCGACGCCGGACGGCTGCTCGCCGACCACGCCTCGCGGATCCTCTCGCAGGTCGAGCTCGCCCAGGCCGACCTCGAGGCGCAGCGCGGGCAGGCCGTCGGCGAGCTGCTCCTCGGCGCCTTCCCCACGGCCGCCCGCGGCCTCTTCCCCGCCGCCCTCGCCGGGCTGCGCGGCGCCCACCCCCAGCTGCGGGCCCGGCTGGAGGAGATGGAGCCCGAGGAGGCCGTGCCCCGCGTGGTCCGCGGCGACATCGACGTCGCGGTCGTCCTCGACTGGTACAACAAGCCCCTGCCCATGCCGGACGGGCTGGCCAAGGCCCCGATCCTCGACGACATCGCCGACGTGGCGATGCCGGTGGACCACCCGCTGGCCGGCCGGGACCAGGTCGACCTGGAGGAGTTCGCGGACGACGACTGGGTCTCCTGGCCCCGCGGCGAGTTCTGCCACGACTGGCTGATGCTCACCCTGCGCGGGAAGGGCATCGAGCCCCGCATCTCCCACATGGCCGAGGAGCACCACACCCAGCTCGCCCTGATCGCCGCCGGGCTGGGCGTCGCCGTCGCCCCGCGGCTCGGACGCGGCCCCGTCCCGGAAGGGGTGCGCGTGGTGCCGGTGCGGCACACCGTGCGCCGTCACGTCTACGCGATCTGGCGCGCGGACGCGGACCGGCGGCCGTCCATCCGCGCGGCGGTCGAGGCGCTGAGGGCGGCGGGGGAGGAGATGGCGGGCTCCGCCTGATGCCGTGACCGGAAGGGTCAGCCGCCCGGCAGCTTGCGGAAGTCCCAGGAGGCGATCGCCTCCGGTGTCAGCCGGAGCCAGGCGTGGCGGCCGTCGTGCGGCATCGAGGGCAGGCCGCCGAAGTACTTGGCGGTGAACAGGGCCTCCGGCGCGGCGAGCTCCGGGCAGGGCTCGCCCGTGCGCGGGGCCTCGCCGACGAAGGCGGCCGTGCCCGACAGCTCCGCCCCGCGCAGCTCCCCGTACTCCCGCCCGTCGTCCACGAGCACCGCGACGCGCGCGTCGCGCCGCAGCTCCGCCCACCGGCGGCTGCGGACGATCGAATACAGCCACACCGCGGATCCGTCCCAGACGAACCACAGCGCGCTGAGGTGCGGACGCCCGTCCCGCCCCACCGTGGCCACCCGGCAGGTGCGCTGCCCGGCGAGGAAGGCGTCCAGCTCCGGCCGCGTCATCATGATCCGGCGGCCCCGCCGCTGGGTGGTGACCATGCCCGCGCCCTCCCCGCCCCCGGTATCTGACTGAGTGTCAGGAAGTGTGGCCCCCTTTCCCCGTCCGCGCAATGCCCGCTACCCTCACGCGGCCCGGCCCTCACGGCCGGACACCCGTCCTCACCCGCCGGAGACCGGCCCCAGGAGGGAGCGACCAGCATGGCGCCGCCGGACCCGCCCGCCGAGCGCCTCGACCCCGCCACGACCGTGCTGCTCACCGTCGAGTGCCAGCGCGGCGTCGTCGGCCCCGACGGCGCCCTGCCCGAGCTCGCGGCCGCCGCCCGCGCCTCCGGCGCCCTCGTGAACATCGCCCGCCTGGTCGCGGGCGCGCACGACGCGGGCGTCCAGGTCGTGCACGCCGTCGCCGAGCGCCGCCCCGACGGCCGCGGCGCCAGCCGCAACGCCCGCCTCTTCCGCGCGGCCGAGCGGCTGCCGGTGCAGCAGCTGACCGGCACCCGCGCGGTCCGCGTCGCCGACCCGATCCCGGTCGGCGACGCGGACCTGGTCGTCCGGCGGCTGCACGGGCTCTCGCCCCTGGCGGGCACGGGCGTGGACGCCCTGCTGCGCAACCTCGGCTGCCGCACCCTCGTCGTCACCGGCGTCTCGGCCAACGTGGCCGTGCCCAACACCGTCTTCGACGCCGTCAACCTCGGCTACACGGCCGTCGTCCCCGCCGACGCCATCGCCGGCGTGCCCGCGGACTACACCGCGGCCATGGTCAGCCACACCCTGGCGCTCGTCGCCACCGTCACCACGGCCGAGGCCGTCCTGCGCGGCTGGCGGAGCACGCCCCGGAGCGGCTGACGCCGGGCCGTGGCGCCCGGGCTCACCCCAGGTGCAGCGAGCCGTCGCGGACCGAGACCTGCTCCTCGGGGAGCGGCCCCTGCGCCGGACCGCCCTGCACGCTCCCGTCCGCGATCCGGAACCTGCTCCCGTGGCACGGGCAGTTGATGGTGCCCCCGGAGACGTCCTTGACCACGCAGCCCTGGTGGGTGCAGACCGCGGAGAAGGCCTTGAACTCTCCCTTCACCGGCTGGGTCACCACGACCTTCCGGTCCGGGAAGACCTTGCCGCCGCCCTCGGGGATGTCCGCCGCCTTCGCGAGCTCCCCGCCCCCGCTCCCGCCTTCGTCCTTGCCGCCGCCGTCGCCGCCCCGGCCGCACGCGGCGAGCACGGTGACGAGACCGGCGGCCCCCGCCGCCGCGACGACGCTGCGACGGGTCGTCCCGCGCGGGGCCGGTGAGGCGGAGGTCCCGCAGGAGTCCGGGGATCCGGCGGAGGCCGTGGAGTCTGCCGAGTCTGCCGAGCCGGTGGAAGCGGTCCGTGACGTGTGGTTCATGTTCGCTCCTCTGAACGTGCAGGTTCGGGGAGACGTACGGAGCCGGCGGCCCCCGCGTTCAAAGGGCGCCGGAAGGCCCGCAGTAGCCTGGGGCAATGCTCCCCGAAGTCACAGCCACCCGATACGTCACGCCCTTGCGTGAGGGCGGCTCGCTTCCCGGCATCGTCGAGGCCGACGATCTGGGTACGTACGTCATGAAATTCACCGGTGCGGGTCAGGGTCGCAAGACGCTGGTCGCCGAGGTCGTCTGCGGACAGCTCGGCCGCGCGCTGGGCCTGCGCGTCCCGGACCTGGCACGCATCCAGCTCGACCCGGTCATCGGCCGGGGCGAGCCGGACCAGGAGGTGCAAGGGCTGCTCAAGGCCAGCGGCGGGCTCAACCTCGCCATGGACTTCCTGCCCGGCGCGCTCGGCTTCGACCCGCTCGCCTTCGAGGTCGGGGCGGCCGAGGCCGGCCGCGTGATCTGGTTCGACGCGCTCATCAACAACGTCGACCGCTCCTGGCGCAACCCCAACCTGCTCGTGTGGCACGGCGAGCTGTGGCTCATCGACCACGGCGCCACCATGATCTGGCACCACAACTGGCCGGGGGCCGCCGCGGCCGCCGCCAAGGCCTACGACGCCTCCGACCACGTCCTCGCCACCTTCGGCCCGGACCTCGCCGCGGCCGCGGCCGAGCTCGCGCCGCGCGTCACCGAGGAACTGCTGACCGAGGTCGCCGCCGACGTGCCCGACGAGTGGCTCGCGGACGAGCCGGGCTTCGACGGCCCCGACGCGGTGCGCCGGGCCTACGTCGAGGTGCTGCTGGAGCGGGCACGGAGCATCGGCGACCGGATCACGGTCGGCGAACGCAGCAAGGACAAGCCCTCGCAGGCGCCGGAGTGGGTGCGTGTCAGGCTCGACGGAAGGGCCGGGAAGTGACCGGGCGCCACAACGGACGCGAAGTTTTCGAGTACGCACTGCTGCGGGTCGTCCCCCGCGTCGAACGCGGTGAGCAGATCAACGCCGGGGTGGTCGTCTACTGCCAGGCCAAGGGCTACGTCGCCGCCCGCGTCCACCTGGACGAGGCGCGGCTGCTGGCCCTCGACCCGGCGGCGGACGTGGCGGGCGTGCGCGCCGCGCTCGGTGCCGTCGAGGGCGTCTGCCTCGGCGGGGAGCGCGCCGGACAGGCCGCCGGGGACGACCCGGGGCGGCGCTTCCGCTGGCTGATCGCCCCCCGCAGCACGGTCGTGCAGCCGGGCCCGGTGCACGCCGGCCTGACGGCGGATCCGGAGAGCGAGCCGGAGCGGCTGCTGGACCTGCTGGTGAGGTGACGTGCGAGCGGCGCGGGAAGGCGTTGACAGCGGGTGGCGGGGCTTCTAGCGTCTGATCCGCCGAAGCTACTAAGCGGTTGCTCACCTGCCCGGCGGGGTGCCGGGCGGGCGGGCCGCCTTCGAGGTGAGGAGATCCCCGTATGCCCAAGCCCGAGCAGCGCGTGGCCGTCGTCACGGGCGCGGCCCGCGGCATCGGTGCCGCGACCGCCGTACGCCTGGCCCGGGAGGGCCGCGCGGTCGCCGTCCTCGACCTCGACGAGGAGGCCTGTGCGGGCACCGTCGAGCAGATCACCGCGGCCGGCGGGCGGGCCCTCGCCGTCGGCTGCGACGTCTCCGACGCCGACCGGGTGGACGCCGCCGTCACCCGGATCGCCGCCGAGCTGGGCGCGCCGCTCATCCTCGTCAACAACGCGGGCGTGACCCGTGACAACCTGCTGTTCAAGATGAGCGAGAGCGACTGGGACACCGTCATGAGCGTGCACCTGCGGGGCGCGTTCCTGATGTCGCGCGCCTGCCAGAAGCACATGGTCGACGCGCGCTTCGGTCGCATAGTCAACCTCTCCAGCAGCTCCGCCCTCGGCAATCGCGGCCAGGCCAACTACGCCGCCGCCAAGGCCGGCGTGCAGGGCCTGACCAAGTCGCTCGCCAAGGAGCTCGGCAAGTTCGGCATCACCGCCAACTCCGTGGCCCCCGGTTTCATCGCCACCGAGATGACGGCCGCCACCGCGGCCCGCCTCGGCATGACCTTCGAGGACTTCAAGGCCGCCGCGGCGACCCAGATCCCGGTGGAGCGCGTGGGCGAGCCCGAGGACATCGCCAACGCGGTCGCCTTCTTCACCGGCGAGGAGGCGGGCTTCGTCTCGGGACAGGTGCTCTACGTGGCCGGCGGACCGCTCAACTGACAGGAAGCACGGAGATGACTGCACAGCAGCAGGAGCAGCAGGGGCAGCAGGAGCAGGCCGGCCGGCAGGACACCGGCAAGGTCGCCCTCGTCACCGGCGCGAGCCGCGGCATCGGCTACGGCATCGCACAGGCGCTCGTCGCCCGCGGCGACCGCGTCGTGATCACCGGCCGCAACGAGGACGCCCTCAAGCAGGCCGTCGAGTCGCTCGGCGCGGGCCGGGCGATCGGCATCGCGGGCAAGGCCCACGACGAGGCCCACCAGGCCGCCGCCGTGCAGCACGCCATGGAGGAGTTCGGCCGCGTCGACTACCTGGTCAACAACGCCGGGACGAACCCCGTGTTCGGCCCCATGGCCGAGCTCGACCTCGGCGTCGCCCGCAAGGTCTTCGAGACCAACGTCATCTCCGCCCTCGGCTTCGCGCAGCAGACGTGGCGGGCGTGGCAGAAGGACAACGGCGGCGCGATCGTCAACATCGCGTCGGTCGCCGGCATCTCCGCCTCGCCCTTCGTCGGGGCGTACGGCATGAGCAAGGCCGCGATGGTCAACCTCACGCTGCAGCTCGCGCACGAATTCGCGCCGGGGGTGCGGGTCAACTCCATCGCCCCGGCCGTCGTCAAGACGAAGTTCGCCGCCGCCCTGTACGAGGGGCGCGAGGAGGAGGTCGTGGCCTCCTACCCGCTCGGCCGCCTCGGCGTCCCCGAGGACATCGGGGGAGCGGCCGCGTTCCTGCTCTCGGACGCGGCCGGCTGGATCACCGGGCAGACCCTCGTCGTGGACGGCGGGATCTTCCTGAACGCGGGGTTCTGAGGGCGGGCGGCACCGGGTACCGGGGGCGGGCGTCGGCCGTTGTCAGTGGTCGCCGGTAAGTTCTCACCCGAGAACGGAACGAACCCCGGAGGTTGTTGACGTGACCGTCACCGACGTGCTGCCCCAGTCCTGGCACGGTGTCCTCGCCGAGGAGCTGGACAAGCCCTACTTCAAGGAGCTCACCGACTTCGTGGAGGAGGAGCGCACGAAGGCACCGGTGTACCCGCCGCGCGGGGAGGTCTTCGCAGCCCTGGACGCCACTCCGTACGAGAAGGTCAAGGTCCTCATCCTCGGCCAGGACCCCTACCACGGCGCGGGCCAGGGCCACGGCCTGTGCTTCTCGGTCCGCCCCGGGGTGAAGACCCCGCCCTCCCTGCGCAACATCTACAAGGAGATGCGCGAGGAGCTCGGCTACGACGTCCCGGACAACGGCTACCTCCAGCCGTGGGCCGAGCAGGGCGTCCTGCTGCTCAACGCCGTCCTGACGGTCCGCGGCGGGGAGCCCAATTCCCACAAGGGCAAGGGCTGGGAGAAGTTCACCGACGCGGTCATCCGCGCCGTGGCGTCCCGGCCCGACCCGGCCGTCTTCGTCCTCTGGGGCAACTACGCCCAGAAGAAGCTGCCCCTGATCGACGAGAGCCGGCACGTCGTGGTCAAGGGCGCCCACCCCTCGCCGCTGTCGGCGAAGAAGTTCTTCGGCAGCCGCCCGTTCACGCAGATCAACGAGGCGGTCGCGGCCCAGGGCCACGAGCCGATCGACTGGCGCATCCCGGACCTGGCGGCCGTGCCGGCCCTCTGAGCCGGGCCCGGCCGGGGGCCTGCGGGCGGGCGTCGTGCCCGCCCGCCGGCCCCGGCCGCCTCGCGGCGGCGCGTCAGTGCCCGTAGACCGAGTCGCAGATCCGTGAGGCGTCGCCGCCCTGCTGCCAGCGCCCGTGCTGCCGGCCCATCGCGCAGACGTTGTTGTTACGGGCACGGGGGGCGGGCGCCGGCGGTGGCGCCTGCGCGGGCGGCGGCGCCGCGGCCGGCTCCTCCCGGCGGGAGGCCGATGCGGGCGCGGAGTCCGCGGTGCGCTGCTCCGGCTGCGGGGCGGGCGCCTCGCTCCGCGGGTAGGACGGGCCGAGGTCCGGCGATGCGGGCCGGTCCGGCGGGGCCCAGGTGCGGCCCGCCCTGCGGGGCGGGTGCGACAGCCGCGGGGAGCCGGAGGAGCGCGACGGCTCCGCTCTGTCACCGGACGACGCGTCCAGGGCATCGTCGAAGTCGTAAGGATCCGTGGGGTCCGCCCCGTCCCGGTGGTCGTGGGCGCCGGAGCGGCCGGAGGGAGTGATCGCGCCCTCGGGTCCCGAGGCGCCCCCCGCAGTGGCGGCTCTCGGATCCTGCCCGGGCGCCGCGGGGGAGCGCGCTCCGTCGGGCCCCGTGGTGATCAGATCCTCACGGGCGGGGCCGGGCAGCAGATCGCCCGGCCGGGAGTGGCCCGGCGGGCGGGGCGGGGAGTGGGAGGCGGGCGGCTGGGAGACGGACACACACCCGGCGGCCGCCAGCGCCACCGCCGCCGCCATGACCGTCACTGCAGGCAGTCGATGCACTCGCTCAACTCTGCTGTGCGGCCGTCGGCGTTGGGAATTACCCGCACGGGTGATGTGCGATCACGCGTCCGGGAGTGCTCAGGCTCCGGTCGCCCCGTCGATCCGCTCGCGGATGAGGTCGGCGTGGCCGTTGTGGCGCGCGTACTCCTCGATCATGTGGATGTAGATCCACCGCAGGTCGAACTCCTTGTTGCGGTGCGGGGCGAAGCCGCGGTCGTCCAGCGAGCGCCCGCGCGCCGCCTCCCGGGCCGCGGCGATCTCCGCCTGCCAGGTGGCGTAGGCCTCCTCCCAGCGGTCCTCCTCCGTGACCTCCATGTCGCGGTCCGGATCCTCGTCGGAGTAGTAGATCGGCCCGGCCTCCTCGCGGGCCAGGCACCGGCGGAACCAGCTGCGCTCGACCTCGGCCATGTGCCGGACGAGACCCATCAGGCTCATCGGGGACGGCGGCGCGGACGCCTCGCGCAGCTGCGCCTCGTCCAGGCCCGCGCACTTCAGAGCCAGCGTGGCGCGGTGGAAGTCGAGCCAGCTCTCCAGGCTGGTGCGCTCGTCGGAGACGGTGGGGGGCGTGGGACGCTCAGGAGTGATCATGGCGGTCATCCTGGCGGCCCCGTGCCGCCCGCGCCAGAGGTTTTCGCCCGGCGCCCTTCCGTACAGCCGTATGCTTCCCAAACGAAGGCACGCACCAGGGAGGCGCTTGTGAAGGTCGGCTGCATCGGGCTCGGAGACATCGCACAGAAGGCGTACCTTCCGGTGCTCGCCACCCGGCCGGGCCTCGAACTCCACCTCCACACCCGCACCCCCGCCACGCTCGCGCGCGTCGCCGAGGCCCACCGCATCCCGGAGGCCCAGTGCCACACGGACCTCGACGCGCTGCTCGCGGCGGACCTCGACGCGGCCTTCGTCCACGCGGCGACCGCGGCCCACCCCGAGCTCGTCACCCGCCTCCTCGAAGCGGGCGTACCGGTCTACGTCGACAAGCCCCTCGCCTACGACCTCGCCACCAGCGAGCGGCTCGTCCGCCTCGCCCGGGAGCGCGGCGTGAGCCTGATGGTCGGCTTCAACCGCCGCTACGCGCCGTCCTACACCCAGTGCCTGGACCACCCGCGCGACCTGATCCTGATGCAGAAGAACCGCATCGGGCTGGCCGAGGATCCGCGCACCCTCGTGCTCGACGACTTCATCCACGTCGTCGACACCCTGCGCTTCCTCGTCCCGGGGCCGGTCGACCACGTGGACGTCCGCGCCCGGGTCCGCGACGGCCTCATGCACCACGTCGTGCTCCAGCTCTCCGGCGACGGCTTCACGGCGATCGGCACCATGAACCGGATGAGCGGTTCCACCGAGGAGATCCTGGAGGTCTCCGGACAGGACACCAAGCGGCAGGTCGTCAACCTCTCCGAGGTGATCGACCACAAGGGGCAGCCCAGTGTGCGCAGGCGGGGCGACTGGGTGCCCGTCTCCCGTCAGCGCGGCATCGAGCAGACCGTCCTCGCCTTCCTCGACGCGGTCCGGGCGGGCAAGCTGCTCGACGCCGAGGACGCGCTGGCGACCCACGAGCTGTGCGAGCGCATCCTCAAGGCCGCTGCGGAGCAGGCTTCCTGACGCGCCGTCGCACGAGCCGCACGCCCTCGGCGGCGCACGTGCAGGCGACCACCGCCAGGGACACCAGGACGACCCAGTCCCCGTACCGGACGTAGGGGCTCGTGCCGCGGGCCAGCGGCACGTCGCGGACGGCGGCCTCGCTGCGGTCGGTGCCGATCGGGGCGCCGACCGCCCGGCCCTGCGGACCGGCGACCGTGCTCACCCCCGTCAGCGTCGCGTGCACCACCGGCCGCCAGGTCTCGGCCGCCCGCAGTGCGGCGAGCGAGGCGTGCTGCCACGGGGCCCAGCTGCGCTGGAACGTGGAGGTGGAGGACTGGGCGACGATCACCTGGGCGCCGTCGCGGGCCAGCTGCCGGCTCATGTCGGGGAAGGCCGACTCGAAGCACACCAGCGGGCCGATCCGCAGGCCCTCCGGCGCGGAGGGGGAGGCGGGCAGCCGCATCACCACCGGGTGTTCGCCGCGCCTGCGGTCCTCGCCGGCCGCCTTGCCCACCGACGTGGCCCAGCCGAGCAGGGAGCGCGCCGGCACGTACTCCCCGAACGGTACGAGCCGCATCTTGTCGTAGCGGTCCCCGGTCGGCCCGCCGGGGCCGACGAGGACGGAACTCTTGAAGATGCCGGGCCGGTCCGAGCGGCGCGCGTCGACGTTGACGAGGAGGTCGGCGCCCACCGCGCGGGAGAGCGCCGTGAGCCGGTCCCGGAGGCCGGGGTGCTGCGCGAGGTCGCCGCCGACGGCGCTCTCGCCCCACACCACGAGGTCCACCCGCTGCCCGGCCAGCTTCCTCGTGAGCTCCTCCTGGCGGTCGAACCGGCGCTGGACGCTGCCCGTCCCGTTGACGAGGCCCGGCTGGACGAGGGCGATCCGGACGGTGCCCGCCGCGCGTGGTGAAGGCGCCCACCACCACACCCCGGCGACGACGGCTGCACAGCCCACCAGGCCGACTAGTCCGGTGATACGCGCGCGAGAAGCCCAAATGACCGTGGAAACGGCGGTGTTGAGGGCCACGAGGAGGAAACTAACCAGCCAGATCCCGCCCGTTGAAGCGAGCTTGAGAGCGGGTTGCACCTGCCACTGACTCGCCCCGAACAGACCCCACGGTCCGCCCAAATACTCCCATGAACGGGCAAGTTCGACCATCAACCAGCCGGAGGGGACGGCGATGAGGGCCGCGGCGGCCCGCGCCGGCCCCGGGGAACCGCCCAGCAGCCGCTTGACCAGCACGCCCCACGGCGCCCACAGCAGCCCCAGCAGCGCGGCCAGCACCAGGATGAAGACGTGCAGACTCGGCAGCAGCCAGTGGTGCACGGCGAGCAGGAATCCGCCACCGCCGAGCCAGCCGTCCAGCGCCGCGCGCCGGGCGCCGGGCGCCGTACGGATCAGGGACAGCCAGGGAACGAGAGCGACATAGGCCAGCCACCACAGCGAAGGCGTGGGAAACGTGAGCGCGGGCAGCGCTCCCGCCACCACCGCCGCAGCCGCCCGCGGCCAGGGCCGGGTCAGCAGTCCGGCGTACGGGCCGTCCGGCGGTTGCGTCGTCATGGCGTGCCTCCCTGGGCCCGAACGGTCACCGGCGCCGTAGATCGTCGATCATTCGTCCGCGCGACGCATGAGCGGGATCCGGCCAACCCTTATTTTTTCGAACAGCAGAGGATCATGGGGAAAAAACTCTGACATCGGGGTGCAATATTCCACCGCCATCACTCATCAGAAAAGCTCTTTTGGCCTGGTTCGGTCATAAACGGTCCGAAGTGAGCCTTGCATCCCGCGCTGGAAAGGTGTGACCGGGTATGCGCCGCGGGTTATCCCCGGTCCACCCTGGGCAGGTACCGCGCAAAAGTGGACAGGAACGCTGCGAGCCGGCCTGGGGAGGCGCCGTGACGGGCGTGCGAGATCGCATATCAGTACAGCCCTTGGAGATCGTGCCCTTCTACTGCCCGATACCGCCGGCGGTGCACCCGGGCATCCGGGAGATCGACCGCACCTCGGTCGACTGGATGCTCCAGCGACAGCTCGACACCTCGGCCCACCAGCGGCAGCGCCTCGCCCGGTGCGACTTCGGCGGGCTCACGGCCCGGACCATGCCCTACGGTCGGTCCGGACCGCTCACCGTCGTCGCCAAGCTCCACGCCGTGCTCTTCTCCCTGGACGACGCCCTGTGCGACGAGTCGACCGCCACCGCCCACGGCCTGGCGCACACGACCTCACGCATCATGCGCGTCCTGGAAGCGCCGGTGCCGGAGTGGCCGGATGACTCGCCCCACGCCGCGGCACTGCGGGCCGTCCGCCTGGAGCTGGCCGAACACGCGACGCCGAGCCAGCTGCGCCACTGGACCGAAGGCATGCGCACCTACCTCTCCGGCCTGGTGTGGGAGGCCGCCTGCCGCCGCGACCGGGCCCTGCCGTCCGTGAACGACTACGCCGCGATGTGGATGCGCGCCATCGGCATGGCGCCCTCCACGGCCCTGATGGACATCGCAGGAGGATACGAACTCGACGACCGTGACCTGGACCGGCCCGAGGTCCGGGCCCTGACCGAGATGACCTGGACGCTCGTCGCCTGGGACAACGACTTCTACTCACGGAACAAGGAGATCCAGCGTGCCGGTGACAACCTCAACCTGATCGACGTCCTCGCCCAGGAACGGGACTGGGAGCCCGCCCGGGCGCAGGAAGAGGCCATGGCGATGCGCGACCGCGTCATGACGCTCTTCCTGCGCTTACGCGAGCAGATCTGGCCCCGGGCCGGGGTGGAACTGCGCTGCTACCTGGTGGCGCTGGGCCACTTCGTCCGCGGGCACCTGGACTGGGCCTCGCGCTGCGCCCGCTACCAGGACCCCTACGGGACCGCCACCGACGTGGAGTGGTGGAAACCGGCCCCGTCGGACGACAGCCCGGACCCCCTGCCCGTCCCCGCCATCGCCTGGTGGTGGGACCAGCTCGAAGCCGGCTGCTACCGCCGCCCCAGCAGGCGCCGCAGCGACCTCCACCACGACCGCCGCGAATCCGGCGCCGCCGCCCCGGAGTCCCGGACCGGCGGCGCGGGGATGGCCGGCTGTTCGGCCCGCTCGGGCTGAGCGGGCACGGGCGGCTCCGGCGCGGGTGTCAGCGCCTCCTCCGGAGGCAGTGGCGCCCGCGCCGTGAACCGCACGGGCAGCTCCGTCAGATGACGGGACATCAAGGTGGAGCGGTAGCTGAGCTCCGACTCCTCCACCGAGAGGGTCAGGTCGGGAAGGCGCAGCAGCAGGGCGTCGATGCCCGTGTCCGCGATCGCCCGGCCCACGTCCTGGCCCGGGCACTCGTGCTGGCCCCCGCTGAACGCCAGGTGCGAGCGGTTGCCGTGGACGGGGACATCGGGATCGGGGCGGATCACCGTGTCCATGTTGGCGGCGGCCAGCCCCAGGATCAGGGCCTCCCCCTCCTTGATCTGCTGACCCGCCAGCTCCGTGTCCTGCGTCGCCCAGCGGCCCAGGATCGAGATGAACGGCGGCTCGTCCCACAGGACCTGCTCGACCGCGTCAGGCAGCGTCATGTGGCCGCCGGCCAGGGAGGCCTGGAAGCGGTGGTCGGTGAGGACCATTTTCAGGGTGTTCGCGATGAGGTTGGCCGTGGTCTCGAAGGCCGCGATCAGCACCAGCCGCAGATGCTGCTGCACCTCGTCGTCTGAGAGTCCGGCGGGGTGCTCCAGCAGCCAGCTGGTGAAGTCGGCACCCGGCTCGACGCGCTTGCGCGCCACCAGCTTGCGCAGCGTCTCCTGGACGAACTCGTTGCTCGCGATCGCCGTCTCGGTGCCCTTGATCATGTCCCGGGCGGCGTTGACGAGCTGGGGGCTGTACGCCTCCGGCATGCCCAGCAGCTGCGTCATCGCCATCATCGGCAGCTGCTCCGCGAACTCGTGCACCAGATCCGCCCGGCCCGAGGCGCAGAAGCGGTCGACGAGCTGGTTCGAGGACTGGGTGACGTGGCGGCGGATGCCTCGCTTGTCGAAGCGGGCGATGCTGTCGTTGACGGCGCCGCGCCAGCGCTCGTGCTGCTGGCCGTCGGCGAAGACGCAGATCGGCTGCCAGGTGGTGATCGGCGCGAGCGGGTGGGTCGGGGCCAGGCGGCCCTCGCGCGCCTCGATCCACCGCCGGGAGTCGCGCGAGAAGCGCGAGGGGGTGCGCGCCACGTCGAGGTTCTCGCGGTAGCCGAGGACGAGCCAGGCCGGGACGTCGTCGTGCAGCAGGACGGGCGCCACCTGACCGTGCTTCTGGCGGAGCCGCTCGTAGAGCCCCATCGGGTCGGCCTCGGCCTCCGGGCCGTACAGCCGGGTGATCCCGCCGGGGCCGGTCGCGTGGGCCGGGCACTGCGGGGGAGGCCCGGCCGGGGAGGGGGTGCGGGGGCGTTCGGAAGGGAGGGTCACTGGTGCTCCGTGGAGGCGGTGGTGAGCGTGTAGAGGTAGCGCATGAGGGTGAGCAGGGTGTCGCGGCAGGAGGCGCGGTCGCGGGCGTCGCAGTCGACCATGGGCACCGACTCGTCGAGGTCCATGGCCGAGCGGAGCTGCTCCATCGGGTATCTGGGGGCCTGGGGGAAGCGGTTGACGCCGACGACGAACGGCACCCCCTTCTCCTCGAGGCGCCCGATCACGTCGTAACTGACGTCCATGCGGCGGGTGTCGAGGAGGACGACCGCACCCAGGGCGCCCTCGAACAGGCCGTTCCACAGGAACCAGAAGCGCTCCTGGCCGGGCGTGCCGAACAGATACAGCACCAGGTGCTCGTTGATGCTGATCCGGCCGAAGTCCATGGCCACGGTCGTCTCGGTCTTGTGCTCGATCCCGGCGATGTCGTCCACGCCGACACCGGCCTGGGTCATCGTCTCCTCGGTGGTCAGCGGCCGGATCTCGCTGACCGATCCCACCAGGGTCGTCTTGCCGACCCCGAACCCGCCGACGATGACGACCTTGACGGCCGCGGTGGCCGAGGCCGGCAGGACGTCCTCGCTGCGCGGCCCCGCATAGGTCTCCAACCCGGGGGAGTCAGAGCTTCTGTAGTCCATTCATCACCGCCTCCAGAAGTTGTACGTCGGGAAGGGCGGCCGCCGGCACCGGCGGCCGGGCCTCCACGTGACGATCCGCCACCAGCTCCGTGAGCAGCAGGGTCAGCGTGCTGACCGGCAGTTCCAGGTAGGCCGATATCTCGGCGACGGAGAGCGGGTAGGCGCACATCCGGACGATGGCGGCGTGCTCGGGCTGCAGCCCGGGGTCGGCCTCGGACCGGGACACGATCAGCGTCACCAGGTCGAGCTCCGTCTTCCGCTCCGCGCGGGGCTCGCCTCCGGTGAGGATGTAGAGCCGGTCCGGGCTGCCGGGGGCGGTCGGGGAGCCGGGTCCCTCCGTGCTCATGTCACCGACCCGCCGACCCGCGGCGGACTGGTGAGATGCGAACCGATGCGGGCCACCAGATCCCGCATCCGCATGCCCATCAGCTCGGCGTCCACGTCGTCGTCGGCCAGCACCGCGAGGAAGGCTCCGGCCCCGGCGGCCATCAGATAGAAGAATCCGCCGTCGACCTCGATCACGACCAGGCGCATCTGCCCGTCCCCGTGCGGGAATTCACCGGCGATCGCGGTGGACAGGCTCTGCAGTCCGGCACAGGCGGCGGCGAGGCGGTCGGCGGCGTCCGGGTCGGTGCCGTGCTGAGCCATGCGCAGGCCGTCCGAGGACAGCACGATCACGTGGCGGGTCTGCGGAACACTGGTTGCCAGGTCCTTGAGCATCCAGTCCATGTTGAACCGCGGCTGCGTCACTTGGCTACTCTTCCTTGTCTGACGGGATATCACTGTGCGGCCGGCCGGGATCCGGCTCCAGGGACTCCCCGTTGATGCCGCGGTTGAAGGCGGCCAGCCACATTCCGGGCTGCTTGGGGGCCTCCTCCGGAGCGGCCGGCGCGGCGGGCGGGGCCGGCGGCCGGTCCCGCCGTTCGGCCGCGCCCCGGCCGAACGGGAGCGGCGCGGGGCCGCGGCGCCGCCGCCGCTGCGGCAGCCCGCTGTCCCCGAGCGGCGGGGGGATGGGGTGCTCCATCATCGGCGGGGCCGTCTGCGGAGCGGGCGGTGGGATCTTCTGGCCGGGGCGGCGCTTGGACTTGAAGGGCGGGAGCTTGGGCGCGCGGGCGATGTCGCCGCCGGGGTGCTTGCTGGCGGTGATCAGGTCCATGGGGATGACCAGGACGGCCCGGACGCCTCCGTAGGCGGAGGGCCGCAGCGACACCAGGAAGTTGTACGTGCGGGCGAGCCGGCTGACGACCGCGAGGCCCAGCCGCGGGGCCTCCCCGAGGTCGTCGAGGTCGAGGGCGCCCTCGCGGGAGAGGACGCGGTCGGTGCGGCGGCGCGCCTCGTCGGTGAGACCGACGCCGGCGTCCTCGATCTCGACGGCGATGCCGGACTGGATGTCCACGGCGGTCAGGTGCACCCGGGTCTGCGGGGGCGAGTAGCGGGTGGCGTTGTCCAGCAGCTCGGCCAGGGCGTGGATCACCGGCTCGACGCCGGCGCCGACCACGGCGACGTCGGCCACCGAGTGCAGGTCGACCCGCCGGTACTCCAGGATCCGCGACATGGCGCCGCGCAGCACGTTGTACAGCGGGATCTCGTTCTTCCACTGGCGGCCGGGGCGGGAGCCGCCGAGGACGGCGATGCTGTCGGCGAGGCGGCCGGTCAGGGCGTTGCCGTGGTCGAGGTGGAGGAGATCGCCGAAGACGTCGGGGTCGTTGCCGTGCTTGTGCTCCATCTCCCGGATGTCGTAGGCCTGCTGGTGCACGATGGCCTGCATGCGGCGGGCGATGTTGACGAAGGCGCGCTGCGCGGAGTCGCGCAGGCCCTCCTCGGCCTGCACGGCTTCGATGACGGACTTCAGCACCGACCGGTGCGCGGCCGCGTAGCCGGGTTCGAGGTCGTGGACGGGCAGCGTGTGGCGCAGCACGACTTCGGTGGGGGAGCCGCGCTGCAGCAGGTGGATGGCCCGGGGGAGCAGCTCCTTGGCCAGCCGCCGGGTCTCCGCCTCGTGCTGGTCGAGCTGGTACCGCAGGCCGGCCTCCTGCTCGGCGCAGCGCCGCCGCAGGGCCGCGATGACCCGTCCCCGCCGGGCGGCTTCGGAGCTTGCCAGCGCCACCGCGATCGTGGCGGAGGCCCCGCACCAGGCCACCGGCACGCGGGCGTCGGGGCCGACGGCGAGGACCGCCGTACCCGTGCACACGGCCAGCACCAAGGGGGAGATCAGCCATATCAGTGCGGAGACGGGCCGCCGTTGAACTGACGAGCCAGTACCAACCATCGGGATCCTCGGAACTCTTAAGAAGGCGTAGGGCCCGGCGCGGCAATCCCGGGTGTCTCCCGCGGAGAACGGCGCCGGCGCAGCACTTGTGCGCACCGTGAAGTAGTCACCACAACCCGCTGCGCGACATGGAGCGTAGCCGGTCGCGCGGGGCTTCTGCGCGAAGTTGTCATATTCGCAGATTGGCCTGACGTAGGAATTCGAAAGGCTTCATAATGGCCTCGCGCTTCGAATTCCGAATATGTTTCCGAATCGTATGAATGTATGTTCGGTGCGGGTTGGGTGTGCGGCCCGTGGTGCGGAGCGGGCTCCAGTGGCGGGCGGGGGAGGGTCACGCTCCCGGGTGGTCCGTCTGCCGAACCCTGCCCCTGGCCTCACGGACGGGGCTAGGCTCGCTTCACCACATCTTCCGGGGAGACATCGCCATGTCAGGGCATCAGCGTGAACAGAACGCATCCGCCGCCCTGTTCGAGCGGGAGCTCGAGCTGCAAGCCGCTGAGCAAGCGGTGCAAAGGCTGTGCGGAACTGCGACCGAAGGGCGGCCCCGGCTGGGCGGCCTGCTGCTCTACAGCGGCGAAGCTGGCCTGGGCAAAACGGCGTTGCTCACCGAGACGCGCCGGATGGCCGTCGAGGCGGGCAAGTGCACCGTCCTCTTCGCGCGCGGCAGCGAGTCCGCGCAGCCGGTCCCCTTCCACGTCGTCCGCCAGCTGCTCCAGCCGGTCCTGGCGCCGATGAGCGAGAGCGACCGCAAGGAGCTGCTCGGCGGCTGGTACGAGATCGCCGGCCCGGCGCTGGGCATCGCCCCGCCGGTCGGCCCGCAGGACCCCGTGGGCGTGCGCGACGGCATCGACTGGCTCGTCACCCAACTCGCCACCCGCCAGGAGCCGGTGGTGCTGATGATCGACGACGCCCACTGGGCCGACGCCGAGTCGCTCGCCTGGCTCTCGTTCTTCGCGGTGCGTCTGCAGGAGACGCCGCTGCTCGCCGTCATCGCCTACCGCCCGGTGGAACTCGCGGAGAACGCACCGGGCTTCCACGAACTGGTCGCCGGGCGCAGCTCCCGCCCCGTGGAGCTGCGCGCCCTGACCCCGGAAGCGGTCAACCGGCTGGTGCACGACTCCTTCCCGGAGCAGGCCGACGCCCCGTTCTGCCGCGAGGTCTGGGCCGTCACCGGCGGAAATCCCTACGAGACCGTCGAGTTGGTCGCCAAGGCGAACGACCGCGGCCTCAAGCCGGTCGAGGAGTCCGCGTCCCTCCTGCGCGACCTCGGCGCCACGGCCCGCGGCAGCGGCCTGGTCTCCCGCCTGGAGCGGCTGGGCACCGCCGTCACCCGCTTCGCCTGGGCGGCGGCCGTGCTGGGCACCGAGATCCAGCCGTCCCTGGCGGCGAACCTCGCGGGCATGGGACCGGCCCAGGCCGCCGAGTGCGCGGACAAGCTGCGGCACGCCCGTATCCTCACCGGCGCCATCGACCTGGAGTTCGTCCACCCGCTGATCGCCACGGCCATCTACGCATCGATCCCGCCGGCCACCCGCACGGCCATGCACGGACAGGCCGCGTGGTCCGTCACCGAGGCGGGGCTCGGTCCCGCCGCGGCCTCGCGGCACCTGCTGGAGGTTCACCCCGACCACGACTCGGAGCTGGTCGAGCAGTTGCGCGTGGCCGCCCGCGAGCACCTGGCGGTCGGCGCCCCGGATGCGGCCCGCCGCTGTCTGGAGCGCGCCCTGCAGGAGCCGCCGCCCGAGGAGGAGCGGGCCGCGGTCCTCTACGAGCTGGGCTGCGCCGCGCTGCTCACCTCGCCGTCGACGACCGTCAACCACCTCAAGACGGCGCTGTCCCTGCCGCACCTCACCGAGGAGCTGCGCGTCGACGCCACCTACCGCCTCTCCCAGGCCTACGCCCACAACAGCCAGCTGCGCGAGGCCGCCGAGGTCGTGAAGGAGCAGGCCGAGCGCACCCCGCCGGGCGCCGGGCGGATGCGCCTGCAGGCCGCGCACTATCTGTGGCAGGGCATCCAGGTCGAGGAGCAGGACTCCCAGACCCGTTCGCGCCGCATCGCCGAGCTCGCCGAGCGCATCCGCGGCCGCGACAACACCGAGCGGACCCTGCTCGCGCTGCGCGGCTTCGACGGCATGATCCGCGGCGAGGACGCCGTGCAGGTGGTCGAGAACATCGAGCGCGCCCTCGTGGACGGCCGGCTGGCCGAGGGCATGGGGTGGACCAACACCGAGTGGGGCTTCGAGGTCCCCAGCATCATCGGCATCACCTTCGCCTACACCGACCGGCTCGACCACGCCGAGGAGCTCTTCAAGGACGCCGTGCGGGCCTTCGAGATCTCCGGCTGGAGCGGCGGTCACCTCGCGTTCGCGCACGACTTCCTCGGTCTGGTGCACCGCCGTCGCGGCGAGCTGGACGAGGCCGAGGCGCTGCTGCGCGAGGGGCTGCGGCTGGGCAAGCGCCTCGGCCCCGGCCTGCCGATCCACTGGGACGGCGCCTGCCTGCTGATCGACACCCTGCTCGCGCGCGGGCGGGTCGACGAGGCCCAGGCCTTCGCCGAGGAGAACGGTTTCCAGGCGCCCTACACGCCCGCCATCGTGCTGCCCGACGCCGCGTGCCTGGCCGGGCGGCTGCTGCTCGCCCAGGGCCGCAGGAAGGAGGCGATCACGGAGCTGGAGGCCGCCGGGCGCAAGCTGGACGAGCGCGGGCGGAACAACACCGTGTGGGCTCCGTGGGCGCTCGACCTGGCCGTCGCCGTCAAGGACGAGGAGCCCGAGCGGGCCCGCGCCCTGGCCGACAAGGCCGTGCGCAACGCCGCGCGCTTCGGCACGGACACGGCCATCGGCGACGCCCTGCGCAGGGCGGCCCTGGTCGCCGAGCCGGACGAGGCCTTGGTGAAGCTCGGCCAGGCCGTGGTGCACCTGCGCCGCTCTCCGTGCAAGTACGAGTTCGCGGCGGCCCTGGTGGCCCATGGTTCGGCGCTGCTGCGGGCCGACCGGCCGGTCGAGGCGACCGAGCGGCTGCGCGAGGGGCTGGAAGTGGCCCAGCAGTGCGCGGCGGACGGGCTCGTGGCCACGGCCCGGGCCGATCTCGCCTCGGCGCTGTGCGAGGGAGCCGAGCCGGCGGGTGACGCCGTGCACTGAGCCCGGCCGGCTCCGGGCCCCGTCGGCTCGGGTTCAGGAAGCGCGGCGGCCGGATTTCCTGGTCGCCGTCTTCTTGGCCGTCTTGGCCGTGGTGCTCTTGGCGGTGCCGGCCTTGGCCGTGGACGCGGCGGTCTTCTTGCCCTTGGCGGTGGAGGAGGCCGCCGCCGTCTTCTTGGCGGCGGTGCGCTTCTGCGGCGCGGCGGTTTTCTTCGCCGTGCTGCGCGCCGATTTCCTGGGCGCAGCCCCCTTCTTGGCGCCTTTCTCCGGTCCTTCCCCCGCCTTTCCGGCCGCGTTGTCGATGGACGCCTGGAGCGCGGCCATCAGGTCGATGACGTTGTCCGGTGCGGGTGCCGTCTCCTTCTTGGGGACCGGCCGGTCGGACAGGTGGGCGTTGATCAGCTCGCTCAGGGCGATCTCGTACTCGTCCTCCAGCTCGTCGAGGTCGAACTCCTCGGAGAGGGTGTCCATCAGGCTCGTGGCCATCTTCAGTTCCTGCGGTCGCACGGTGACCGAGGAGGGCGGCGCGAGGTCGCCGCTGTCGCGGATCTCGTCCGGCCAGTACATGGTGTGCAGGGTCAGCAGGTCGCCGTGGACCCGCAGGAGGGCCAGGGACTCCCGGGTGCGCAGTGCGATCTTGGTGACGGCCACCCGCTCGGTCTGCTTGAGGGTCTCGCGCAGCAGGACGTAGGGCTTGTCGGCCGCGGCGCTCTCGGGTGCGAGGTAGTAGCCGTTGGAGAGCTGCAGGGGGTCGATCCGGTCGGCGTCGACGAAGGCGAGCACGTCGATGAGCTTCTTGCTGGGCAGCGGCAGCCCGGCCAGCTCGTCCTGGGTGACGACGGCGGTGTGTCCCTCGTCGTCCTGGAAGCCCTTGGCGATGTGCTCGTAGTCGACCGGTTCGCCGCAGGCTTCGCAGATGCGCTTGAGGTGGATCCGGCCGCCGTCCGCGTCGTGGACCTGGTGCAGTCTGAGGCCGTGCTCCTGGGTGGCGGCGTACAGCCGTACGGGTACGGACACCAGTCCGAAGCCGATCGCACCTTTCCACATGGTCCGCATAGTTTTATCCCTCCACGGGGAATTCCTACCTTATGTCTGTCTCTCCGGAGCGGCAGGCGGTGGAGATCGAGGGCCACCGGCTGGCCCTGACCCATCTCGACCGGGTGCTCTTCCCCGCATCGGGCCACACCAAGGCGCAGGTGTTGCAGTACTACGCCCGCATCGCCCCGGTGATGGTGGCGCACACGGCCGACCGGCCCGCCTCCTTCGTCCGCGCCCCGGAGGGACCGGGCGGGCAGAGCTGGGTCGCCAAGAACCCGCCCGGCGGGAAGCCCCGGTGGGTGCGGGTGGTGCCGGTGGAGCACCGTGAGGGCGTCACCGAGCAGGTCGTCATCGACACCACGGCCGCCCTGGTCGCGATGGCCAACCTCGGCGCGTACGAGGTGCACGTCCCGCAGTGGACGGCGACGGCCGGTCCCGACGGGCACGACCGGCTCGTCCTGGACCTGGACCCCGGGCCCGGCGCCGACCTCGTGGTCTGCTGCCGGGTCGCCCAGCGGCTGCGCCAGCTCCTGGACGACGACGGGCTGACCGCCCACGCCGTCGTCTCCGGCTCCAAGGGCCTGCACCTGTACGCGCCGGTCCACGCTGCGTCCGGCCGGGCCGCCGGCGGCTACGCCAAGGAGCTGGCCGCCCGCATGATGGGCGAGCACCCGGGCCTCGTCGTGGTCTCCATGGCGCGCGTCGAACGCCGGGGGAAGGTGCTCATCGACTGGTCGCAGAACGCGAGCGCCAAGACCACCGCCGCGCCGTACACCGTGCGGCTGCGGGAGGGCGCCCCCGGGGTGGCGGCCCCGGTCACCTGGGACGAGGTCGCCGCGTGCCGGGACCCGGACGAGCTCGCCTTCACCCCCGAGCAGGTGCTGGACCGGGCGGAGACGTACGGGGACCTGCTGGCCCCGCTCACCGGCGACGCCACCCGCGCGCGGCTCCCGTGACGTCCGGCTTCAGCCGAGCCGGGTCAGATCGGGCCGCAGCCGGTGCCAGACGGGGTGCCGGAGGCGGCCGGACGCCGTCCAGCCGGAGAAGACGACCTCGGCGACGAGCCGCGGCTCGACCCAGTGCGCGCCCGCCGGCACGTCGGCGGGGCCGGCGAAGGGCGGGTCCGCGCGCGGGATCACCGCCAGGTAGCGGGCGAGGTCCCGGCGCTCGCGCTCGGAGAGCCCCGATCCGACGGACCCGGCGTAGCGCAGGCCCTCCGGCTCCTCCACGCCGACCAGGACCGCCCCGGGCAGCCCGGAGAGGGAGCCGCGGCCCTCGGCCCAGCCGCCGATGACCACGTCGAGGGTGACGACGTGCTTGGTCTTGCGCCATTCGGATGACCGGATGCCGGGCGTGTAGAGGGACGTGAGCTTCTTCGCGACGACGCCTTCGAACCCGCCTTCGAGGGTGGCCTCCCAGGCCTGCTGCCCGTGTCCCTCCACGGCGGCCGGCACCGACCAGGCCGGGCCCGCGAGGCCGAGGCCCTCCAGCACGGCGCGCCGCTCCCGGTAGGGGAGGCCCAGCAGGGACCGGCCGTCGAGGTGCATGACGTCGAAGAGCATGAGGCGTACGGGGTACTCGGCCGCGAGGCCGGCCGCACGGTGCGGGTCGGCGACGCCCATGCGGCGCTGGAGCAGCCCGAAGTCGGGCCGCCCCGCCCCGTCCAGGACGACGACCTCGCCGTCGAGGACCGCGCTCCGGCCGCGCAGCTGCTCCTCCAGGGCCTGGAGTTCGGGGTAGGTCGCGGTCGCGTCGTTGCCGGCGCGGGTGACCGCCCGGAGGGTGCCGTCCCCGGGCAGGCTCACGACCAGGCGGATCCCGTCCCACTTGACCTCGAAGGCCCACGCGGCCTCCTCGGCCGCGGGCGGCAGGGGCGCGGTCGTCGCCAGCATCGGCCGGATCGCGGGCGGCGGGGCCGGCGCGCGCCGGGCGGTCGGGGGCATCGCCTGCCGCCTAGCCCTTCCCCCGCGCCCACTCCAGCAGCCGGGGCGCCGTCCACGTCGTGATGATGCGTTCGGCGGGCACTCCGCACTCCTCGGCGCGGGCGCAGCCGTGGATCTGCCAGTCGAGCTGGCCGGGGGCGTGCGCGTCGCTGTCGAGGGAGAACAGTACGCCCGCGTCCAGGGCTTGGCGGATCAGGCGGCGGGGCGGGTCGAGCCGCTCGGGGCGGCAGTTGATCTCCACGGCGGTGTGGAAGCGGGCGCACGCGGCGAAGACCATCGCCGCGTCGAAGGCGGACTCGGGCCGCCCGCGGCCGGCCAGCAGCCGCCCGGTGCAGTGGCCGAGGACGTCCACCAGGGGGTTGGCCACGGCTCCGACCAGCCGGCGGGTCATGGCGTCCGCGTCCATGCGCAGTTTGGAGTGCACCGAGGCGACGACGATGTCGAGCTCGTCGAGCAGGCCGGGCTCCTGGTCGAGCGAGCCGTCGTCGAGGATGTCGCACTCGATGCCCCGCAGCAGCCGGAAGCCGTCGCCGAGGTCCTCGTTCACCTCGGCGACCACGTCGAGCTGGGCGCGCAGCCGCTGCGCCGTCAGGCCCCGGGCGATGGTCAGGCGGGGGGAGTGGTCGGTCAGCACCGCCCACTCGTGGCCGACGTCGCGCGCCGCCCGCGCCATGGCGTCGATCGGGCTGCCGCCGTCGGACCAGTCCGAGTGCATGTGGCAGTCGCCGCGCAGGGCGGCCCGCAGGGCCTCGCCGCCCTCCGCCAGCGGTGTTGCGGCCTCCTCCTCCAGCTTGGCCAGGTAGCCGGGCACGCGCCCGGCCAGGGCCTCCGCCACCACGCCGGCGGTCTTGGGCCCGATGCCCTTCTCGGCGGTGAGCGTGCCGGCGGCCGCCCGGCGCCGCAGCTCCTCCCCGGGCAGCCCGGCGATCACCTCGGAGGCCGTACGGAAGGCCTTGACCCGGTACGTGGGCGCGTCCGCGCGCTCCAGGAGGAAGGCGATCCGGTCCAGGGCCTCCACCGGGTCCATCGCACCCACCGCCTCCTTCGCCGTCCGGTACCCCTACCGTGCGCGATCCGGGAGGAGCGCGCACGTGCGAGGGCCGCGGGCGGCGGGCACACGTGGGTGAACCGGTGAGTAGGCGCGGTGCGCGGTGGGGAGGGTTCGGGCATGAGCGCCCCCACACCGTCCCCCTCGCCTTCCTCTCCGTCCTCTTCCTCCTCCGGTTCCTCGGGCGGGCGCACGGGCCGCGCGGTGGTCCTCGGCGCGGGCATGGCCGGCATGCTGGCCGCGGCCGCGCTCGCCCGGCACGCGGGCGAGGTCGTGATCGTGGAGCGGGACCGGCTGCCCGAGGGGATGGAGCCGCGCAAGGGCCTGCCGCAGGCGCGGCACGCGCACCTGATGATGTCCGGCGGGGCCCGGGCGGTGGAGTCCCTGCTGCCCGGCACGATCGAGGGGTGGGTGCGGGCGGGGGCCCGCCGGATCCCGCTGGGGACCGGGCTCGTCGCGATGGGCCCGCACGGCTGGTACCCGCGCTGGCCGGGCACGCAGTTCCTGATGGCCTGCACGCGCGACCTGCTGGACATGGTCGTCCGCGAGCAGGTGCTGGCGCTGCCCGGCGTCACGCTGCGCGAGGAGACGGACGCCCTCGCGCTGCTCGGCAAGGCGCAGCGGGTCACCGGCGTGAAGGTCCGCACGGCCGGCGGCCACTCCGCGGAGGCGCTGGAGGCCGACCTGGTGGTGGACGCCTCCGGGCGCGGCTCCCAGGCCGCGCGCCGTCTCACCGAGCTCGGGCTGCACCCGGCGCACGAGGAGACCGTCGACACCGGCATGGTCTACGTGACCCGGATCTTCCGGGCGCCCGCCGGCAGCGAGCGCTTCCCCGTGGTGAGCGTCCAGGCCGACCCGCACGGCCGGCAGCCGGGCCAGGGCGCGACGATGGTCCCCGTCGAGGGCGGCCGCTGGCTGCTCACGGCCTGCGGCACGCGCGGCGGCGAACCGTCGCGGGAGGCGGGGGAGTTCGAGCCGTTCGTGCGCAGCCTGCGCCACCCGCTGATCGCCGACCTGATCGCGGACCGGGAGCCGCTGACCGACGTCCACCTCACGCGCAGCACCGTCAACCGCCGCCGCTACTTCGAGCGCATGCCCGCCTGGCCGGAGGGCTTCGCGGTGGTGGGGGACGCCGTCGCCACGTTCAACCCCGTCTACGGGCAGGGCATGTCCGTGGCCGCCCACAGCGCGGTCGCGATCCGCGGCCTCCTGGCGGAGCGGGGCCTGGGGGCGCCCGGCCTGGCCCGGAGCATCCAGCGTGCGGTCGGCCGCGCCGCGGGCAGCCCGTGGGACCTGGCCACGGGCGAGGACATCAACTACCCCGGGGCGATCGGCGAGCAGCCCCCGGCCGCGGCCCGGCTGCTGCGCGGCTACGTCCAGCGCCTGATGCGCACCGCGACGGTGAACCCCGTCGTGATGCGCTCCCTCTTCGACGTGATGACGCTGTCCGCGCCGATGAGCGCGCTGGTCAAGCCGCCGGTGGTGCTCGGTGTGCTGCGCGGTCCCGGCCGTGAGGTGCGCAACGAGCCGTCGATCACCGCCGCGGAGCTGGCGCTGTGCGGGCTGGGCCCGCGGTGACCGGCGCCGCGCCGTCACCGGCGGGCATCACGCCTCGCCGCGGCGCAGCGCCACCGGCGGCAGGAACTCGCCGCGCAGCGTCCGGTGCCACCAGGCGCCGGACTCCCGCCGCTCCTGCCACGTGGTGAAGCGGTAGAGGTAGAGGCGCGCCCGCACGTGGGTCGGCGGGGCGTCGGGGAAGGGGTTGTGGCGCAGCAGCCGCAGCGTGGCCCGGTCGCCCGTCAGCAGCCGCTCCACGAAGGGGCCGAACCACGGCTCGGCGTAGGCCGGGGAAATCCCGGCGAACCACATCATCCAGTCGAGCCGCAGGTGGTACGGGGCGTACTGGCGGGGCAGCCGCCGCAGGTCGCCGGGCTTGCCCTTGAAGCCGTACTCCTTCCACACCGTGTCCGGCCCGACCCGCTCCTCGTCGGTGCCCTCGACCACGACCTCGTAGCGCCTGCGGTTGATGCTGCCGAACGCGCCGTAGGTGTTGACCAGGTGGAAGGCGTTGAAGGACATGTTCATCCGCTGCTGCCGGGAGAGCATGTTGCGCACCGGCCACCAGCTCAGGACGGCCACGAGCGCGGTCGCGGCGAGGACGAGGACCTCGTACCAGCCCGGGGGAGGGGGCGCCGGGGCGTGCGCCGGCAGGCCGAGGAGCCGCGCGGCCGCGGCTCCGTCGACCGCGGAGAGGGCCATGACGATGGTCAGCCAGTTGAGCCAGGAGAAGTTGCCGGAGGCGACGAGCCAGAGCTGGGTGCAGATGATCACGGCGGCGGCCGTGCTCGCGACGGGCTGCGGGGTGAAGAGGGCGACCGGCACGACGAGCTGGGCGACGTGGTTGGCGGCGGTCTCCACGCGGTGCAGCGGCCTCGGCAGGCGGTGGAAGTACCAGCTCAGCGGCCCCGGCATGGGCTGGGTCTCGTGGTGGTAGTACAGGCAGGTCAGATCGCGCCAGCAGGGGTCGCCGCGCATCTTGATCAGCCCCGCGCCGAACTCGACGCGGAAGACCAGCCAGCGCATCAGCCAGAGCACGAGGACCGGCGGGTCCGTGCGGGCGTTGCCCAGGAACACCGCGAGGAAGCCGGCCTCCAGCAGCAGTGACTCCCACCCGAAGCCGTACCAGGTCTGGCCCACGTTGACGATCGACAGGTACATCGCCCACAGGGCCGCCCACATCGCCATCGCCGCCCACAGCGGCACCGCGTCCGCCGCACCCGCCGCCACCGCCGCGGCCAGGGCCGCGCCCGTCCACGCCCACGCCGCGAAGAACCGGTCCGAGTAGTGCAGGTGGAAGACGCCCGGGGCCCTGCGCAGGGGCACGTGGCGCACGAAGCGCGGCACCGGCAGCATGCCCCGCTCGCCGATCAGCGCGCGGAACTGCAGGGCCGCCGCCAGGAAGGCCACGAGGTAGACGCCGGCGAGCGCGCGCTGCAGCACCAGCCTGCTCAGCCAGTACCCGGAGACCGTGAACCACTCCATGGCGTATCCGTACCACTCCGGAGCGCGCAGTCACATCGAAGAAACGGGCAAAAGGTGTCAGAGTAGCTCTATGGTTGATCGGGGAGCGACGCCTGCCACCGCACCGGCAGGTTCCGTGCCGGACGACTGGCCCGCTCGCCCGGAGCTCACCCTCGCCCTCAACCGCATGGGCGGCTTCGACTGGGACCTCGACACCGGCGTGCTGCACATGGACGCCTCCGCCCTGGAGCTCTTCGACCTGTCCCCCGAAGAGTTCAACGGCCGCCTCTCGGGCCTGGCCGGCAAGGTGCTCCGCGCCGACGCCGCCGACCTGGACGCCCAGGTCACCCGCGCCCTGAAGGAGGGCCGCGAGACCTACAGCGCCTACTACCGCATCCGCGCCCCCGACGGCAGCCTGCACTGGACGTACACCCAGGGCCGGATCCGGCGCGACGGGGAGGGCCACCCGCACCGCATCATCGGCATCGTCCGCGACGCCGCCGAGGAGCTCGGCCACTCCATCGGCAGGCGCGACGCGAACCGGCTCTCGCACACCACCATCGTGGAGACCCTCACCGCGGCCCTCGCCCACGCGCGCACCGTCCAGGACGTCATCGACTTCTTCCGCGACGACCGGGCAGTCCAGCACCTGGGCTCCGACCTCCTCGTCCTCGGCATCGTCGAGGCCGGCCGGATCCACATGGTCGCCGAGGGGCCCGGCGAGCACTACGTCCCGGGCACCCGCTGGACACGCATCGACGACAACTTCCCCATGAGCGACGTCATCCGCACGATGGCCCCGCGCTTCATCGAGTCCCGCGACGAGTTCGCCCGCTCCTACCCCTGGCTGTGGGAGCGCATCCGGGACACCGGCATCTCCTCCGCCGCCTACCTCCCGCTGATCGCCCAGGCCCGCCCCGTCGGGGCCATCGGGCTGCTCTACCAGGAGACCCGCGGCTTCACCCAGCAGGAGCGCAACCTGCTCATCGCCCTCTCCAGCAGCCTCTCCCAGTCCATCGCCCGCGCCATGCTCTACGACCAGGAGCACGACCTCGCCGAGGGCCTGCAGCAGTCCATGCTGCCGCGCCGCATCCCCGAGGTCCCCGGCGCGCAGATCGCCGTCCGCTACCGCTCGGCCCGCATGGGCCGCGACATCGGCGGCGACTGGTACGACGTGATCCCGCTGCCCGGCGGGCGGGTCGGCGCCGTCATCGGCGACGTCCAGGGGCACGACACCCAGGCCGCCGCCGTCATGGGCCAGCTGCGCATCGTCCTGCGGGCGTACGCCACCGAGGGGCACTCCCCGGCGACCGTCATGGCCCGCGCCTCCTCCTTCCTCCACGAACTCGACACCGACCGCTTCGCCACCTGCGCCTACGCCGAGGCCGACCTGTCCACCGGCGTCGTCCAGCTGGTGCGCGCGGGCCACATCGACCCCCTGCTGCGGCACACCGACGGCACCTGCCGGCGCCTGCCCGTCTCCGGGGGGCTGCCGCTCGGCCTCTCGGCCGAGTTCGGGCGGCTCGACTACCCCGTGACCACGGTGGAGATCGACCCCGGCGAGACCCTGCTGATGTTCACCGACGGCCTCGTCGAACAGCCCGGCTCCGACCTCGACGAAGGCATGCAGCGGCTGTCCGCGATCGTCCGCGACGGCCCCTACGAGCTCGACCGGCTGGCCGACCGGCTGTGCGAGGTGATCGGCGAGCGCGTCGGCGAGGACGACATGGCCGTGCTGCTGCTGCGCCGCCAGGGCGCGGCCACCCAGGGCGGCGGCCGGCTCCAGCAGCACATCGCCCCGGCCGACCCCGAGGCCCTCTCCGCGGCCCGCCACATGATCCGCGCGGCGGTACGGGCCTGGGGCGCCCGCGAGCGGTCCGACGAGATCGAGCTGGTCGCCGACGAGCTGGTGACCAACGCCCTGCTCCACACCGACGGCGCGGCCGTGGTCACCATCCGCATCATCACCGGCCCCGAGCGGCGGGTGCGCGTCGACGTCGAGGACAAGTCCAGCACGCTGCCGCGCCGCCGGGAGCCGGGGGAGTCGGGGGTCTCGGGGCGGGGCCTGCTGCTCGTCGACCGGCTCGCCGACGTGTGGGGGGTCGAGTCCCGCGGCTCGGGGAAGTGCGTGTGGTGCGAGTTCGTGGTCCCGGGGCGGCACGACGGGGCCCGGACGGTCGCGGAGCCGCAGGAATCCGACTGATCCGTACGTCACCTGACAGAGCGTCCGATCGTTGCCCCAGTCACGCAGAATTGCGAATTACCTGCCCATCCGGGTCAACTGTGCTCTCCACCCCCCAAGATCATGAAAAGGGTTCCGAGAGCATGCGAAGACTCACCCCCTTCGTCCTCCTCGGTGCGACCGCCCTGGTCGCGCCGATGCTGATGACCGTTCAGGCGCCGCCCGCCCGTGCGTTCGGCACCGTCAACACCCTCGGCCAGCACGCCGAGCACGAGCGCATCACGCGCGCGGCCCTGGCCTGCCCGTCCGGCGCCCCCTCCGACGGCAGCTGCTTCGAGCCCCGCTCCCTCGACCAGATAGCGGGCCGCGGCGGCACCTTCGGCGCCGTCGGCGCACCCGACACCGACGAGGTCCTCAGCCCGGCCGCCCACTGCGACAACGCCGACTACCTCGCCCAGGCCGGCTACGCCCGCACCCGCGACCAGGCGACCAAGGAGCTGCTCGCCTGTGTCGCCCGCCTGCAGACCCGCTTCGCCGAGGGCGTCACCGCCGCCGGCTCCACCCTCAATGCCGACGGCACCGTCGCCGCCCGCGAGGCCGACCTCGCCAAGGACTGCACCTTCACCCTCGGCGTGCGCGGCCGCAACAAGTGCGAGGCCGTCGAGGGCTTCGGCCGCGCCCTCCACGGCGTCCAGGACTTCTACTCGCACAGCAACTGGACCGACAAGGCCGACCCCGGCCACCCCGTCGGCAAGAACAACCCGCCCGGGCTGAACCTCCCCGCGCCCTCACCGCTGTTCGCCCTCAACAGCGGGCAGCCGCCGCAGGCCTCGGCCGTCCCGGACGGCCTCACCACCGGCTGCTTCTCCCTCGTGCCCCTCGGCTGCTCCAGCCGCGTCCAGCACGGCGACCTCAACAAGGACAAAGGCCTCGTCGACGCCGTCACCGGCGCCACCGGCAGCCCCGGCACCGCGCGCGGCAGGACCGGCGGCAACTTCGACCGGGCCGTCCAGGGCGCCGTCGCCGACACCCGCCGGCAGTGGGCCGACTTCCGCACCGCCCTCGTCACCCGCTACGGCAAGGAGCGCGGCGAGCGCGCCGCGTGCGTGCTGACGCACGACGACCCGGCCCGCACCTGTTAGCGCCCCCCCGGGCAAAGCGGCCGCCGCGGAACCGGTGTGCGCGGCACGGCCCCGGCGGCCGGGGGCCGGGGCGAAGAGGCCAAGGTCACAGCAGTTGCCACTGCTGCAGGGCGCCCCGGCTCCCCTAGCCTTCCCCCCATGACGGTCCTGCCTGACGAAGGCTTCCCCCTGGCCGCCGAGTTCCCGGACCCCACCCGCGAGCAGTGGCAGCGCCTGGTGGAGGGTGTACTGCGCAAAGCGGGCGCGGCTGACGCATCGGGCCCGGCTGCCGAGGCGGCACTCGCCACCGAACTCCAGGACGGGCTCGCAACCGGCCCGCTCTACACCGCCGACGACGCCCCCGCCGCGCCCGGCTACCCGGGTTTCCCCCCGTTCGTCCGCGGCGGACGGGCCGAAGGGACGGCCGCGACCGGCTGGGACGTGCGCCAGCGCCACGCCCACCCGGACCCGCGGCAGGCCAACGAAGCGGTGCTCGCCGACCTGGAGAACGGCGTCACCTCCCTGTGGCTGGCCGCCGGGCCCGCGGGCGTCCCCGTCGACGGCATCGCCACCGCCCTCGACGGCGTCTACCTCGACCTCGCCCCCGTCGTCCTCGACGCGGGCGCGGACTTCGAGGCCGCCGCCCGGGAACTGCTGCGCCTGTACGACGAGCGCGGCATCGCCCCCCGCGCCGCCCTCGGCAACCTCGGCGCCGACCCGCTCGGCACCCTGGCCCGCACCGGCACCGGCGCCGACCCCGGGGCGCCCCTGGCCGCCGCGGCCGCCCTCGCCGCCCTGTGCGCCGACGGCCGGCCCGGCCTGCGCGCCCTGACCGTCGACGCCCTGCCGTACCACGAGGCCGGCGGGTCCGCCGCCCAGGAGCTCGGCTGCTCGCTGGCCACCGGCGTCGCCTACCTCCGCACGCTCACCGCCGCCGGGCTGACCGCCGACCAGGCCTGCGCCCAGCTGGAGTTCCGCTACGCGGCCACCGCCGACCAGTTCCTCACCATCGCCAAACTCCGCGCCGCCCGCCGCCTGTGGGCCCGCGTCGCCGAGGTCAGCGGCGCCAGCGCCGCGGGCGCCGCCCAGCGCCAGCACGCGGTCACCTCCACGGTGATGATGACCCGCCGGGACCCGTGGGTGAACATGCTGCGCACCACCGTCGCCTGCCTCGGCGCGGGCGTGGGCGGCGCCGACGCCGTCACCGTCCTGCCCTTCGACGACGCCATCGGCCTGCCCGACGCCTTCGCCCGCCGCATCGCCCGCAACACCTCCTCGGTGCTGCTGGAGGAGTCCCACCTGGCCCGGGTCATCGACCCCGCCGGCGGCTCCTGGTACGTGGAGCGCCTCACCGACGAGCTCGCGCACGCCGCCTGGGCCTGGTTCCAGGAGCTGGAGCGCGCCGGCGGCCAGGCCGCGGCGCTGCGCTCCGGCCTGGTGGCCGAACGGCTCGCCGCGACCTGGGCCCGCCGCTCCGCCGACCTGGCGACCCGGCGCGAACCGGTCACCGGCGTCAGCGAGTTCCCGCACCTCGGCGAGCAGCCGGTGCGGCGGGAGCCCGCACCCGCGGCCCCCGGCGGCGGCCTGCCCCGGGTCCGGCGCGACGAGGCCTACGAGGCCCTGCGGGCCCGCTCCGACGCCCACCTCGCCGCGACCGGGTCCCGCCCGCGCGTCTTCCTGGCCGCGCTCGGCCCCGCCGCCGCCCACACCGGCCGGGCCACGTTCGCCGCCAACCTCTTCCAGGCCGGCGGCGTCGAGCCCGTCCACGAACCCGCCACGGTCGGCGCGGAGTCCGTCGCCGAGGCGTTCGCGCGCAGCGGCGCCGGAGTGGTGTGCCTGTGCTCCAGCGACAAGCTCTACGCCGAGCAGGCCGAAGCCGTCGCCGCCGCGCTCAAGGCCGCGGGCGCGGGCCGGATCCTGCTCGCCGGGAAGCCCGGCGGCGAGCAGCGGGAGGCGTACCTGCGGGCCGGGGTCGACGAGTTCGTCTTCGCCGGCGGTGACGCGGTCGCCGTCCTCTCCTCCGTCCTCGACTGCATCGGAGTCGCGTGATGCCCATTCCCGACTTCTCCGGAATCGAGCTGGGCCCGGCGGACGCCGGCCGGGCGGCCGACCCCGGCCACTGGCGCGCGGCCCTGAAGGAGGCCACCGGCAAGAGCGCCGAGGACCTGGTCTGGGAGACCCCCGAGGGCATCGGCGTCAAACCGCTCTACACCGCCGAGGACCTGCACGGGCTCGACTTCCTCGGCACGTACCCCGGCATCGCGCCCTACCTGCGCGGCCCGTACCCGACGATGTACGTCAACCAGCCCTGGACCATCCGGCAGTACGCCGGGTTCTCCACCGCCGAGGAGTCCAACGCCTTCTACCGGCGCAACCTGGCGGCCGGTCAGAAGGGCCTGTCCGTCGCCTTCGACCTGCCGACCCACCGCGGCTACGACAGCGACCACCCGCGCGTCACCGGCGACGTCGGGATGGCGGGCGTCGCCATCGACTCCATCTACGACATGCGCCAGCTCTTCGACGGCATCCCGCTGGACAGGATGAGCGTGTCGATGACGATGAACGGCGCCGTGCTGCCCGTCCTCGCCCTCTACATCGTCGCCGCCGAGGAGCAGGGCGTACCGCCCGAGAAGCTGGCCGGGACCATCCAGAACGACATCCTCAAGGAGTTCATGGTCCGCAACACCTACATCTATCCGCCCCGGCCCTCGATGCGGATCATCTCCGACATCTTCGCGTACACCTCGCAGAAGATGCCGCGCTACAACTCCATCTCCATCTCCGGCTACCACATCCAGGAGGCCGGGGCCACGGCCGACCTGGAGCTCGCCTACACCCTCGCCGACGGCGTGGAGTACCTGAAGGCGGGCATCGGAGCCGGCCTGGACGTCGACGCGTTCGCGCCCCGGCTCTCCTTCTTCTGGGCGATCGGCATGAACTTCTTCATGGAGATCGCCAAGCTCCGCGCCGCCCGGCTGCTGTGGGCCCGGCTCGTCAAGCGCTTCGAGCCGCAGAACGCCAAGTCGCTGTCCCTGCGCACCCACTCGCAGACCTCGGGCTGGTCGCTGACCGCGCAGGACGTCTTCAACAACGTGGCCCGCACGTGCGTGGAGGCCATGGCCGCGACCCAGGGGCACACCCAGTCGCTGCACACCAACGCCCTGGACGAAGCCCTCGCCCTGCCCACCGACTTCTCCGCCCGCATCGCCCGCAACACCCAGCTGCTGCTGCAGCAGGAGTCCGGCACCTGCCGGGTCATCGACCCGTGGGGCGGCAGCGCCTACGTCGAGCGCCTCACCCACGACCTCGCGCGGCGCGCCTGGCAGCACATCGAGGAGGTCGAGGCCGCCGGCGGCATGGCCCAGGCCATCGACGCGGGCATCCCCAAGCTGCGCGTCGAGGAGGCCGCGGCCCGCACCCAGGCCCGCATCGACTCCGGGCGGCAGCCCGTCATCGGCGTCAACAAGTACCGGGTGGACAGCGACGAGCAGATCGAGGTCCTCAAGGTCGACAACTCCTCCGTGCGCACCCAGCAGATCGAGAAGCTGCGTCGGCTGCGCGCCGAGCGCGACGAAGCGGCCTGCCGGGACGCCCTGCACGCGCTGACCCGCGCCGCGGAGGCCGGCTCCGGCCCCGGCCTGGAGGGCAACCTCCTGGCCCTCGCCGTGAACGCCGCCCGCGCCAAGGCGACCGTCGGTGAGATCTCCGACGCACTGGAGAAGGTCTACGGACGGCACGCCGGGCAGATCCGTACGATCTCCGGTGTGTACCGCGAAGAGGCCGGCCCGTCGTCCGGCGTGGAGCGCACCCGCGCCCTGGTCGAGGCGTTCGAGCAGGAGGACGGCCGCCGCCCGCGCATCCTCGTCGCCAAGATGGGCCAGGACGGCCACGACCGCGGCCAGAAGGTCATCGCCACCGCCTTCGCCGACCTCGGCTTCGACGTCGACGTCGGCCCGCTCTTCCAGACGCCCGAGGAGGTCGCCCGGCAGGCGGTGGAGGCCGACGTGCACATCGTCGGCGTCTCCTCCCTCGCGGCCGGCCACCTCACGCTCGTGCCGGCGCTGCGCGAACAGCTGGCGGAGCAGGGGCGCGAGGACATCATGATCGTCGTCGGCGGCGTCATCCCGCCGCAGGACGTCCCCACGCTGCTGGAGATGGGCGCCGCCGCGGTCTTCCCGCCCGGCACGGTCATCCCGGACGCCGCCCACGACCTGCTGAAGACCCTCGCCGGGGTCCTCGGCCACGAGCTGTGAGCAAGGGCTCCTGACGATGGCACGGACGATCGACATCGACGCCTACGTCAAGGGCGTGCTCGACGGCAAACGCGCGGTCGTCGCGCGCGCCATCACCCTGGTCGAGTCCACCCGGGCCGACCACCGGGCCCTGGCCCAGCGGATGCTGACCGAGCTGCTCCCGCACGCGGGGGCGGCCCGGCGGATCGGCATCACCGGCGTGCCGGGCGTCGGCAAGTCCACCTTCATCGACGCCTTCGGCACGATGCTCACCGGCTTCGGCCACCGGGTCGCCGTCCTCGCCGTCGACCCGTCCTCCAGCCGGACCGGCGGCAGCATCCTGGGCGACAAGACCCGTATGGAGCGCCTCGCCGTCGACCCCGCCGCCTTCGTCCGGCCCTCGCCCACGGCCGGCACCCTCGGCGGCGTGGCGCGCGCCACCCGCGAGACCATCGTCGTCATGGAGGCCGCGGGCCACGACGTCGTGCTCGTGGAGACCGTCGGCGTCGGCCAGTCCGAGACCGCCGTCGCCGACATGGTCGACAGCTTCCTCATGCTCACCCTCGCCCGCACCGGCGACCAGCTCCAGGGCATCAAGAAGGGCGTCCTCGAACTGGCCGACATCGTCGCCGTCAACAAGGCCGACGGCCCCCACGAGCGCGACGCCAAGGCCGCCGCCCGCGAACTGGCCGGGGCGCTGCGCCTGCTGCAGCCGCCGGACGCCGCCTGGAACCCGCCCGTGCTGACCTGCAGCGCCCGCGAGGGCACCGGCCTGGACGTCCTGTGGGACCGGCTGGAGCAGCACCGGCGCGTCCAGGAGAGCACCGGGGCGCTGGCCGCGCGGCGCCGCGAGCAACAGGTCGACTGGGTCTGGACGATGGTCCGCGAACAGCTCCTGAACGAGCTGCGCGACCACCCCGCGGTCCGGGCCGCCGGGCCGGGGATCGAACGGCAGGTGCGCGAGGGCACGCTGCCGGCGAGCCTGGCGGCGGAACGGCTGCTGGAGGCGTTCCGCCACAAGAATTAAAAGCCTGCCCGGCGATTGAGGGCAAAGGCGGTGCCTCGGGCTCCGGGAACCTCCCGGCTCTACGGCGCGTTTTCTCGGGACCGGCCGACCCGCGGCCGGAATCCCGGAGGAACCGCGATGAACGACCTGGTCGCCGGTGGGAACGCCGTGCTGCCCGACGGCACGCTCACGCTCCGCGTGCCCGGCCCCTTCGACCTGTCGGTCATCGTCACCGGCGAGAGCGGAAAGGTTGATGGGGACGGGGACTTCGTCTTCTACAACCAGCCGTCCGCGCCCGGAGCCCGGCTCCACGGTGACACCGTCACCGTCGACCCCCGCGGCTTGCGGCCCGGGGCCGCGCGGGTCACGGTCGTGGTCAGCCCGGCCGACCCCGGCACACGGCTCGGGGCGCTGCCCCTGCCCGTGCTGAGCGTCGCGGGGAGCGGCGGCGGGGTCCTGGCCAGGTTCGCGCCGCCGCGCCCCGGCCCGGAGACCGTGCTGATGCTCGCCGAGCTCTACCGGCGCGGCACCGGCTGGAAGATACGGGCCCTGGGCCAGGGGTACGCGGACGGACTCGCGGGCGTGGCCAGGGACTTCGGCGTGGACGTGGCGGACGAGGAAGACGGCGCGCACGCGACGCCCACGACGCCCACGACGTATGCGGCGCACGCGCCGCACGGGCCGGATGCGACGGGTAAGGCCTTCGCCGCTCTCGTGAACGCCGAGCGGTCCGCGGCCGGGGTGCCGTCCGTGACCGTGGACCACCGGCTGGTCGCGGCGGCCCGGGCGCACGCCGCGGACCTGGCCGCGCGCGGCCGCCTCGCCGCCGAGAGCCCGGACGGCACCTCGCTCCACCACCGCATAGCCGCCACCGGCTACCGCTGTCTGACCGTCGCCGAGCACCTCGTCTCCGGCCCGCGCACCCCGGCCGAGTTCGTCGCCTATTGCCTGGGCGGGAGCGAGCGGGCAGCGCCGTTCCGGGATCCGTCCGTCGCCCACGTCGGCGTGGGCCACGCGGCGGCGCCGTCGGGGGACACCTACTGGACCGCCGTGTGGGCCGCGCCCATGAGCCCCGGCGGGCTCGCCCGGCTGGCCGCGGAGGTCACCGCCCTCACCAACGCCGAGCGCGCCGCGGCCGGTCTGCGCCCGCTGGCCGCCGATCCCCGGCTGGCCGCCGCCGCGCAGGCGCACAGCGACGACATGGTCGCCCGCGACTTCTACGCCCACACCTCGCCGGAGGGGAGCGAGCCCTGGGACCGGGCGCGGGCGGCGGGGTGCCCGCATCCGGGCATCGGCGAGAACATCGCCTGCGGGCAGCGCAGCGCGGCGGAAGTCGTCCGGGGCTGGATGAACAGCCCCGGCCACCGCGCCAACATCCTCAAGCCGGACTTCGCGCACATCGGCGTCGGCTACGCCACGGGCAGCCGGGCCGGCACGTACTGGACGCAGCTGTTCGGCACGTGACGGGGACGTGACCGGGCCGACGGGGGCCCCGGGTCCGGCGGGGGCCGGGCCGGGGCCGGGCAGGGTCAGGCGAGCCCGAGCCCGCCGCCGTCCACCGGCGCGAAGTGCCGCTCCACGTCCGCGTCCGTCACGTCCTCCAGCCGGGCGGGCACCCATCGCGGCGTGCGGTCCTTGTCGACGACCTGCGCGCGGATGCCCTCCAGCAGGTCGGGGTCGGCCAGCGAGGCGCATATGACGCGGTACTCCTGCTCCAGCACCTCGGGCAGCCCCGGCAGCCGGCGGGCGCGGCGCAGCGCGCTCAGCGTGACCTTCAGCGCCGTGGGCGACTTGCCCAGGATCGCCTCCGCCGCCTTCCCGGCCTCCGCGACGCCGCTCCCGGTGAGCCGGACGAGGATCTCCTCGACGGTGCCGGCGGCGTAGCAGTGGTCGATCCAGTTCTGCTGTGCGGCCAGTTCACCGGCGGGGACCGGGGCGGCGAAGGCCCGTACGGCCTCGGCGGGTTCGGCCACGGCCAGCGCGGCGGCGAACTCCGCCAGCCGTGCCGCCGGGACGAAGTGGTCGGCGAATCCGGCGCGCACGGCGTCGCCCGGGCCCATGCGCGAGGTCGTCAGGGCGAGGTGCGTGCCCAGTTCGCCCGGGGCCCGGGAGAGCAGGTACGTGCCGCCGACGTCGGGCGCGAAGCCGATGGCCGTCTCGGGCATGGCCACCGCCGACCGCTCGGTGACGACCCGTATGCCGCCGTGCGCGGACAGGCCGACGCCGCCGCCCATCACCAGGCCGTCCATGAGGGCGACGTACGGCTTGGGGTAGGCGGCGATCCGGGCGTTGAGCCGGTACTCGTCGCGCCAGAACTCCCCGGCGCCGGCGCTGCGCCCGGCGCGGACGTCGTCGTGGACGGCCCGGACGTCGCCGCCCGCGCACAGGCCGCGCTCGCCCGCGCCGTCGAGCACCACCGTGGTCACGGCGTCGTCGTGTTCCCACGCGTCCAGGGCGGCGCGGATGCGGCGGACCATGGCGTGGGTGAGCGCGTTGATGGTGCGGGGCCGGTTGAGGGTGATGCGGCCCGCGCGCCCCTCCCTGCGCAGGAGTACGGCGTCGTCGATGGTGGTCATCGTTCCCCTTTCACTGGATGGCGGAGCGGGGCGGCCGGGCGGCGCGCGGCGGGGCGGGCTCCGTCAGGAGCGGCCGGACGCGGTGGCGGTGCCCGCCGCGTCGGTGATGCCCCGGATCGGGCAGCGCGGGCCGGTGGCGCGCAGCAGCCGCAGGTCGGCCGTCACGAGCGTCGCCCCCAGCTCCTCGGCGACGGCGACGTAGGCCGCGTCGTCCGGCGTGAGGTTGTCCTTCAGCTGCCACATCCGTCCCAGCAGGGGCTCGACGGCGACCTTCCGCAGCGTCAGCCCGGGCAGCTCCCCGGCGACTTCGGCCACCCGCTCGGCGGTCACCTGTCCCGCGAGGTACAGCCCGCGCAGGGACTGCATCACTTCCACCAGGATGTGCTCGGGGGCGGCCCACTCGGCGTCCGCCGCGAGCGCGGCGCGGGCGCCGTCGCCCCGCGGTCCGTCGTCGGCGAGCGCCAGAACGAGTGCGGAGGCGTCCACGACGATCAAGGTGACTCCCAGCGTGTGCAGGATGCGGCGGTTGCGGCTGAGGCCGCGCCGCCACCCTAACCGCGCGGGCGTGGCGGCGGAGCGGCCGGGTGTGACGCCGTCGGCTGTGACGCCGCCGGCGCCGGGCCGGTTTCGCTGCCGCGGGCTTGAACGCCCCTTCATGCGGGCGCGGGGGAGTCATGCCGGTGGGCGCCGGCGCCGCGCAGCGGTACGCGGTCGCCGTACCGGTGGACCGTCGTTCTCAGTTCACCGGCCCCGCCCAGTGGACGGTCGCGAACTCCTGGCCGAAGCCGGGGCGGACCGCGACGTCCACGCGGCCCAGTCCTCCCTGCGGCACGTCGAAGGCGAGCGTCGCCTTGCCCGACGCCTTCGGCTCCAGGGTGCCCGTGAAGGGGATGCCGACGCCGCTCGCGCTGTCGAAGATCTGCGCCGCCCGGTCGGCCTTGTCGCCGGATTCGACGGTCACCAGGATGCCCGCCGTGTCGATCGGCTCCTTGGAGCCGTTGGTGACGCTGACCGTGAACTTCACCGGCTGGTTGCCCGCCGTGTGCCCCAGGGAGGTGCCGGACGGGGTGAACCGTTCCGGCCTCGTGACCGTCACCTTCAGGCCGCGGCGGTACGCGTAGGTGTCGCCGAAGGCGGCCACCCGCGCCGAGGGGGAGGCCGTGGGGCCGCCGGACAGCGTGATCGTCTGCCCCGTGCCGGCCTTGCCGGAACCTCCGCAGGCCACGCCCGCCGTCGCCACGGCCGCAGCGGCGGCGAAGGCCACGGCCGCTCTCCCCGCGGTGGGCCGGACCGCGCCCCGGGGCCGCACGTGCGCCGCCGGGGGCGGCCGTCTCGTGCCCATGTGCACTAGCGTGCGCCGCGGGGCGGCGGTGCGCATCCGGAGGGCGGGGGAGCGGTCCGCCCGGTGGTGTCAGCCGCCCAGGACCTTCTTGACCTGGGCGGTCTGCGGGCCGGAGTCCTGCGCCGGGATCGTCCAGCGGAAGCTCTTGCCCTCACCGTCGGTGTAGGTGAGGGTGCCGCCGCGCTGGGCGTTGCTGATGTCGAAGGTGCGGGCCCTCACCTGGGAGGCGCCGGCCCGGATCGGGCCGCCCGAGTCGAAGCCCTTCAGGAAGATGTTCGCCTCGTTGTTGGCGGCCTGACCGTCGGCGGCTATCCACTGCCAGCCGCCCTTCTCGGTCGGCGTGGTCTCGGCGGCGGCCACGTCCGTCATCGGGCGTTCCTGCACCGTGACGACCGCGAACAGGCCGCGCGCGGGCTTGTCGGTCGCGGTCCTGGCCGCGTAGACGACGCTCATGGGCGTGATTTCGAGCTTGCCTCCGCCGCCCGCGCCGACGGTCTCGGTGCCCTTCCCCATCGGCAGGGGCTTGCCCGTGGGCTCGTCGGCCGCGGCGGAGGGCGACGAGCCGGCTGACTTCACGGTCTCGGCCTTCGTCTCGCTGCTGCAGGCGGCGAGGGACAGGGCGGCGGCGAGGCAGAAGGCGGTGACGGCTGTGGTGCGCATACATCCCCCGGAGGTGCGGGTTACTTGAGGTACGAACGGACCGGGGAACCGTACCCTCGGTAACAACCGCAAACGCGCCGTCTGCATCAATCGTGACCAGCTCGCTACCTTCCCGGTATTGCGGAGGGATTGCTTCGTCCTACTAAGGCGTCCCGAAAAGGGATGAGCCGGGCCCGCCGGGTCTCAGCCGAGGTTCTCGCCGGCGTGAGGACTCAGCGCCCCGGCCGCCACCAGAGCGAACAACAGCAGCCCGAGCAGGATGCGATAGATGACAAAAGGCATGAAACTCCTGGTGGAGATGAAGCGCATGAACCAGGCGATCACGGCATAGCCCACCACGAAGGCAATGGCCGTGGCGAAGATCGTCGGCCCCCAGGCGGTGTGCCCCTCACCCGCGTCCTTCAGCTCGAAGACGCCGGAGGCGAGCACTGCCGGGACGGCGAGGAGGAAGGAGTAGCGGGCCGCCGCCTCGCGGCTGTAGCCGATGAGCAGGCCGCCGCTGATCGTCGCGCCCGACCGGGACACGCCGGGCACCAGTGCCATCGCCTGGCAGAAGCCGAAGACCAGGCCGTCCCGGACCGTCAGGTCCCGCAGCTCCTTGCGCCGTTTCGCGGCCCGGTGCCGCCCGCCGCCCTCGTCGCGCGCCGCCAGCCGGTCGGCGTAGCCGAGTACCAGGCCCATCACGACGAGTGTGGTGGCGATGAGCCGCAGGTCGCGGAACGGCCCCTCGATGGCGTCCTTGAGCACCAGGCCCAGCACCCCGATGGGGATCGAGCCGACGATGACCAGCCAGCCCGTCCGGGCGTCGGGATCGCGTCGCGCCCGCCGGTCGTGCAGCGACCGGAACCAGGCGCCGACGATGCGTGCGATGTCCTTGCGGAAGTAGATGAGCACGGCGGCCTCGGTGCCGATCTGGGTGACCGCGGTGAACGCCGCGCCCGGGTCCGGCCGGTCCGCGAACGCGGCCGTCAGCCGCAGGTGGGCGCTGGAGGAGACCGGGAGGAACTCGGTCAGTCCCTGGACGAGTCCGAGGACGAAGGATTCGAACCAAGACATGTAGGCCTGTGCCATCCAAGTCGTCGCGGCCGGGCCGGCACGACGGCACCGGCCGCCCGATCATCCACAGGATGGAAGGCGCGCCGACGTCGCCCGGGTGAACGGTTCCTTAAGCCGGAGCCGCAGCGGACGACGGATGCGGACGAAGCGTCAGGCCTGCCCCGTCTCGAAGCGGGTGACCTTCCCGCCGTCGACGGTGAAGAGCCACTTGGTGCGCATCTCGCCCCACGTGTCGTTGCGGTAGCGGGCGACGAGGGCCAGGCCGTCGTCGCTCTGCGACTCGACGTCCATGTGGCCGTTGGACGTGAAGACCTCGCGGTCCGCCCACTGGGTGAGGTCCCGGTCGGTGCCGTCGTCGGCCATCGTCGCGCCGGGCGCGAGGGACTCGTGGAAGGCGGTGCGGTCGCCCGCGTTGAGGGCGCTCACCATCGTGCGTACGGCGGGTTCGGAGAGCTGTTCGACGGGGATCACGGGGCGGCTCCTTTCGGGGGTGTGTCCAGGACAGGACAGCACTCCCGCAGCGCCCGCGCGCGCCGGTCCGCCCGGATGGCGGAAGGGCCCAAGTCGCCCGCCGGCGGCCGGAAACGGAGACGTTACGAGGACCGCGACAGCCGCCGCGACAGGCCCTTCTTGCGCCACGCCACGACCACCGCCGCCAGTCCGGTCACGGCGATGAACGCCGTCGCGCCGAGGAAGGCGGGCGACGTCGGCGCCGTGGCGTGGCTGCCCGCGATCACGTAGGCGGCCGTGGCGGGCGCGCTGCCCAGGGCGGTCGCCAGCAGGAACGGGGTCCAGCGCATGCGGGAGACCGCCGCGCAGTAGTTCGCGGCGGCGAAGGGCACGCCCGGGAAGAGCCGGACCGCCATCATCGACCGGAAGGCGTGCCGGCTCAGCTGCCGGTCCGCGGCCTTCAGCCACCGGCCGCGCAGCAGCGGCCGCAGCGCGTCCTGCCCCAGCAGCCGGCCCAGCCCGAAGGAGGCGGCCGAGCCCAGCACCGTGCCCACCACCGCGGCCGCCGTCCCCATGGGGGCGCCGAAGAGCGCTCCGGCGGCGATGTTCAGGATCGGGCGCGGCACGAACGCCGCGGTGCACAGCCCGTACGCCGCGGAGAACAGCACCACAGCCGCACCGCCCGACAGCTCCGGCCAGCCCTCGGCGAGCATCCGCTCCGGGTGCATCGCGAGCACCGTGGCCGCGGCCGCGGCCAGCAGCACCACGAGCAGACCGAGGCGGAACCACGGGAACAGCCGGGCGTGCGAGCGGAGCTCGGCGGGGCCGGGGGAGGGCGGGGCGGCTTCGGGCATCGCTGGAGCCTAACCGACAGGGATATAAAGAGGTCGTCATCCCGGAAAGACGGGGCGGCGCAGGAACACTCCTTCCCCGTACGTTCACTCGAACGCCTTCCGTGCGGCCACCGCCCGTGGCCGGGGAAAACCGTTCGACGCCCCGCACACCGTGCGCGAGCATCGAGCGCATGAACCGGCCAGCATCAGGCCATCCGCGCCACAAACCGCACGTCAACATCGCCACCCTCGGCCCCGCCGGCCACGGCAAGTCGACGCTCACCGCCGCCGTCACCCACGTCCTCGGCACCCGCGCCCGGGCCCTCTCCGTCCCGCCCGCCGGCCCCGGCCGCGGCCCGGAGGAGAACGCGCCCCGCGCCACCGTCGCCTGCGTCCACGTCGCCTACGAGACCGGCACCCGTCACTACGCCCACACCGACCCGCCCGGCCGGCCCCGCTTCACCAAGAACCTGCTCGCGGGCACGGCCCGCCTCGACGGCGCCGTCCTCGTCGTCTCCGCAGTCGACGGGCCCGCGGCGCAGGCCGCCGGGCACCTGCTGCTCGCCCGCCGGGCGGGCGTGCGCCACCTCGTCGTCGCCCTCACCAAGGCGGACGAGGCCGGGCCGGAGCTCACCGACCTGGCCGAGCAGGACGTGCGCGCCCTGCTCACCGCCCACGGCTACGACGGCGAGCACACCGCCGTCGTCCGCGTCTCGGCGCTGCGCGCGCTGCAGGGCGACCCGCGCTGGACCGCCACGATCGAGGCGCTCCTCGACGCCGTCGACACCTACGTGCCGACACCCCTGCGCTACACGGACGCGCCCTTCCTGCTCTCCGTCGACCGGGTCCTCACCCTGCCCGCGCGCGGCATCGCCGTCACCGGCGTCATCGAGCGCGGCACCGTCCGGCTCCGCGACCACGTCCAGCTCCTGGGGCACGACGGCCCCTGCGACACCCACGTCACCGGGCTGGAATCCTTCGGCCGTCCGCTGCCGGACGCCCGGGCCGGAGACCGCGTCTCCCTGCTGCTGCGCGGCCTGCACCGCGAGCACGCGCACCGGGGCGACACCGTCGCGGCACCCGGCAGCGTCGTGCCGCGGCGCCGCTTCACCGCTGACGTGCGCCTGCTGCGCGCGGACGAGGGCGGCCGGCACACGCCCCTGTTCTCCGGATACCGGCCGCAGTTCCACCTGCGCACGGCCGACGTGCCCGGCACCGTGATCCTCGGCGGGCCCGGCGTCGCGCTGCCCGGCGAGACCGTCACCATGTCGGTCGTCCTCGACCGGGAAGTGCCCCTCGAAACCGGCCTCGCCGTCGTCATCCGCGAAGGAGGCCGCACGGTCGGCACCGGAACGGTCACCCCCGCCGTGCCGTGAACGCACAATAGGGGAGTGGAAGAACCGATACCCGTCACGCGGGACGTGGACTGGGGCACCGCCAAGCTGATGCCCGACGTGGACCGGCAGCGGGCCTGGCTGCTCACGGTGAACGGCGCGCCCCAGTCGTACGTCGACCTGGACGACCCCGCCCACCTCGAATTCGAGTACACCCGGCGGATCGCCCACGTCCTCGACGCCGCCGCCGAGCCGCACCGGGCCCTCGACGTGCTGCACCTCGGCGGCGGGGCGCTGACCCTGCCGCGCTACGTCGCCGCCACCCGCCCGGGCTCCCGGCAGCGCGTCGTCGAGGCCGACCGCGGCCTGCTCGCGCTGGTCGCCGAGCACCTGCCGCTGCGGCCCGGCTCGGGCGTCGAGGTGATCGCCGGTGACGCGCGCAGCGAGCTGGAGGCCTCCGCGGACGCCTCCGCCGACATGATCGTCGCCGACGTCTTCAGCGGCTCACGGGTGCCGGCCCACCTCACCTCGCTCGCCTACGCGCGCGCCGCCGCCCGGGTGCTGCGCCCGCACGGCCGCTACGCGGCCAACCTCGCCGACGGCGCGCCCTTCGCCTTCCTGCGCTCGCAGGTGGCCACTTTCCGGGCCGTCTTCGCCCACGTGTGCCTGATCGCGGAGCCGTCGATGCTGCGCGGCCGGCGCTTCGGCAACGCGGTCCTCGTCGCTTCGCACACCGAGCTCCCGGTCACCGCGCTCGCCCGCCGCGCCGCGGGGGACGCCTTCCCCGCCCGGGTCGAGCACGGCGATGCGCTGGAGCGGTTCGTGGCCGGTGCGCAGCCGGTCGACGACGCGGACGCCGTGGGCTCCCCCGAGCCGCCGGGCGGGGCGTTCAGCGTGGGCTGACGCGGACGCCGAACGCCCCGCGGGGGCCGCGGACCGGCGGGGCCGGGGATCGCCGGGTGTGCCGGGGCTGCCGGGTGCGCCGGGAGACCGCCGGGGGTCAGGAGCTCTTCAGGGGCCTGAGGGAGCTCATGATCTTCTTGATGACGTCGTCGGGGATCTCGTCGTCGGTGCCGGTGGCGCTGTAGAAGCACCACGTGGCCAGGTCGCCGTTGACGTCCTTGTACGTCACCGTCACGGACTTCGCGGCGGTGGCGCAGTGGTGCTTCTCGCTGATCCCCGTGACCGTCGCCGAGGACGAGGTGCCGGTCAGGCCGTGGTCGCTCTTGAACTCCTTGCCCTTGGAGTAGCTGAACTTCCCGGACTTCTTCTGGTCGAAGCCCCAGTAGAGCCAGTTCAGCGCCTCGTTCTCGGCGGCGTCGGCCTCGCTCTTGGCGCCCTGGGCGCCCTTGGTGCCGGCGGCGACCGGGACGGCGTCCTTCTCGCACCGGTCCTCGGCGAAGCGCGCCACTCCGGACATGTTGATGCCCCCGCCCTTGGGCGGGAAGGACTTGTCGCCGTCCTTCGTGAAGCCGAAGCTCGTCCCCGGGGGGAGGACCTTCCACTCCTGCGGCACGTCGTAGGCGACGTGCCGCTTGCTGTTGGTGACGACCTTCCAGCCGTCGATCACGGGCTTGACCTCGACGTTCGCCCGCGGGTTGTCGGCGGGCGCCTCGCTCGCGCCCTGGGACGGGGACGGCGCCGCCGACGAGGACGCCGAAGGGGCCGTCGTCGGGTTGTTGTTCGCCACGTTCTCCTTGTCGTCGTCCTTCAGGACGACGACACCGGTGATCACGGCGGCGGCCACGACGGCGATCGCCGCGGTGACCGCGATCACGGTGGTGCGCTTGCGGTTGTCCCGCGGCGGCTCCGGGGCCCCGGCCGGGGCCGGCGTGTGCCACTGCTGGCCGATGGGCGGGGTCGGGTGCTGCCCGCCCGTGGCCTGCTGCTGGTACGGATTCGGCTGCTGGGCACCCGGCTGGGCTCCCGGCTGCTGGTACGGGTTGGGTTGCGGGTAGCCCGGCTGGGCGCCGGACGGCGGCCCCGGCGGCGGCACCGGCGTCTTGTACGGATTCGAATCCTGCGGGTTCTGCTCGCCCCCGGGCGGCTGCTGTCCTGGCCACATGGCCGATAACCATAGAGGCAGAAGATGACCTCGGTGAGGCCGCCCCTTCCCGCCGTTGCTACCGACTGGTAACTTGCGGGCATGTCTGAGACCACCCAGCCGTCGATCGGCGACATGCTCCTGGCCACCGTGCCCATGGCGAAGACGCTCAACCTCGTCTTCGAGGAGGCCAGTGCGAAGCGTGCCGTCGTCCGCCTCCCCGACCAGCCCGACTACCACAACCACGTCGGGGGCCCGCACGCCGGCGCCATGTTCACCCTGGCCGAGTCCGCCAGCGGCGCGATCGTCCTCGCCGCCTTCGGCGACCAGCTCTCGCGCGCCGTGCCGCTCGCCGTCCGCGCCGAGATCGGCTACAAGAAGCTCGCCATGGGCCCCGTCACCGCCACCGCCGAACTCGGCCGCCCGGCCGCCGAGGTCGTCGCCGAACTGGACGCGGGCGGCCGGCCGGAGTTCCCCGTCCACATCGCGATCACCCGCGAGGGTGGCGACGTCACGGGCGAGATGACGGTCGTCTGGACGCTGCGGCCCAACGCGTAGCGGCTGCTGGGTTCGTTTGAACGGTGAGAAGGCCCCACCCGGGGGTACGGGTGGGGCCTTCGTCTGTTTGCGGCCTTGGTCATCGCCTGGCGGGGAGGGTGGCGGTGACTGTTCGGGTGTCAGGCTCCGTCGGCCTCGTTCACGAGGTGGAACCCTTCAGGTCCGCTATGGCGAGCACGGTGACGGTGGCGCGGAACTGGAAAGCCGGATTCGTCCGCGCGACGGCTTCCTGCGGGCGAATGTTGGTACGCACGACGACCGTGGCCTTGCGGCGGGCCTTGTTGGTCACCTCCAGCTTGACGGACTCGCCGCCGATTTCCCAGTCCTCCGTGCTGCCGTTGACGAAGTTCTCGAACTTGAACGACTGGAGCACCGCATCGACGACGTAGCCGTTGCTGTCCTCCCGAATGTCGCTCGGGAATTCGAAGTCGAAGCGATCCGTTGCCTCATCCGCGCTCGGGGTGATGCGGAGCTGGAATTCGCGGGTCTTGAATGCCAGTGCCATGTCCGTGCCTCCGATGGAAGTCGAGAAATGGTTCGGCCCGCCGTGCCAGTGAATTCGGCTCGGTGGGCTTGCTGGGTCATTGGTAGCACGCCGCGGAACGCATCCGCCAATCGCCGAAGAGCCTGGGATCGGGTTTTGGTCAGCCCCTGATTACGATACGGATTCAACTTTATCGGCGGCATTTTTGAGCCGGTTCCCGCCCGGGGCGTTTACGCGAGTTTATGCATGGTCGGGGCGCTCTTGACGCTACGTGGGCGATGGCGCTAACCGGAGCCGAGGTTCTCAAGATCATTAAGGGTGGATCCGGCGGGCCTCGCTGGCTCAATGCTGTCGCGTTTACCGAAGCGGACTGCTCCGTTTTGCATTTCTTTATCGGCTCGCCAGTAATGTCCTCCTCGACTCGAACGGACAAGTGGAGGTGGGTCGAATGCCCTTCGTCATTGCTCAGGGATTGCCCGTGCCGGTGCGCTTGGCCAAGGGGCAGCAGGAGTTCTTCGCGATAGATCTCCGGCTGACGCCCGGTAGTGCACCGATCAGCGGTCAGAAGGAAATGATCTGGGTGGAGTTCCCGGTGGGGGTGGAATTCCCCAAGGGGGGCAAGGTCTATTACCACCCCCCGAAGAAGCCCCGGGAAGAGCTCGCGTACGGCCCTTACGACGAGGCGAACCGGCGGCTTCAGTTCACCCACGCCATCCATCTCGGAGACCACTCGGACGAGGCCGACGGCTACTACTCCGTCAATGTCCAGGTGCTGCCCGAAGCCCCCGAGGACCTGCTGTGGGGTCGGCTGGGGATCGGTACCGCCACCGCGCCGCTGCGCATTCAGGTCGGGCCTCCCGGGCCCCGCCCCGTGCCCGGGAACCTGATCCGGAACGGTGGTTTCGCCGACGTCCGCTTCCGGGCCGGCAAGGACTGGCGCCCCCTCGAAGGAGTCCTCTACGGATACGAGGCCCAGAAGCTCGACGCCTGGACCGTCGGCCAGTACAAGGGCAGGGGCGTCTGGGAGGTCTCGAAGACCGGCGAGCCCGGCAGGCTCGTCGATCTGATCAACGGTGACGCCGACGGGCACCTCCCGGCCGGTGCCGAACCCCCCTTCGGCAAGGGGGAGAACGTCGTCGACATCAACGGCGACAACACCTGCGGCTTCATCGAGCAGACCGTCGACGTCACCCCCGGCGCCGCGTACGAGCTCGCCTTGCTCACCGGCTACCACGTCCTGCCGAACCCCGAGGAGCCCTACCGCCGGCCCACCTGTCTGCGGGCGGAGGTGCGGTACGGGAAGCCGGGAGGTGCCGAGACCGCCCTGGCCTGGGACGACTACGTCCAGTACTACACGGGGAAGGGCGCCGCGGCCTCCCACGACTCCGGCAAGAAGCTCAACGACCCCGGCTGGCGCGAGCGCCGGCTGCCCTTCCGGGTGCCCCCGGGCGTCACCGCGGTGACCGTGCGGTTCGCCAACCCCGGACGGTCCGGCTTCAGCAAGGAGCTCGACGCCAATCCCGACGGCAGCTCCGGCATGCTGCTCGCCCGCGTCCGGCTCAGCGCCACCCCGTAGCCGCATGGCCACCCCGTAGCCGCATGACAGGGGCGGTGGCCCGCCCTGCCCGAAGGCGGGCCACCGGTTCCCGCACGCCCGCACGCCTCGTACAAGGAGACGTCCCCACCCATGAACAGCCCCCGGACGGCAGCACCCGCGCCCAGCGAGGTCTCCGCTCGCATCCCCTTATCCGGGACCGGCCCCGTGCCGGTCGCCACCACCTGCGACCTCGAACTCGTCATCCCCGCCTACAATGAGGAACAGCGCCTGGCCCCCACCGTGCTCGCCCTCGCCGACCATCTGCGTGGCATGCCCCTGACCGCCGCGCTGCGCGTCGTCGACAACGGCAGCAGCGACCGTACGGCCGAGTGCGTGGACCGGCTCGCCGCCTCCGGCATCCCCGTCACCGTCACCGGGTGTTCCCGCCGCGGCAAAGGGGCCGCGGTGTCCCGGGGGATGGTCAGCACCCGAGCCCGCTGGGTCGGCTTCTGCGACGCCGACCTCGCCACCCCGGCCACCGCGATCGACGACGCGGTCGCACTCCTGAAGGACGGCTGGCAGGTCGTCATCGGCTCGCGCCGCTGCACGGGAGCGCGCATCCCGGTCCGTCAGCCCGCCCTGCGGCGGCTCGGCGGGGCCGGGTTCCGGCTGGCGACGCGGCGGTTCTCCGGGCCGGTCAAGGACACCCAGTGCGGGTTCAAGTTCTTCGAGGCCGGAGCCGCGCGGCGGGTCTTCGCCGACATCGCCACCACCGGCTTCGCCTTCGACCTGGAGGTCATCGCCCGGGCCCGTGCCCTGGGGCTGAGCCTGACCGAGTTCCCGGTCGTGTGGAGCGACCAGGAAGGCTCCAGTTTCCGTCCGTTCACCGACGGGCGCCGCGTGGCCGGGGAACTGTGGCGGTTGCACCGGACCATGCACCGCCTCCCGCCCCGGGTCGTGCACCACGCACCCTCCGCCCGTGCTGTCGGGGAGGCGGGATGACCCCGACGGACTTACGAGCCGCCCTCCCGGCCACCCGGGACTGGCAGGGCCGTCACGTGGTCGTGTGCAACTGGCGCGACAGCCGCCACCCGCAGGCGGGCGGTGCCGAGCTGTACTGCGAGGAAGTCGCCCGTCAGCTCCACGACGCGGGCGTCCGCGTCACCTACCTGACCTCCCGCCCCCGGGGCACCGCCCGCCGCGAGGACACCGGCTTCGGCAGCGTCGTGCGCGGCGGCGGCCGGTTCACCGTCTACGCGTTCGTCCTGCTGTGGCTGCTGCGCCACCGCCGCTCCGTGGCCGGCGTGATCGACTCGCAGAACGGCATCCCCTTCTTCACCCCGCTGGCCCTCCGCCGCCGCACTCCCGTCGTCCTGCTCATCCACCACGTCCATCAGGGGCAGTTCGCCCTGTGGTTCCCGCGCCCGGTCGCCGGCTTCGGCCGCTGGCTGGAGGGGCGGGGCAGCGGTCTGGTGTACGGGAGGCGCGCGGTGTGCGCCGTGTCGCCCTCCACCCGGGCGGAGATCCGCCGGTGGCTCGCGGTGCGCGGCCCGGTCCACTTCGCGCCCGCCGGCCTCGACCCGGTGCCGCCCGCGGGCCGCCCCCGGCAGCGGGCCGCCGCACCGCGCATCGTCTGCGTCGGCAGACTCGTCACGCAGAAGCGCGTCGACCGGCTCGTCCGCGCCGTGCCCGCGCTCCGCCGCGAACTGCCGGACGTGGAACTGCACGTCGTCGGCGACGGCGAGGCCCGCGACGAGCTCCGCGCACTCGTGGACGAACTCGGCGTCGGCCACTGCGTCACCCTGCACGGCCGCGTGCAGCAGGAGGAGCGCGACGCCCTCGTCGACTCCGCCTGGATCACCGCCACCACCTCCCTCGCCGAGGGCTGGGGCCTGTCGGTGATGGAGGCCGCGGCGGCCGGTGTGCCCGCGCTCGCCTACGACGTCCCCGGGCTGCGCGACACCATCCGCCACGACGTCACCGGATGGCTCCTGGGCCCCGACGACGACCTCGCCTCCGGCCTCGCCAAGGCCCTGCGCGCCGTCGCCCCACCGCAGGACGCCGCCCGCTGGGAGGCCGAATGCCGGGAGTGGGCGGCCCGGTTCAGCTGGACGGCCACCGCCGCCCACCTGCTCGCGGCGCTCACCGCCGAGGACGGCCGGCTGCACGGCCGCACCGGTCGGGAGAAGGCCGCCGAGCGGCGCACCGTCACCGACGCCTGCACCCTCGTCAGCGCCCCGGCCGACGTCCTCGAACGCGCCGACCTCGCCGCCCTGCGCACGACCGACCTCATCGACCTCACCGGCCCCCGTCCCGGACTGCTCCTGCTCGGTGCCGACGAACGGGACGCCGAGGCCGTCCTGGCCCGCATCGGCGTCGACACCGGCGACCAGCGGGTGTCCGTCCGCCTCGCCCGGCACAGCGACATCCTCGGCTGGCAGGCCCACCCCCCTTCCCGGGCGCGGCGGCATGACGCGGGCCGCCGCCGCGCCTCCACCCGGGCCGCCGGCCGCGGCGCCCTGCTCGCCCTCCTTGCCCTCTTCGCCCTCGCACTGGCCCTGCGGCTGGCCTTCACCGGCCGTTCCTACGACGTCTTCGTCGACGAGCTCTACTACACCGCCATCAGCCGGCACCTCGCCGACGGCGAAGGACCGGTCTTCGACGGGCAGTTCTTCGCCCTCCACCCGCCCGCCCTCTTCGCGCTGCTGGCCGCCTCCATGCGCCTCACCGGCCAGGGGTCCGGCGACCTGCTGCACCAGGTGCTGGACCTGCGGCCCGTCGTCGCCGTCACCGGCGCGCTGACCGTCGTCGCCGTGACCGCGCTGCTGCGCCGCGCCGTCCGGACCCCGGCGGCGCTGCTCGCCGGGCTGTTCCTCGGACTCGACCCGTTCCTCAACCGCTTCGACAGCCGCGTCATGCTGGAGGCCCAGGCCACGGCCGCCGCCGCGCTGGGCATGCTGGTCCTCGCCCGCACCCCGGCCACCCCACGCGGGCGGGCCGCCACCGGTGCCGGCGCGGGGCTGCTGTTCGCGCTCGCGGTGACCACCAAGGAGCCCTACGCCCTGGGTACGTTCGTACCTGTCACTGTGCTGGGGTTCGCCGCGCGCGGCGAGGTGCGGCGGATGCGGCTGACGGCCGCCGCCGTCACGCTCGCCGGCTACGCGGTGTACGTCGTGACGACCGCGGCCACCGGCAACTGGGCGCCCTGGTGGGCGCAGAAGACCGACGGCATCGCCCGCGCCCTCGGCATCAAGCAGATCAGCGGCTTCAACAGCGGCGACGGGTCGGTGGCGTTCACCGACCGGTTGCTCGTCCAGCTCGGCCAGTTCGCCGTTCCTTACGCGCTGATCGCCCTCGGCACCGCCGCCACCGCGTGGCTGCTGTGGTCCCGCGTCCGGCGGCCGGAGATTTTCGCTGACCGTCCCGGGCGGATCCTGATCACGGCGTGGGCGGCGTGCACGCTGCTGCACCTGCTCTACGCCATGGCGCTGGGCACCCTTGAGGAGCAGATGTTCTACCCGCTGGTCGTCACCAGCACGGCCGCCGTCGCCCTCGCGGCCGACGTCCTCCTCCGGGACAGGGACAGGGGCAGGGGCAGAGGCAGGGGCAGTGCCACGGCGACCAGGGCGCTCGCCGTGCTCGCCGCCCTCGCCCTGACCACGAACGCCGTCGTCTGGGCACGCGTCCACACCCGCCACGACGACGCGCTCCGGCGGACCCTGGCCTGGTCCCGGGCTCACCTGCCCGAGGGCAGCGTCGTCGCCGCCACCGACGAGGGCACGTCCTTCGTCCTGCCCGGCGCCCGGCTCGCCGAGTGGCGGACCACGGCCGACCTCAGGCGCGACCGCGTCGACTACCTCGTGCTGTCCACCGAGCTGGTGCAGCAGGGATACGCGCGGATCGGCTCCCGGCTTCCCGGCGTGCTGGAGCGCGAGGCGCGGCTCGTCCACAGCGAGCGCGGGGAGACCGTCGGGGCGCTGCGCGTGTATGACGTGCGGTCCCTGGTCGCCGGCTCCGGCTCCGGCTCCGGAAAGGCGGGGTGACGATGGTGACGACGACCGCCGCGCCTGACGCTTCCGCCGCTTCCGCTGCTCCTGCCGTGACCCCGGCGCAGGAGAACCCGGAGAAGGGGACGGTCCACGGAGCCCTGCCCCTTGCCCTGTCCGCCGTGCTCGTCGGCGCGGGGAACTACGGGCTCGCCCTGTTCCTCGTCCACCGCCTGTCCGCGCCCGACTTCACCGTCTACGCCGCCGTCTCCTCGGTCCTGCTCAGCGTGGGCACCCTCGCCGGCGCCACCGTGCCCTGGGTGCTGGCCCGCGAGGTCGCCGCCGGTACCCCGGGCAGCGCGCGGCGGCGGTCGTCGGTGCGCACCTGCCTGTGGCTGGCGCTCGGACTGGCCTTCCTGACCGCCGTCGCGTCGTGCGGGGCCGTCGCCTCGTACGCCGGTCCGGGCCCGCTCGCCGGGCTGGCGGCGGCGTGCCTGATGCTCTGGCTGAACTCGGTGGGCGCCGGCTACCTGCAGGGCCGCGAGCGCTTCGCCGGGCTGGCCGCGCTGCGGGTCGCCGAGGTGGCCGTCCGCATCGCCGCCACCGTCGGGGCCGTCGCGGCGGGGTGGGGGAGCGCGGGCGCGATCGGGGCCTTCGCCGCCGGTGCGGGGGTCACGGCCGCCGCCGGGCTGGTCGCCCTGCGCGGTGAGCGGACGGCGGGCGGGCAGGCCGGGGCGGAGCCGGGCGACCGTGCGTCCGAAGCTTCCGAAGCATCTGAAGCGTCCGGAGTTCCCGGAGGCCGTACGGAGTGGTGGCGGCGGGCCGCCGCGGTCGGCGGCATCCAGGTCCTCACGTGCGTGCTGTTCACGCTGGACGTGGTGGTCGCCGTGGCGGTGCGGGGCGGATCGGCCGACCTGGCGCCGTACCAGGCCCTGCTCGTCCTCGCCCGGGTGCCGCTCTTCCTGTCGGCCGCGCTGGCCACCGTCGTCTTCCCCCGGTTGGCGGCGGGGCCGTCCCCCGCCGCGGGCGAGCGCTTCCGGACCGCGCTGCGGCTGCACTGGATCACCGGCATCGCCGTCACCGTCACCATCGCCACTTGCCCCGGCGCGCTGACCGGGCTCGTCCTGCCCCGGCACTACACCGCCTCGGGCGCCCTGCTGCTCCCGCTCGCCCTGGCCGGGTTCGCGGGCGCCACGATCGCCCTGGCGAGCGTGGTGTTCCAGGCCTGGGGCCCGGTGTGGCGGGTCGTCGTGACGCTGGGTCTCGCCTGCCTGGCCGGAGGCGCCGCCTACGCGCTCACGGCCGCCCGCCCGCCGGCCCTGGCCTGGTGCTCAGCTGCCGTGACCTGCGCCGCCGCGGTGGTGATCGTGGGGCTCGCGCGGCGCCGGGTGCCCGGGCTCGGCCCGGCCGCGGGGGCCGCCGGCCCGCTCGCCGCGGGTGCCGTGGCCTGCTGCGTGCTGTCCGCCCTGCGGCCGTACCCGGTGCTGTGGGCGCTCGGGGTGCTCGTGGTGCTGGGCGCCGCGGGCTCGGCGGCCCGCACCCGTCCCCGCCGCCCCGGTCCGTACCGCGTGCTCCACCTGGGCTTCGAGGACCCGCGGCGGCCCGGCGCGGGTGGCGGCTCGGTCCGTACGCACGAGGTCAACCGGCGGCTGGCCGCGCGCGGCGTCGACGTGACCGTCCTCGTCGCCCCCTGGCCCGGCGCCACGGAGACCGTCCGCGACGGCGTCCGGTACGTACCCCTGCCCGCGCACCCCGGACCGCTCGCCCGCAGCCGCTTTGCCGCGCAGATCGCCTACTTCGCCGCCGTCGTCACCCGGCTGGGGCGGCTGACACACCGGTACGACCCGGACGTCGTGGTGGAGGACTTCGCCGCCCCGTTCTCGTCCGTCTGCGTCCCGCACCTGACCCGCCGGCCGGTCGTCGGGCTGGTGCAGTGGCTGTTCGCGGCGGACAAGGCCCGCGAGTTCCACCTGCCCTTCGGCGCCGTCGAACGGCGCGGGCTCGCCTCGCACACCACGCTGCTCGCGGTCAGCGACGGCCTCGGCGCGGAGCTGGGCCGACGCAACCCGGCCGCGCGGGTGGAGGTGATCCCCAACGGCGTCGACCGGGCCGCGTTCACCCGGCCCGCCGTCGAGCGGGGTGACCACGTGCTCTACCTGGGCCGCCTGGAGACGACGTCGAAGGGCCTGGACCTGCTGCTGCGCGCCTACGCCCTTGCCGCCCCGCACACCACGGCCGCCCTGCACATCGCCGGCGACGGCCCGCACGCGGAGGCCGCCCGCGCCCTGGCCGCCGGGCTCGGCATCGCCGACCGGGTCCGCTGGCTGGGCCGCGTCGACGGCCCGGCCCGCTTCGACCTGCTGGCCTCGGCCCGGCTGGCCTGCGTCCCCAGCCGGCAGGAGACCTTCGGCATGGTCGCCGCCGAGGCCCTGGCCACCGGCACTCCCGTGCTGGCCTTCGACATCCCTTGCCTGCGCGACCTGGTCACCGACGACGTGGGCGTACGCGTCCCGCCCGGCGACCTCGACGCCTACGCGGCCGCCCTGGCCGCGCTCACCCGCGACCCGGCCCGCTGCGCGGCGCTGGGCGCGAAGGGGCCGCCGACGGTGGCCCACCTGGACTGGGACCGGATCGCCGCCGCGCAGCTCGCGGCCTACCACCGGGTCACCCCGGGCGACCGGCTCCCGCACGAGGCACCCGTCGCCGACGGGTGACCGCTCACCGAGAGACACCGAGAAGCCCGAGAAACACCGAGAGAAGAGGAAGCAGAGACATGGCATTCCACATCACCCAGGGCAACCCGATCCCGCAGGTCCTGCAGCCCGGGGCCAACGCCTCGTTCGCGATCGAGGTGTACGTCGACGGCAACCCGGTCGGCCCCGGCGAGATCATCCAGGTGAAGCTCCCCGACGGCCTGGTCTTCCCGCCCACCGGCGAGATCCGCTACATGAACCTGGACTCCGGCATCAACCGGCCGCTGCCCATCGAGAGCCGCGACCCCGACGGCCGGCTCGTCCGCTTCAAGGCCGAGGCGATCGGCAACAAGCCGGAGGGTTTCTACTCGGTCAACGTCCAGGCCCTGCCGAACGCCGCCCCCGGTGACCGCACCGTCACGGACGGCCTCACCATCGGTGCCACCGCGGCGAAGCTCAGTTTCCGCGTCGGCGCTGCGCAGCCGGTGGAGCAGCGGGTGTACGGAATCGTCGGGGCCGACGGAGCCGTCGTCGTCGGCTCCGGCTTCACCGTGAAGCTGACGCCGAACTCCACCTCGACCTCGATCTTCACGATCACGTTCGCCAAGCCCTTCACCACCGCGCCGGTCGTCGTGGCCACCGCGACGCAGGCGAGTCCGTCGGTGAGCGTCACGATCGGCGGTGTCACCCCGAACACGGTCACGATCTGCACCGCGAGCCCGGTGGGCACCTGGAAGCCCCTGCCGTTCCACTTCATCGCCATGGGGCCCGCGCAGCCGTAGCCGCGCCCTGATCTCCCCCACCGGGTGACCACACACAGAGGAAGGAAGAAGGAAGAGGAATGGCATTTCACATCAATCAAGGCAACCCGAACCCGCAGATCCTGAAGCCGGGAGACACGGACTCCATCACCATCGAGATGTACGTCGACGGCAACCCGGTCGGCCCGGGCGAGATCATCCAGGTCAAGCTCCCGGACGGCGTGATCTTCCCCGCGACCGGCGAGATCCGGTACATGCAGCTGGACGCCGGAATCAACAGACCTCTCCCCGTCGAGAGCCGGGAGCCGGACGGCAGCATCGTGCGCTTCAAGGCCGAGGCGATCGGCAACAAGCCGGAGGGGTTCTACTCGGTCAACGTCCAGGCCCTACCGAACGCCACCCCGGGTGACCGCACCGTTGCGGACGGCATAGCCATCGGCGGCACCCCGTCGCCGCTGAGCATCCGCATCGGCGCCGCGCGCCCGGTGGAGCAGCGGGCGTACGGGGTCGTCAGCGCGGACGGCCGCGCCTCGTCCGGGCGGGGCTTCCAGGTCGCGAGGGTAGGGGCGGGGGACTACAGGATCACCTTCACCAACCCCTTCGTCGCCCCGCCGGCCGTCACGGCCACCGTCTACGGGCTCGGCCTGCTCCTGGACAACGCCCATGTCGATCTCATCGAGCCCGGCTCGGTGCGCATCGTGACCGGCGACAGCAACGGTGCCTTCGCCGACCGACCCTTCTCCTTCATCGCGGTCGGCGAGGCCCCGCCGCTGCCGTAACCGCGGGGCGGCGGTCCGGAACGGTGTGCGGTGTGAGCCATCTCGCCCGGGCAACGCGCGGCCTCCGCTCAACCTCCGGGCCGCTCCGTGAGTCCTTACCTCAAGTAGGCTTCCCGCCGTGCGCCGCTTCGGTGCACGGCGGGAAGCAGGTCTTAACGGGAGGAACCGGCGTTGCACATCCAGGAGTGGCTCGAAACGGTACCGGCGATCGCCGTCTACCTCTTGGTGGGCGGGGTCATCGGTCTGGAGAGCCTGGGTATTCCGCTTCCCGGTGAGATCGTCCTCGTCAGTGCCACGCTGCTGGCCGCCACCCAGGACCACATCAACCCGTACGTTCTGGCGGCGTGTGCCATCACGGGCGCCATCGTCGGCGATTCCATCGGCTACATGATCGGCCGCAAGGGCGGCAAGCCGCTGCTGGAGTGGCTCGGCCGGAAGTTCCCCAAGCACTTCGGTCCGCACCACGTGGCCACCGCCGAGCGGTCCTTCCAGAAGTGGGGCATGTGGGCGGTCTTCGTCGGCCGCTTCATCGCCCTGCTGCGGATCTTCGCGGGTCCGCTCGCGGGCGTGCTGAAGATGCCGTACTGGAAGTTCCTGATCGCCAACGTGCTCGGCGGCATCGTCTGGGCCGGCGGCACCGTCGCGGTGATCTACTCCGTCGGCAAGGTGGCCGAGGAGTGGCTGAAGAAGTTCTCCTGGCTCGGTCTGGTCGCCGCCGTGCTCTTCGGTCTGGGTTCGTTCGTCGTGATGCGGATGAAGGCCAAGAAGGCCCAGGCCGCCCACGCCGCCGAGCCGGCCGCCGCTCAGCCGGAGCCGGTCCGGGCCGCCGACTGATCGCTGATTGATCGCCGAGTGACCTCGGGGCTCTCCGGAGCCTCACAGAAGCCCCCGGGCCCCGTAGAGGGTCCGGGGGCTTCTGTGTCCGTCCGCGGCCCGCGACCCCGCGCCGATCAGCCTGTGGTCCCGGCTCAGCCCGCGTCCTGGCTGATGCTGAGGCGTACGAGATCCGCCAGCGTCGGTGCGGGGCGTTTGGCGCGGATGCGGCGGAGGTAGGTGCCGACGGTGTGGACGCTGATGCCGAGTCGCCGGGCCGTCTGGTGGTAGGTGAGCCCCGACCCGATGTGGGCCAGTACCTGCCGCTCGCGGGGCGAAAGGCGCGGCGGTCCCGTCTGGACGCTGAGGCCGGGCATCGGTTCTCCATGGGGCAGGCGGAGCCGCGCGGCATGGGTGGCCCGCGGCCGGCCGCGGGTGAAGTTCCTTCCCCCCGCGCGACGCTTTTGAATGGATCTAACCACGAACTCGGCTAAATGCAAGCAAAAAATAGTGGCCAACCGGTCAATGCCCCCTTAATCGCAGGTAAGACGACTGTCAAGTCCCCAACTTCCGTGGCTCCAGCCCCGCTTCGAACCGGGCGAGTGTGAGAGCGTGCGCCGCCGACCGCGGTGCCGACGCAACCCGGAGCGAGCGGAGGGGGACCGCGCATGGGGCACTTCCGTCTGCTCGTGGTCGGAAACGGAATCTCGGCGTACGGCAGCTACTTGAACATGGTGGCGCTGAACGTCTTCGTCTACCACGTCACCGGCAGCGCGCTCACCGCCGGCCTCTTCATGGCCGTCCGCCTGGTGACCAACGTGCTCTCGGGCTTCGTGGCCGGGCGCCTCGTCTCGACCCGCGACCGCAAGCGGCTCATGGTGGGCGCCGACCTCACCCAGGCCCTGGCCCTGGTCGCCCTGCTGCTCGCGCCCGACGGGGCCCGGGTCGGGCTGCTCTTCGGCCTGGCGGTGATCACCGGGTTCTGTTCGACGCTCTCCCAGGTCGCCCTGCGCAGCAGCGTGCCGGAGATCGTCGGCGCCGAGCACCGGGCCCGCGCCAACGGCCTGCTCGTCACCGGCCGTTCCCTCGCCATGATCGCGGGCTTCGCGTCGTCCGGTCTGGTCGTGGCGCAGCTCGGCTACTCCGCGGCGTTCGCGCTGGACGCCGCCACCTTCGTGATCTCCGCGACCGTCCTGTTCCTGCTGCCCGTACGGACCCGGGCGGCCGCGGAGGACGGGCCGGCGGAGGCGGGCGCGGGGCAGGAGGAGAGCGGTGCCGCGAGCGGCTTCGCCCGGATGCTGCTGCGCACGGCGCCCCTGCTCGCGGTGATGATCGCCGTCCGGGCCGTCGACGGCCTGGGCTCCTCGTCCCACAACGTGGCCCTGCCCATCTACTCGGACAGCCTCGACCCAGCCCACCCGGCGACGTTCATCAGCCAGTTCTGGGCCACCTGGGCCATCGGCAACATCGTCGCGCAGCAGCTGTTCGGCCGGGTCACGAAGAAGACCGGCCGCACCCCGGGGGAGCGGGCGTTCGCGCTCGGGGCGTGCGTGATGTCGGCGGCGTTCATCGTGGTCTTCGCCGGTCTGCCCACCATTCCGGCGATCATCGCCGCGCTGGTGGCCGGCATGGCCGACGGGTTCACGGAGATCGTGTACATCTCCCGGCTCCAGGCCGCCCCCGACGCCCAGCGCGGCCGTCTCTTCGGGCTGTCCGCCTCGGCCGAGAACACCGGCTTCGGCCTCGGCATGATCGTCAGCGCGGCCCTGCTGGAGACGTTCTCGCCGCTGCAGGTGGTGGCCGCCTTCCACGGCCTGGCCATCGCCCTGTGCGTCGCCCTGCTCGTCCTGCTCCTCAGGCGCGGCGGCAGGCTCACGCGGGGGGCGGGCGGGCCGGCCGGTGGTCAGGGTGTCCGGGACGTATCGGCAGGCGGCGTATCGGCGGGCGACGCGTCGGCGGGCGACGCGTCGGCGGACGGTGCATCGGCGGGCGGCGTATCGACGGGCGACACAGCGACGGACGTAAAGACCGCGGAAGGCCGCAGCTCATGACATCCACGCACCACGAAGGCACCGGTCAGGGCATCGCCGTCATCGGACTCGCCTTCCGGTTACCGGGAGCGGACACCCCTGAGGAGCTCTGGCGCGTCGTCCGCGACGGGACGGACTGCATCACCCGCTTCACCGACGAGGAACTCGCCGCGGCCGGAGTGCCCGCCGAGCGCTACGAGGCACCCGACTTCGTCGGCGCCTCCGGGATCCTGGACGACCTCACCGGCTTCGATGCCCAGCACTTCGGGATGAGCGCCCGCGAGGCCCAGCTCACCGACCCGCAGCAGCGCATGTTCCTGGAGTGCGCCCAGCACGCCCTGGAGAACGCGGGATACCCGGGAGAGCGTGACGGCACCAGGGTGGGCGTCTACGCCACGACGGGCTACCACCTCTACACGCTGGAGACCTACCTCCTCAACCACGTCCTGCCGAGCGTGCCCGCCGACAACTGGATGTCGGGCATGCAGATCGTGACGGGCAACGCCCCGGACTTCACCGCGACCCGCGTCTCCTACCGGCTCGGCCTGACCGGACCGGCCGTCAACGTCCAGACCGCGTGCTCCAGTTCGCTCGTGGCGGTGCAGACCGCCGCGCAGGCGCTGCTCGCGGAGGACTGTGACATCGCCCTCGCCGGCGCGGCGGCCGTCCACGTGCCGCAGGTGCTGGGCTACCAGTACGTCAAGGGCTCCATCCTCTCCAAGTCCGGCCGGCTGCGGGCCTTCGACGCGGGCGCGGACGGCACCGTCGGCGGCACCGGCGTCGCCGCCGTCGTCCTCAAGCGGCTCGACCGCGCCCTCGCCGACGGCGACACCGTCCACGGCGTCATCCGCGGCTGGGGCGTCACCAACGACGGCGCGGACAAGAAGGCGTACACCGCCCCCAGCGCCGGCGGCCAGTGCGCCGCCATCCGCAGGGCCCTGGAGCGTGCGGGCGTCGGCGCGGACACCATCGGCTACCTGGAGACCCACGGCACGGGCACCCTCAAGGGCGACCCGATCGAGTTCGACGGCGCCGCGGCCGCCTACCGCCAGGACACCGACCGGACCCACTACTGCGCCCTCGGCTCGACCAAGGCCAACATCGGCCACCTCGACGTGGCCTCCGGCCTGGCCGGCCTGATCAAGACGCTGCTCGTCCTGAAGCACGGCGTCGTCCCGCCGATGGCGAACTTCACCACCCCCAACCCGCTGCTCGCCCTGGACGGCAGCCCCTTCTACATCCCCGGCACGGCCGTGCCCTGGCCGGAGGTCGACCACCCGCGCCGCGCGGGCCTGACCTCGCTCGGCATCGGCGGCACCAACGTCCACTTCGTCCTCGAACAGGCCCCCGAGTCCGCGCCCGGGCCCCGGCCTGGCGCCGCCGCGGCCCCGCCGGACGTCCTCCTGGTCTCCGGCAGCAGCGAGGAGGCGCTGGCCGCCAACGCCCGCGCCTTCCGCGACGCGCTGCGGCAGCGCCCGGGGATCCCGCAGGCCGACCTCGTCACCACCGCCGCGCTCGGCCGCACCCACCGCCGCCACCGGCTCGCCGCCCGCGGCGCCACCCCGGCCGCGCTCGCCGACGCCCTCGACGCCTGGCTCGCCGGCACGGGCACGGCGGCCGTGACGACCGGTACGGCGCCACGCGAAGGCGCCGCCGACGCGGCCTTCCTCTACACCGGGCAGGCCAGCCCGTACCGGGGCATGGCCGCGGAGCTGTACGAGCGCTTCCCCGCCGTACGCGACGTCCTCGACGCTTGCGAGCGCCACTACCGTGACCTGACCGGGGGCTCCCTGCTCGACGGACTGCTCGGCGCGCCGCTCGGCGCGCCGCTCGGCGGGCCGCTCGGCGGACTGCTCGGCGGGCCGCTCGGCGGACCCGGCTCCGCGGGCGAGGGCTCCCCCTGGCCCACCGACACCGCCCAGCCCGCCCTGTTCGCCCTGCAGTGCGCCCTGACGAGGCTCTGGCAGGAGACCGGCGTCACCCCTGCCGCCGTCACCGGGCACAGCGTCGGCGAGTACGCGGCCCTGCACGCCGCCGGAGCCCTCTCCCTGGAGGACGGCCTGCGGCTGACCGCCGAGCGCGGCCGGCTGATGCAGCGGCTCTGCGCCCCCGGCGCGATGGCGGCCGTACCGCTCACCCGCGACGCGGCCCTCGCCCTGGCCGCCGAAGTCACCGGCGCCGAGCTGTCCGTGGCCAACGGCGAGCGCTCCCACGTGCTCGCCGGGCCCCCGGCCGCCGTGGACCGGGTGTGCGCGCTGCTGGAAGCGCGCGGCACGCCGGGCGAACGCCTGCCGGTCGACCGGGCCTTCCACACCGCCCTCATGGACCCGATGCTGGAGGATTTCCGGGCCGTGCTCGGCACGGTGACCTTCCGGCCGACGACGGTCCCCTTCGTCAGCGGGCTCGACGGCACCGTCCGCCCGCCCGGCTGGACCCCGGACACCGCGTACTTCCTGCGGCACACCCGGGAACCCGTCCGCTTCGACGAGGCGCTGCGCACGATCGGCGGGACGGCGCCCGCGGCGCTGGTCGAGATCGGCCCGCACACCACGCTCAGCGGCCTGGCGCGCCGGGCCCTGCCCGGCGTGCCCGCGCTGCCCTCGCTCCGCCGCGGCACCGGCCTCGCCACGCTGTGGGGCGCGGCGGCGGCCCTGCACTGCGCGGGCGCGGACCTGGACTGGCGGCCGCTGCTCAGCGGCTGCGGCGGCCGCAGGATCCCGCTGCCGGGATACCGATTCCAGCACAAGGACTACTGGACAGGGCCGGAGTTGACGGCCGTACGTACCGGAACACCAGCGACATATGGAGCCACAGTGGTAGAGCACGAGGCAGCGGTCGAGCGGGTCGTCCGAAGCATCATCGAGTCGACCGCCCGGCATCTCAGCCACGACCCGGACGCCATCACCGGCGAGACCTCCTTCTTCGACCTCGGCGCCGACTCGCTGCAGATGATCAGCGTGCTGCGCGAGCTGGAGCAGGGGCACCAGGTCAAGGTCTCGATGCGGGAGCTGTTCGAGGAGACCGGGACGCCGCGGCGGCTCGCGGAGCTCATCGCCGGCCGGATGCCGGGGCAGGCGCCCGGGGCGGGGGCGTTCGTGCCCGCGCCTGCTGCTGCGGCGTCGGCCGCGCCGGCTGTGGCGCCTGTGGCGCCGGTGCAGCCCGTACAGCCCGTGGCGCCTCCGGTGCCTCTGGTGGAGCAGCCCGCCGCCACGCAGTGGCCCGCCGCGCCCGCACCCGCCGTTCCCGCACCCGCTGTTCCCGCGGCCCCGGTTGCTCCGGGGGCTCCGTCCGACCCCGCTCCCGAGTACGCCACGCGCCGGGAGCTGGAGGACCTCGCCCACAAGCTGCAGCAGATATCGCAGATACAGCTGCAGATGATGTCCCAGCTCTCCCAGCTGCTGTCCCTGCAGACGGCCGCCGCGACGGTTCGCCTCAACGGGGTGGCCCAGTGACCGGCCTGGACGCCGCCTCCGCGGCCCTCGAACAGGACCTGGCCGCCATGGCCGAGCTCTCGCGGCGCATCGCCGAGCAGATCGGCGGCGGGCCGGCGGGGAGTCCTCCGGACGGGGAGGCGCCGGGCACGGAGAAACCGGCGGGCACGGACAGGCCGCCTGTCGCGGCAGCGCCGGGTGAGGCGGCGCCCTCGGGTGAGCCGGCGGCCGCGGAGCAGGCCGCCGCGCCGCGCCGCGTCCACGGCCCCCGCGTGACCGTCTCGCGTGCCTCCGGCATGGTCCAGGGCGATGCCCCGCGCTCCCAGCAGGACCACCTCGACGACCTCGTGCGCCGCTACACCGCCAAGACGCCGACCTCCAAGCAGATCGCCCAGCGCTACCGCCGGGTCCTCGCCGACAGCCGCGCCGTCGTGGGCTTCCGCAGCGGTACGAAGGAGATGCTCTACCCCATCGCGGGCCGCCGGGCGAGCGGCTCCCGCCTGCAGGACGTCGACGGCAACGAGTACGTCGACATCACGATGGGCTTCGGCGTGCTCCTCTTCGGGCACGAGCCGGCCTTCGTCAGCGAGGCGGTGCGCGAGCACCTCACCCGTGGCATCCAGCTCGGCCCCCGCAACGTCGAGACCGGCGAAGCCGCCGAGCTGCTGGCCGGGATGACGGGCATGGAGCGCGTGGCGTTCGCCAACTCCGGTACGGAGGCCAACTCCGCGGCCATCCGCCTCGCCCGCTCCGCCACCGGCCGCAACAAGATCGTCACCTTCCTCGGCGCGTACCACGGTCACGCCGACACCGTCCTCGGCCGCTCCTCGGGCGGCCCGGAGGCCCGGGTCACCGTGCCCGTCTCCCGCGGCATCCCGGACAGCGCCGTCGCGGACCTGATCGTCCTGGAGTACGGCAGCGACGCCTCCCTGGAGGCCATCGCGCAGCAGGCCGGCGACATCGCCGCCGTCATCATCGAGCCCGTGCAGAGCCGGCACCCCGAGCTGCAGCCCGTCGAGTTCGTACGGAAGCTGCGCGAGCTGACGGCCCGCCTCGGCATCGTCCTCATGTTCGACGAGATGCTGACCGGCTTCCGCCCCGCGCCCCGCGGCGCCCAGGAGCTGTACGGCGTCACGCCCGACCTCGCCACCTACGGCAAGCTGCTCGGCGGCGGCTTCCCCATCGGGGCCATCGCCGGCCGCGCCGACATCATGGACGGCGTCGACGGCGGCTACTGGTCCTACGGCGACAACAGCTACCCGCCCGCGGACACCACGTTCTTCGGCGGCACGTACATCCAGCACCCCGTGTCGATGGTCGCCGCGCGCGCCGTCCTCGCGCACCTCAAGGAGCACAGCCCGCTGCTGCAGGAGCGGCTCAACGCCCGCACCGGCGAGCTGGCCGCGGGGCTCAACGCCTTCTTCGAGGCGGAGGAGTTCCCGCTGCGGATGAGCCACTTCGGCTCGCAGTTCCGCTTCGACCACCGCGCGGACATGGAGCTCCTGTACCACCACCTGATGCTGCGCGGCGTGCACGTGTGGGAGTGGCGGAACTTCTTCCTCTCCACCGCGCACTCGGACGGCGACCTGGAATTCATCGCGGACGCGGTGAAGGGTTCCCTGCGGGAGCTTCGGGGTGCGGGGTTCTTCCCGGGCACCGCCCGCGTTGCGGCGCCGAAGGCACCGTCGACGCCTGCGGCGGGGGCGTTGTTGGCGGACCTGGTCACCGTGGCTGCGAGGCCCCCGGAACCGGCCGCACCGCCCCGGGGCTCCGCCCCGGCCCCCGGTCCTCAGACGCCGGACGGGCTGAAGAATGAAGGGGCTTCTGGTCCGCAGGGGCTGGGTGGGTCCGGCGAGGGGCAGGTCCCCGGCCTTCAGGGGCTGACTGAGCCCGGCCAGGAGCGGGCCTCCAGCCCGCACGAGGCGGGTGCACCAGCCCCGCAGGCGGACTCCGCCGGCGACGGGCCCCCCGGGCCCGGCCGCCGCGTCGCCGCCATGGCCTGGAACGCGGCCGCGGCCGTCGTCCCGGCCGCTTCGCAAGCAACCCCCGCGCCGGCTGCTCCGCAGGCAAGCTCCGCGCCTGCCGTGCCGCAGGCAGCGCCCCGTACCCCCGACTTCAGCGTCTACTTCTTCGGCGACTACCCGCAGGACGGCGGCGCCGACCCCGACCCCGACGCCGACCCCGGCGCCGCGTCCCGCGCGGGCAAGTACGAGCTGCTCCTGGAGACCGCGCGGTTCGCGGACCGGAACGGGTTCCACGCGTTGTGGATGCCCGAGCGGCACTTCCACTCCTTCGGCGGGCTCTTTCCCAACCCCGCCGTGCTCGCCGCCGCCCTGTCCCGGGAGACCTCGCGGATCCGGCTCAACGCCGGGTCCGTCGTCCTGCCGATCCACGACCCGATCCGGGTCGCGGAGGAGTGGTCGATGGTGGACAACCTCTCCGGGGGCCGCGTCGGCATCGGCATCGCCAGCGGCTGGCACGCCAACGACTTCGTCTTCTTCCCCGAGCGCTTCGGCCGGCACAAGCAGGCGATGTACGAGCAGCTGGAGCAGGTGCGGCGGTTCTGGCGGGGCGAGGCGCTGCGCCGGACCACCGGTGACGGCGAGGCCGACGTGCGGCTCTTCCCGCGGCCCGTTCAGGACGCTCCGCCCATGTACACCGCCGTGGTCGGCAACCCGGCCTCGTTCGAGCTGGCGGCCCGCCACGACCTCGGCGTCGTCACCAACCTGATGACGCAGAGCGTCGAACAGCTCGCGGAGAACGTCGCGCTGTACCGCCGCACCCGCGAGCAGCACGGCCTGGACCCGGCCGCCGGGCGCGTGGCCGTCCTGATGCACACCTACCTCGCCGGCCGTCACGACGTGGCGCGGGCCGAGGCGTACGAACCGCTGTCGCGCTACATGCGGGCGTCCCTGTCGCTGTTCGGCGGCGTCACCAACAGCCTCGGGCACAACGTGGACCTCTCCTCGCTCAGCGAGGACGACCTCGACGTGGTGTTCCGCCGCGCGTACGACCGATACTGCGACCAGCGGGCGCTGATCGGCACGGTCGACAGCGTCTCGCCCGTGGTGCGCACGGTGACCGCGGCCGGCGCCGACGAGATCGTCTCGCTCGTGGACTTCGGCGTCGCGCCGGACGAGCTGCGCGCGAGCCTGACCCACATCGACGCGCTGCGCCACCGCCACCGTCAGGCCCCGGCCGAGGCCGAGGCTGAGGCCGAGGCTGCGAGCAGGGTCGCCGGGACCGAAGCCCCGGCCCCGGCGCTCGTGCCCGCCGCACTCCTCACCCCCGCGCCCGCCCCCGCACCCGCCTCTGCGCCCGCTCCCGTTCCTGCCCCCGCCATCGCCCCCGCGGACGCCCCGCTGTCGCCGGGCCAGGAGCGGATCTGGTTCCTGGAGCGCATGCTGCCGGGCCGCACCGCCTACAACGAGACCAAGGCGATCCGTCTCGACGGCCCGCTCGACGTGGCGGCCCTGCGCGCCGCGCTGCGCGGCCTGGTGGCGCGTCACGAAGGCCTGCGCACCGTCTTCCGGGAGATCGGCAACGAGCCGCGCCAGGTCGTACGGGCCCCCGCCGAGCCCGACTTCGCCGTCGTGGACGGCACGGGCCGGGGCGAGGCGGCGGTGCAGGAGGTCCTGGCGGCCGAGAGCGCCCGCCGCTTCGACCTCGCTGAGGGGCCCCTGTTCGTCACGCGGCTGGTGAAGCTCGCCGACGACGCGCACGTCCTCGTGCTGTCCCTCCACCACATCGTGGTCGACGCGGCCTCCGCGACCGTCCTGACCCGGGACCTGTCCGCCCTCTACCGGGCCTGGCGCGACGGCACCGAGCTCGGCCTGCCCGAGCTGACGTGGAGCTACGCCGAGCACGCCCGCGAGCAGGCCGCCGCCCTGGAGGGGCCGGAGGCCGCCGCGGACCTGGCCTACTGGCGCGAGACGCTCGGCGGCGACCTGCCCGCCCTGAACCTGCCCACCGACCGGCCGCGCCCGGCGGTGATGACCTCCAACGGCCGGGCCGTCTTCCGCACCCTGGACCCGGAGCTCTCCACGCGGCTGCGGGAGCTGAGCCGGGCCCGCCGCGGCACCCTGTTCATGACCCTGCTCGCCGGCTACGCGGCCATGCTGCACCGGGTGACCGGGCAGGACGACATCGTCATCGGCACCCCGATCTCCGACCGGCCGCAGCGGGCCGAGGAGCTGCTCGGGTTCTTCGTCAACACCCTGGCCCTGCGCTTCGACCTCTCCGGCGACCCGTCCTTCGCGGCGCTCCTGGACCGGGTGCGCGGCCGCGCCCTCGACGCGTACGACCACGCGGGCGTCCCCTTCGAGGCCGTGGTGCGCGAGCTCGCGCCGCCGCGCGTCCTGGACCGCACCCCCGTCTTCCAGGTACTCGCCGAGTTCCAGAGCAGCGAGCCGTTCCGCTTCGAGCTGCCCGGGGTGCGCGCCACGCCGCTGGACGCGGGCCCGGACAAGGCCCTGACGGACTTCACCGTCTACTTCACGGATCAGCCGCAGGGCATCCGCTGCCACCTGGAGTACAACACCGACCTGTTCGACCCGGAGACCGTCGAGCGGTTCTTCGGCACCTTCCGGGACCTGCTCGCGGCCGCCGTCGACGCGCCGGAGGCCCCGCTGTCCCGGCTCGTCGCGACGGCCGCCGTCGGCGACCCCGTACCGGCCGCGTGGCAGAACGGTCCGGTGCGGCCCGCCGCGGCCGGCACCGTCCACGAGCTGGTCGCCCGGCAGGCCGCGGCGGCGCCCGGCGCCACCGCCGTGATCGACGGCGACAATGTCCTGACCTACCGTCAGCTGGAGGGGCGGGCCGAGCGGCTGGCCGCCGTGCTGCGGGAGCGGGGCGGCGACGGCGCCCCCGTCGCCCTGTGGCTGCCGCGCTCCGCCGACCTCGTCGTCGCCATGCTCGCGGCGCTCAAGTCCGGCCGCGCGTACGTGCCCCTGGACCCCGCACTCGGCCGCTACCGCGCCGAGACGGTCCTCGCCGAGTCCGGCGCCCGCACCCTGGTATCCACGCACGACCGGGCCGCGGACCTCCGCCTTCCGGCCGGCGTCACCGTCGTCACCCCCGACGACGCCCCGGCCGGCACCGCAATCGGCACAGCGACCGGCACGGCACCTGCGGCGCCCGCCGCGGACGGCGAGTCCCTCTGCTACGTCATCTACACGTCGGGCAGCACCGGCACGCCCAAGGGCGTCGCGGTGCCGCACCGCGCCGTCACCGACCTGTGCGCGTGGCAGCACCGCCGCTTCGGCTTCACCGCCGCCGACCGCAGCGCCGTCGTCTGCAGCCAGAGCTTCGACGCCTCCGTCATGGAGATCTGGCCGGCGCTGACCGCGGGGGCCTCGGTCACCGTCGCAGGCGACGCCGTCCGCAAGGACCCGCTCGCGCTCGCCCGCTGGTACGCCGCCCAGGGCGTCACCTTCACCATCCTGCCGACGGCCCTCGGCGAGACCGTGCTGCAGCTCGCACCGGGCGACCAGCCGCCGCTGCGCCACCTCCTCCTGGGCGGTGACGTGATGCGCACCCGGCCGCGCCCCGGCACGCCGTACGAGGTCGTCAACGTCTACGGGCCCACCGAGGTCACCGTGCTGTGCACCGTCGAGACGGTCGATCCCGGCGCGCAGTCCGGTGGCGTGGGCGAGGAGATCGCGATTGGCCGCCCCGTCGACAACGTGCGCCTGCGCGTCCTGGACGAGTCCGGCGCGCCGGTCCCGGTCGGCACGGTGGGGGAGCTGTACGTCGGCGGACCGGGCGTGGCCCGCGGCTACCTGCACCGGCCCGAGGACTCCGCAGGACGCTTCCTGCCCGACCCCGACGCCGACCCTCACGCCGACCCCGACGCCGCCTCCCACGGCGGTCCGGACGCCCGGCTCTACCGCACGGGCGACCTCGTGCGCTGGACCGCCGACGGCAGGCTGCAGTTCCGCGGCCGCACCGACGACCAGGTCAAGATCCGCGGCTACCGCGTCGAGCCGGAGGAGGTCTCTCGCGCGCTCAACACCCTGGACGGGGTGCGTGAGGCCGTCGTCCTGGCGCGGCGCAACGGCCGGGGCGAGGCGTACCTCGCCGCCTTCGCGGTCCCCGCCGACCCGGTCGGGGACGGGGCCGACGACCGGCAGGCGTTCGCCGACCTCATGGCCGACGCCCTGGCCGAGCGCCTGCCCGAGTACCTCGTGCCGCGTGCTTGGACGGTCCTGGCCGCGCTGCCGGTGACGGCGGCGGGCAAGCTGGACCGCGCGGGCCTGCCGGCACCCGACCTCGTCACCGCGGCACCTGCAGCGTCGGCAGCATCTGGCGTATCCGCTGCGTCTGCCGCTCCGGCCGCGGCCGCCGTGGCCTCTGCGCCCGCAGAGCCCGCAGCCCTCGCAGCTCCCGCAGCCCCCGCAGCTCCCGCAGAGCCCGCGCCTGGGAACGACGTCGAGCAGCGGCTGCGCGCCCTGTGGGCCGCGGAATTCGGCACCGACGCCGGTGCCATCGCCCCCGACGCCTCGTTCTTCGACCTCGGCGGCCACTCCATCACCGCGATCCGGCTGGTCAACCGGACCCGCGAGGAGTTCGGCACCGAGTACCCGATGGTGCGCTTCTACGAGGAGCCGACCCTGCGGGCCATGGCCGCCTTCCTGGCCGGATCGCCGTCGCAGGAGAACGGGGCGGAGACGGAGACGGAGACGGAGGGTGTGGTCTTCGGTGACCCCGTAGAGCACCGGGCCCCCGCCACCGAGCAGCAGATCCGCTTCGTCACGGGCCAGCTCGGCCACCCCCTCCCGCAGGTGTTCAACGTCGCCATGCGCCTGACCCTCACCGGCGACCTGGACGTGGCCGCGCTGCGCACCGCCCTGACCCGGCTCGTCGCCCGGCACGAGGGCCTGCGCACCCGCATCGTCGCGGCGGGCGACGACGACTGGCAGCAGGAGATGCTGCCCGCCGGGCCCGTCGACCTGCCCGTCGAGGACCTGAGCGGGCTGCCCGCCGGGGAGCGCGAGGCGGGCCTGGAGAGGATCGCCGCCGAGGCCGCCGAGGAGCCGTTCGACCTCGCGGTCGGATCGGGACCGCGGCTGCGCCTGCTGCGGGCCGGCGAGCGCACCTGGGTGCTGCTCTTCGTCCTGCACCACGCCGTGTGCGACGGGTGGGCCGTCAGCCTGCTGCTGAAGGAGCTGGCCGCGCTCTACGGCGCCGCCGCGAAGGGCCTGCCCGACGGGCTGGAGCCCGAGCCGCTGCAGCCGGGCGCGTACGCGCGCTGGCAGCGCGAGCACGCCGACCCCGCTGCCGACGAGCGCAAGCTGAAGTTCTGGCGGCGGGAGCTGGACGGCGTGCCGTTCGGCATCGACCTGCCGCTGGACCGGCCGCGGCCGGAGAAGGCGAGCGGGCGGGGCGGCGTCGTGATGTTCACGGTGCCCGCCGAGGTGCGCGCGGACGTGGAGCGCCTGGCGCGCAGCCGCGGTACCACGCCCTTCGCGGTCACCGTGGCGGCGCTGGGCCGGCTGATGGCCCGCAAGTCCGGCCAGTCCGATGTCGTCTTCAGCATCTCCTACGCTAACCGGGAGCGGCGCGAGTTCGAGTCGCTCATGGCCTGTACGACCTCCGGGTTCGCGCTGCGGGTGCGCGACGGCGAGGCGGCGTCGTTCGCGGCGCTGACGGACCGGGTCGCCCGGACGTCCGTGGAGTGCATCGACGAGCTCCTGCCGCCGCGGCGCCTCGCCCCGCTGATGCAGCGGGAGGGCGTGGACATGCCGGACCGGCTCGCGGTGGGCTTCGCGTACCAGAGCTCGCTGGAGACCGACGTCGAGATGCCGGGGCTGACCGTGGCCGTCGAGGATCTCGCGCCCGCGGCCTCGCGGGCGGAGTTCACCCTCGGGCTCGTCCCGGCGGGCGATGTCCTCGCGGGGATGGCCGAGTACTCGTCCGACCTGTGGGACCAGGAGACCGTCGAAGGCTGGACGCGCGACTACGTCGAGCTGCTGCGCGACGAGGTCCGGGCGGCCCTCGAAGGGTGACCTGTCCGGCCGTCCGGTGGGGTGAAGATCACAGGTCACCCCGGCGGCCGGCCGGCACCCGGCCGACTACCGTGACCGGGTGCCGAAGAACCGGAACACGTTCTCTTCCGACGCCTCCACCGCCCTGCGGGCGTGGGGGCGTCGTGCCGCGTCCCGCGCGGTCCACCGCGGCTGGCGGTGGATCCAGCAGGCCGGCGCGGTGACCGCCGAGCGCCCGGGCCCGTACCGCTTCCGCCGGATCGGCCCGGCGACCAGGCTCGCCTTCCCGCTCGGCACGGTCTTCGGCGAGCGCTGGATCGAGCTCGGCGACCACTGCATCATCGGCGAGCAGGTCACGCTCACCGCCGGCATGATGCCCGGCCTCGACCTCGGGCCCGACCCCGTCCTCCGGCTGGGCAACGGCGTCGTCCTCGGCCGGGGCAGCCACGTCGTGGCCTCACAACCGGTGACCTTCGGCGACGACGTGTTCTGCGGCCCGTACGTCTACGTCACCAGCGACAACCACTCCTACGACGACCCGCACCAGCCCATCGGCAGACAGTGGCCGCGCAGCGCACCCGTCTCCATAGGCTCCGGCAGCTGGCTGGGCACCGGCGCGGTGATCCTCCCCGGCGCCCGCCTCGGCCGGAACGTGGTCGTCGCCGCAGGCTCCGTCGTCCGCGGCGAGGTCCCCGACCACGCGGTGGTAGCAGGCGCCCCGGCAAAGATCGTCCGCCGCTGGGAGGCGGCCACCGGCTGGGTCCCGCCACTGCGGACGGCGCCCCCGGTGCCGATCCCCTCAGAAATGACCGCGGAACAGCTGAAGGCCCTCGCCGACCTGCCACCGTCACCGGACGGGACGTAGCCGGGGCTGCCAGGACCGTCCCCTGCTGCCGGGGACGACGCTGACCGTACCGACCGAGAGCCTGCACTCCGCGCCGCCGGACAGGGCACCGACTTCCCGGGCAGCCCAGGCCGCGTGTGTCAGTGGCCATGTGGATCGGCTCTGATCATGGCCGCTGACACACATGCAATCGCACACGCCCGGCTCCCCGTCGCCCGGGCCTCGACGTTCATCACTCGGAAGCCGCATCGCGGACTGTGCAGCGCGGCGTCCACTGGACATGGGAAGACACAAGCCGAACAAGCCCCAGCGTCTTCGCGCGTCCCTGACTGCGCACGCCGCGCGGCGAGGCGCAGCCCATTACTGAGAAGCTGAGACCGCAGGCGCAGTCCGGCGACTGGAAGCCGGACATGCTCGACCAGCGTGATCTGACATTGACGCCTGCCCCTGGCGACGGGCATCCACTCATCAATGGGCACCGCGTAACACACGAGATGTGCCATGCGCTTTGCGTCGAGCGCCCTCCACCGGCCCACCACTTCGTGTGCGAGGAGCTGGCCAACCTAGCAAGTAGGCAAGGACACGAACCCGAAGGGCTGATCGGGACGCACACCCTTGGGCCGCCCCTCTTCTGCTACTTCCAGCTGACGCGGAACGGGCTGGCTCCCCGAAAATCCGGACGCGGCCGGGCAGCCAGCTGGCGGCAGGACTCCGTTGTCGTAGCCGTAGAGGTGGATGGGGTCGTGCGGTGATACTCCAGGGCCTGCGCCGTCCCGGACTGGAGGCCGTGCAGCGGTCGTCGACGACGAGCGTGCCGTGTATTGGCCGGCCACTCAGCATCCTCATCCCGCAGAACGCACCAGCCTCGACGACAGCACAGGCCGCGGCCGCCACTGCCACCCTGCAGACCGTCCCGGTCCACATAGGTGTTTCTGAGGCCGCCGCCCTCCAGTTGGAAGACCGGGCCCAGAACCACGAGGACGAGGCCGCCCCGGGAGACGGCGGCCGCGACGGCCGCCCTGCTACGCGCCGCCATGAAGCAGCGCAGTTGACCCGTTGTGGGAAAGCCCCGCACATGGCGGGGCTGACCTGCAAGGATCCAAAAGAGACCACTGTGCTGCCATCTCACCGGACTCTAACTCTAGATAGATAGTGTTCGAGCTAGGTAGAGTTGACGGTATGGCAGAGCCCAAGATGACCCGCACCACACTGGACGTGTTGTCAGTGTTGGTGAAACAGGATCAGGAGCTCTACGGCCTGAAGATCGCTCAGGCCACAGGCGTCCTGACAGGCACGATCTATCCGATTCTCGCCCGCCTGGAGAAGGCAGGCTGGGTGACCAGCGAATGGGAATCCGGCGAAGAGCCCGACTCTCGAGGGCCCCGGCGCCGCTTCTACCGGCTCACCCCGAACGGGCTGCAGCGAGCCCAGTCGGCACTCCAGCGCGCGGCATCCCGCCAGGCGGCCGCTCCCGGCCGCCCCGGAGCCGCCGGTCCGTCCATCGGTTTCGGAGCGTGAGGACAGCACAGTGGACGGATACTTCACCGACCCCGCCTTCTGGGTCCTTCAGCTGCTGCTGCTCTTCATCGGGTGGCTGGTCAGGCAGGTCGCTTCAGTCACCGAGTGGCGCGTGAACCGGATCATCCGCAACGCGAAGAAGCAGATCGAAGACGTAGAGGGAGCGGAGGAACTCCTCAGCGGGTGGGACGAAGAGATCACGGAGGCTCCCCGCGGAGTGCTGTTCACCTACTTCATCGCTTGCCGCATACGGCGGCAGGCTCGCCACATCACGAGGCTGCTTCGCATTCAGCAGGAAGAAGCGGCAAGCGGAGATGCCGCGCTCACCACGGCCTCGCGTCGGCAGCAGCGCCGCGCCCGTCGCGACGAGCGGCGAGCACGGCGGATGTCGGGCACGATCAAGCACCTGACCAACGCGGCGGCGGCCCTGATCGGGCCTGAGTACGGTATGGACTACTGGGCGCAGTGGACCGCGGAGCTGGAGCAGATCAGGAACCCGGTCGTCAGGCTCGCTCACGCCTTCAGCAACCTGTGGGCGGCCGTGAGGCTTCGCATGATCCTCCGGCCGGCACCGGCCCAGGAGGAGCCGGGGCCGGTCCGGCTCCTGGCGGAACGCCTCGCCCGCGGCGTTGACCGCGTCGCCGCCTCCAACATGCTGTCCGGCACTCTCGCGGGCCTCCTGCTCGGGGGCGCCCTCTACGGGCTCTACTCCCTGGCAGGCCTTGAACCAGCCTGCTACGCAGCCATTCCGGCGATCTACTGCACCAATTGGTCCGTGGCACGAGTGCGCCAGTGGTGGGCGCTCCGGCGCACGGTCGCACAGCAAGAGTGAGAGATCCCAGCAAGCAGCAGAAGCCGCTCCACCTTCGCTGTGGGTCCCCGCGCGGCATTCGCGCGGGGACCCACAGGCACGTTCGTCAGGTCTTTCAAAGCAATAACAAGCCCAACAGGCGCACCGGCCTTGGTGAAAATGACCAGGTCAGGCAGCAGAGGAGGGGACAACTACGCGGCAGTGTCCTGGCGTTCGGCCACGGCGCGGCGCAGCTGCTCCAGCTTCAGCAGCAGCTCCCGCAGGCCGGCGTACCGCAGGCGCCCGACGCGGTACGAGGTGACCAGGCCGTTCTCCCCCAGGGGCGACCCGGGTGGCCTGAGCACGGTGGTGCCGTCGGCGTCGAGGACGCCATCGTGGTTGACCCAGAGGGAGACCCACAGCCTCAAGGTCCCGTGGGCCCGTGCGACCAGGATGGCGCGGACCGGTAGCCACCGCTCCAGCGCGGCCCGGGTCAGAGTCGAGGTCTCGACCCACTCCGCCTCGGTCGCCGTGCTCACTCCGTGCGGGGGCGCCGCTCGACGCACACCGCTCTGTGGTCCTCGGCCAGGCGTGTGGTGCGCAGGCCGGCCAGCTCGCCACTGCGCGTTTTGGTGTCGAGCAGCACGGCGAGCACCGCGGTCAGCCGGGTCTGGGCCGGCGACATCGTGCCGCCGAGGTGCTCGTCGAGCTGCGCACGCAGGGCCGCCAGTGTGGAGAAGGCCGGGGTGGGCTGCTGCGGCAGCTCCTCCGCCCAGCCGCAGCGGGGGCAACCCCAGCGCCTCGCGCAAGATGTCCACGGCCTTGCGCCGGATCTCGTTCGTCGGCTCCGAGGTGGGGGATAGCCGCTGGCTACCCGGCGGGCCCGCAGCGCTCCGGACTCCGCGAGTCGGACGTACGGGTCGAGGGCATCTTCCAGCAGCCGCCGCAGGCTGAAGCGGTCGATCAGCGGCTGGTCGGCCGCAGTGGAGAGTTCCTCGTCCTCGGCGAAGCGGCGCAGCCAGTATCCGCTGCGGTGGGCGCCGAGCTGGCGAGTCGCGGCGCGCATCTGCTCGCTTTGCCGTCACCGTCACCGGAGTTGCCGTTCCTCCGGAAGCGGGGCCGTGCCCCGAGGCCGACGCCTTACACGCCGGACGATCCCCCGGACGCCTGCGCCGTAGCCGGGCTCCGGCTACGGCTGCTCGTCCCGGTGACCGTCGGGGGTGTGGGGGCAGGGCGGCCGCCGCAGCGCGCGGCGCTCCCGGAACTTCGCGGCGGCCCAGCCGGTGGTGGCGAGGGTCAGGCCGGCGGCCAGGCTCCCGAGGAACTCGGGCAGGGTGGAGTGCAGGGTCTCGTACACAGACATGCCGACGCGCCCATGAGGCCCGTCGCGCGCCGTACTCCTCCGTGTACGTCTCCAGCGTCGACCTTGCATGTGCCCCCGGGCCCGCAGGGCGGGCGCACGACCCAGGGTGTCGCGCGTCGTACTGCAGCCGAAGACAGGTCGGTCGGGTGAGTGACCACCGCCCCGAAGAAGGGGGTGGCCGACCGACGTCTCGTCTGCAGTTGTTCTCCGATGCTGGTGAGCAGTCTGCCGGGACGTTCGGATGTGCGGGGCGCGTCATGTCGGCGACGCGTGAATCGTGGCTCTGGCACGGAATGTGAGACAGAGCCACTTTTTCAGACGACGCCCACAGTGTCGGATGTATGTCCGGATTTGCGATGAACGCGAGTTCACGTCCAGTCCTATCGAAGGTGATCTGCTGACAGCTCCCTGACCAGGGCGGAGCGGATTCGCTGAGACTGATCCGACGCCGCGCATGTCATTGATTCTGCTCTGTGCAGCACCTTCTCCGGCCCCACGTCATGGAACCTGCTCTGATGATGTTGGTGGAAAGTGACACAGAAGGCGCCCTTGAGTCAGCCGGAGTGCGGCTGGAGCAGGCAACCGCAGTAAGACCAGGATGCCGCCCAGCTCGGGGGACACTCCTCGGTGTGCGTCAGACGGGGAGCCTGGATGACAGTGCCCTGACCTGGTTCATGTAGGTCAAGACGGAGTGTTCGCGGCGCCAGGGGTGGAGCGCGTTGGTGAAGATCTTGATGTAGTCCAGACCGCGTGCGGTCTGGAGCCGGGAGAAGACCTGGAGCGATTCCTGTCCGAGGGGCAGGGCGGCGTCCAGGTCCCCCTGCTGAGCGTGGGCTGTGGCCAGGACGGACAGCCGGATGCCCCTGGACCTGGCGAACGCATCCCCAGGCATCGCCCCCAGAGCGTGCCACGCGAAGGTGGATTTCGGGCGCCCCAGGTCGCGGAAGATTTCCGTGGCATCCGTGACGACGCGCTGCCGGGTGAAGAAATCGATCCAGGGCCGCTCGCCCGTGCCTTCGGCCTGCCCGCGTTCCTGGAACTGTTCGGCGGTGGCCAGGCAGGCGCAGGCCGAGCGTGCGTCACCATCCCGTGCGTGCGCGCGTGCCTCGATTAGCTTGGCGAAGCCGAGCACCCGGGGGTCGGCGGCCGGTACCCGCTCGTAGGCCCCCTGGGCCATGTCGATGGCCTGCGAGGCGAACCCGCGCATCATGGATTGCATGGCCATCGTGGCCAGGATGTACGAGCCCAGGTGGATGTCGCCTGCGGCCTTGGCCAGCCGCAGGGCCTGGATGTAGTGGCGCTGCGCGGTCTGGTGCTGGCCGGCGTCAAACGCCGTCCACCCGGCCAGGCGGGCCATCTCGGCGGTCACGGAGAACAGATCACGGCCATCGCGCTCCGAGTACCGGGCGCGCAGCAGCGGTGTGACGCGCTCGTCCAGGTACTCGGTGAGTGAATGGGACTTCCACAGGGCTCCGCCGAACCGCGAGTCCCACGTCCGTGCGTTATCGGCCGCTGCGCGGAGCTCTTCGATGTGCGCGCGGCCGAGGGCGTAGACGCCGGATGAGGGCTTCATGGGCTCGGTTGGGCTGACCAGCCAGCGGGTCACTGGTTCGGAGAATGCGGAGGCGGCGAAGGGAGCCGCGGCGAGGAAGTTGCGTCGGTTCACGGTGCTCCAATACGAGGCCGTTTCGGTGAGCGCCTGCCGCTGGTCGCGTGGAAAGGCGAGGCCGATTGCGCGGTCGTTCTGCGGTGATCCCATGCCGATGTCGGCTAGGCTCACGGCCCGCCCGAGGCGTTCGGCGAGCGCGGTGCAGATGTGCTGGGGCACCGGCCACCTCGGCTGCATGCCCCGGCGGGACCAGTTGGCCACGGAGGTGTGCGTGTATTCGCTGGCGATGCCCTCGGCCAGGCAGAGCTCGTTCAGCCGATGCGCCAGCCGTTTGTGGCTCATGCCGGACTCCGCGATCAGCTTGTCCAGATGAACATTCGCTCCGCGACCGGAGGACCTTCCCACTGTCACGACCTCACGCTCCGCTCCCAGTCGGCCGTCGCGTCAACTCCAGCCTAGCTACGGCAGGTTGACTTCGATGCCCGTCGCGATCTGTGAGCCCCCCTTGTGAGCCCTGCGGGACTGCTCCCGCCCTGGTGTCCTGACAGGAAACAAAGACGAAGCACACGAAATGCGAGGCTGACCAAGGCCATGACACCTGCCGGGAAGAAATGGATACCGACGTGCGGAACGCGCTCACGGAACACGGCACGCCGACTGCTCACGCCGATCCCGTACATCGGGCCGCTGCTCCCTGAGATCCTGCCCCCGTGGGCGATCGCCGTCACAGTGGTGCTCATGGTCGCGGCGGCCAGCACCGCCGATCGACTTGACTCGCCTCAGGAGCCGGGGCATGTAAGCGCGAGCAGGCAACCGGACCGGGGCGCGGAGCAGCTTCGCTGACATCATCCTTCAGATCTGTCTAGGTTCAGCGACATCGGAGCAACTCGCGTGAGATGGGAAATTCACTCCGATATGGGCCCTCTCTGAAGGCCTCCGAAGGTGTATCGCGTCGGATAACCTCTCCTTATCCGACGCGACAAAAGGGACATGATGGTGAGTCAGTCCGATGCGCGGGAACGGGGCGCGATGACCGCCCCCGCCGCGCGCCCGCACCGCCGGCTGGCGAGGAACTGAGCCACGCCGCCGCCCTCACCGAGGCCGACGCCGACGCCCTGGAGATCTTCCTTACCCGGCGGCTGCGCGCCCTGCAGGGCGCGCAGCAGTGGAACAGTGACGAGTACCGTGCGGCGGTCGCTCTCCGGTGGGTGCTGCGGGATCTGATGGAGCCGGTACGGGCGTCGTTCTGCTACGACGACGGCTCCCCCGAGATCCTCCTCGCCCGGATCCAGCACTGGAACCGGCTCCAGATCGTTGCGCAGCGCTGGGAGGACGCGGACGGCTACGACCGTGCCCGCTGGACCCCTGTCTTCCACCTCGACGCCGCAGGCGAGGAACGGGCTGCGGAGTACCGCCGCCAGGAGGAGGAGAAGCGCGACGCGTACGAACGGCGGAAGCTGCTGCGGGGCCTGTGATGACCGAGACCGAACTTCCCCGGACCGCAAACGGGCCGTCCATATCCCCGGCGGATCCCGAGCGGCAGGCGCTCATCGAGCGATGGGTCGAACGCCACGGCATCGACGCCGCCCGCCGCCTCGCCGAGGCCGAAGACCTCGCCGACGCCGTCGCCGCCGAGGTCACCCCCGACAACACCTTCGACACCTACGCGAAGTCGTGGCGGGTGTGGACCCGGTTCTGCGCCACCACCGGCCTGCCCGAACGCGAGGCCAGCCGCGGCGCCCTTGTCGCGTTCGTGACGTGGATGCTCCGCGAGGGCCAGCAGAACGGCAGCGGCTACGCGCCCAGTTCCGCCAGCACCCACCTCGCGGCTGCCGTCGTCGGACTGCGCGAGCGCGGCGTCAGTGTCTCCGGTGATGACCAGGGCGCCGCCCGCAAGGCCCTCGACGGCCTGGCGGTGAAACTGCTGCAGGAGGGCGAGCGGCGCGGCCGCGGAAAGGCAGCCGGCGCGAACGTTGAAGGCCTTCATGTCATCGCCCAGTCCTGCCCCGACACCCTCGCCGGCGAGCGGTACAAGGCCCTGGTCCTCACCGGCTTCCACTACGCCTCCCGCTCCCAGGACCCGGCCGGGCTGCTCGCCGCCGACGTCACCGCACACCCGCGCGGCCTGGTCGTTGCCGTCCTCACCGGCAAGACCAAGCACTCCGTGCGCGACGCCAAGATCCGCTACGCGAACGATCCGGCGATCTGCCCGGTGCGCGCCTACCGCTCCTACCGCGCGCGGCTCGCCGCCGAGGCCGACCCCCGCTGGAGCTGGCCCGACGCCCCCGCCTTCGTCGGCATCGACCAGTGGGGTCACATCACCGGCGGTATGGGCCCCGACTCCGTCACCCGCGCCATCAAACGCATCTCCCAGCGGGCCGGGGTACCCCTCGCCTGGACCGGGCACTCCCTGCGCATCGGCCTGGCCTCCACCGCCCGCTAGGCGGGCAAGGACGCCGTCGTCATCGCCGACCAGGGCGGCTGGGCCCGTTATTCCCGCTCCATGCTCGGCTACATGAAGATCGACGACGGCTGGGACGACAACACCGCCGCAGGACTGACCTGACAGCGCAGCTCCGCATCCCCGGCAGATTGAGCGACGTTCCGGAGAGCCGCATACCAGCAGTGGACCGGTGAGCTTCGACACCGAGGGGGGCGCACTGCTTAGATGGGAACGCTCGCGTTGTCGCCTTTACTCCGTCAAGCGCACGGCGCACCCGACGCGAAGAGTGCCCCGCCCCCTGTCGCCGGCCAAGCTGTCGGGGGCGAGGCCTACCAGCACCGCGTCTCGGCCCCGGCTCCTAGGCCGGGGCCTTTTGCTGCCAGACTCCGATCACAGCCAGTCCCGTACGGTCAGCACGACTGCACGGAGCGGGCCGAACCAGCGGGCCCAGCGATAGAGCCGGTCCCACCTGCCGCCGCGGTGTCCCTCCGGACCGTAGCCCATCGGGTGTCCCCTTTCCGGAGCCCAGCGGTCGTGGACCCCATGGGAAGACATGACCCACGAAGCACCGAACGGCCACGGAAGAGTGAGCGGCCCGCATCACATTACCGAAGCGCACCAGCACTCCCGGACCGCGCCGAACGGCCGCTGGCCCAGGAGGACATCGAACGTTCGCTGCAACCTGCTGCTCCGGGTGCGAACCACACCAGGACAGGGAACACGGGGCACCACACCCCTGATCAGCGAGTTCTCTCGGACTGACAGCCCGCCCACGACCGACAGGGTGCCAATGCCCCACCTCTCGGTACGCCGACACTGACGGAAAACCGCGGAAACGAAGGCACAAGAAGACGTGAGAAGACGCGAAGAAGGCGCCAAGAAGACGGGTCAGCCGCCTGCTCGTGGCGAAGGCGTAACCGGCCTTCGCTGCCTTCGAGCATGATTCTTCTCCCCAAGCGAAGCGAGAACCCGTAAACACAGGCACCAGACACAAGGCGAACCGCTCATCGGCGTCCTTCAGGATCACCGTATGACGCCGTGCCGTAGCCAGGAGGGAGAAGCCACGACCTGATACCCAGGTGATACCCCCGTGTCCCTGGTGATACCTCGGGTGATACCCCCGCGATACCCGGGGCGAGTCCAGCGGCGAAAGACGCCCGCAGCCGCAGCCGACACAGGCCCTGGGCACGTTCTCGTCATGCGACGTGGTGCTGCCCCGTGCGCATCTTGACGAGGGCCTCCTGGTCCTCCGGCAGCCCGCGCCACCCGTGCGCGGCCAGGGCATCCTCCGCCGTCATCGCCAGCGCCTTCCCGATCTCTTCCGGCCATGGGGACCATCGGAACAGCCAGTAACGCCAAGCACTTGATCTTGGTCTTGGGCCGGCCTTACCGCATCTCGGCGTTCGGGTGGGGTTGAGCCTGAAGCCGTTCGCGCAGGTCGTTCTCCTCGGGGGTGAGAGGTTCCCCGGGCCGGCGGATGCGGGCGGGCTTGGGCCGCAGCGGCAGGCCATCGTCCGCCGCGGTGGCCTCGGCTTCCGCGAGTGCCCGGTACAGCGAGGCGACCGAGGGTGACTTGCCCGCGTTCTTCCCGACCTTGATGGTGAGCTTCGTAGCGATCTCGGGAACGGGTACGCCCTTGTCCTTCAGTGCGACGGCGAAGGTCAGCATGTCGTCGTCGATGACCTTCGGGCGCCCGCCGTGGTTGCCCTTGGACGCGGCGATGACCTGGCCCTCCAAGGTCTTCTCCCGGATGTAGTTGCGCTCGATCTGCCCGGCGACGGCGAGGACGGCGAAGAACATGGCGCCCATGCCGTTGGGGTCGTAGATGCTGGTGAGCGGGCCGGTGAGGAGTTCGAGCTGGATGCCGCCGGCCTGGAGATCGGCGGACAGCGTCATCAGCTCGGCCGCGTTCCTCGCCAGACGCTTGAGCTCGTGCACCGTGAGGATGACGGGCGTCTCCGGGGCGGCCTCCTTGAACTGGTGGGCCAGCGCGAGGGCCTTCTCCAGTTCTGGCCGCACCTTCACGCGGGTGCTGATCTGTTCCTTGAAGACCTTGTGGCGCTCCGCCCGGTGGAGGGCTTCGAGCTGGCTCGCCAACTCCTGCCGCGCGGTCGACGTCCTTGCGTACCCGATCCGGACCGGCCGCTCGGTGCGGGGTGCGGGCACGATCGCGAGCGCCGGGCCCTGCTTCCACGCGCGGCCCGGCTGCCGGTCGGCGGGGACGGGGATCTCCAGTTCCTCGCGGAGCGCGGGGACGAGGACGAAGCGGGGGGTGTGGTACTTCGTGGCGGTCTTCCCGCCCCGGGTGCGGCAGGTGCTGCCGGCAGGCGCGTCGCAGTTCGGGCAGTCGTGACGTTCTACCGCCAATGCCGTCTGATCGGGCGTGAGATCCGTGGCGGCAGTCACTCAGAAGTGCCTCGCATATCGCGCCGGTTTCGAGAGGACTTTCGTGAACGGCGGCCTGCGGAAACGTGATCGCTCCGGGGCTCTCGCAGAACTCTCACAGATGACCATTTGTGAGAGACCGTCAAGGTTGCGACGAGCTACCGGGCCTCGCCTCCGGATCGTGCCTCCAGGGCGTGATGCGCGTGTCCTGGAGGCACGCTCACACGTCGCGGCGCCTGACGACGAGAACGGCGAGTGCGACCGTGATCAGCGGCCAGAGCGTGTACACGATCCAGGAGCCGGAGACCGTGGCGGTGTAGCCCAGGGAGCCGGGGTCCGGCTCCCAGGTTTGGACCAGGCGATTCCAGGCGGCCGACACCAGCGCGTGTTTGATGTCCGCCGACCAGCGGTTGCTCTCCGAGAACATGGTGGGCAGCATCAGCAGGGTGAAGACGCTGGTGACCATGGTCCCGGCGGCATGCCGGAGCAGAACGCCGAGGCCCAGACCGACCAGGGCACAGACCGGAGCCAGCAACGCGGATGCCGTCAGCGCCCGGAACACCCCGGGGTGGGTGATCGGAACGCCGGCATGGTGCCCGTCCAGGATGGCCTGGGAGACCAGGAAGGAACCGGTGGAGGCGGCCGTGCCGACCGCGGTCCACAGCGCGGCGGTGACGGCCGCCTTGGCCAGCACGACCGAGCCGCGGGCGGGGACGGCCACGGTGGTGGTGCGGATCAGCCCGCTGCTGTATTCGCTGACGACGGTGAGGGCGCCCATGCTGCTGGCGACGAGCATCAGCGTCCAGTAGCCGGCCGCCGGGTAGGCGTCGTAGGGCAGGAAGTCAGCGGGGCCGGAGCGGGCGGCCTTGTCCGTCAGCGTGGCCACGGCGGTGGACCCGATGACGAACAGGACGGTGAGTGCGATTGTCCACCGGGTGGAGCGCAGGGACCGGGTCTTGATCCACTCGGAGGCGAGCAGGTCCCGGAAGCGGACGGGCGGGCCGGCGGCGGGGGTGGTCGGGGGGACGGAGGCGAGTGTGGTCATCGGGACTGTCCTGCCTGGTATTCGACGCTGTCGGCGGTGAGTTCCATGAAGGCCGTCTCCAGTGAGGCGGTACGCGTGGTCAGCTCGTCCACGCGGATACGGCTCTCGAAGGCGAGCGCTCCGATCCGGTCCGCCGACAGCCCGGTCACGGCGAGCTTCTCGGCGCCCGCCGAGCCCTCCGGCTCGACCGAGGCGCCCGCCGCGGTCAGCACGGCTGCCAGCTCGGCGGCCTGCGGTGTCGCGACCACGACGCTGCTACGGGTGCCGCGGGCCGCGAAGTCCCGTAGCGGCTCGGCGGCGATGAGGCGGCCCCGGCCGATGACGACCAGCTGGTCGGTTGTGTTCTCCATCTCCGACATCAGGTGGCTGGAGAGGAAGACCGTACGCCCCTCGGCGGCCAGGCGCCGGAAGAGCCGGCGTACCCAGAGCACGCCCTCCGGGTCCATGCCGTTGACCGGCTCGTCGAACATGAGCACGGGCGGGTCGCCCAGCAGGGCGGTGGCGATGCCGAGGCGCTGCTTCATGCCGAGGGAGAAGCCGCCGATGCGGCGGGTCGCCGCCTCGGTCAGCCCCACCTCCTGGAGCACCTCGTCCACCCGGCGCCGCGGGATGCCGTTGCTGCGGGCAAGAGCGGACAGGTGGGCGGCGGCGCTGCGTCCGCCGTGGACCTGTCCGGCATCGAGGAGGGCGCCGACGTGCCGCAGTCCGCGCGAGTGGTGGTGGAAGGGGACACCGCTGACGGTGGCGCTGCCGGTGGTGGGCGCGTCCAGGCCGAGGATCATCCGCAGGGTGGTGGACTTGCCGGCTCCGTTGGGGCCGAGGAACCCGGTCACCTGGCCCGGCCGCACGGTGAAGGACAGATGGTCGACGGCCGTCTTGCCGCCGTAGCGCTTGGTGAGTTCGTTGACTTCGATCACGACACCCACACTGCCGAGAGGACCCCCGCCCGGGCATGGGGCCGTGGGCGGCAATCGTGCGGCCGCATTAGCCCGTGGGTGTACGTCCCCGGGCCGATGCCGCGCGGGCGGTGGCCGGTTAGTCTCGCGGCGTGAACCCCGTAACGATCACTCCGTTGCCTGCGCGCGTTGCGCACCGAGGCCTTGCCCCCGAGAGGGCACACCGCCGATGACAAGAACGAAGACCGTGGCCTGGGCGGGGGGTGCCTCCTACCTCCTCATGGTGGGTCTGCTGGTGGGGGGCGCGACGCGGGCGTCGGGCACGGTCCACGCTGTCGGGTCACTGCTGGCCGTGAGCCTGCTCGTCGGCGTGGTGCGACGGAAGCCGCAGCTGGCTCTGACCATGACACTCCTCGGATCCACGGCTGTGGTGGTGGGCACTCCGAGCTCCGTCCATGAGGGCCTGGCGGCGTCGTATCAGGGCCAGTACCTGTCGTATCTGGCGGTGGACCTCGTACTGGGCTTCATCGTCGCCACCTGCGCACGGCGCGCTTCGATCGTCGCCGTGGCCGTGTCTGTCGCCGTGCAACTCCTGGTGATCGGCGGCTTCGCGCACGGGGACAACCTGACCATCAACGGGGTGATCGCCCTCCTGGCCATGGCCGCATCCTGCATGGCCGGTCTGCTGAGCCGCGAGCGCCGCGAGCACGCCGTGGTGCTGCGTGCGCAGGAGGTGGCCGAGGCCGTGACCGCCGAACGGCTGCGAATCGCCCGGGAACTGCACGACATGGTCGCGCACAGCATCGGCATCATCGCCATCCAGGCCGGTGTGGGCAGCCGAGTCATCCAGACCCAGCCGGCAGAGGCGCGCGAAGCCCTGCGCGCCATCGAGACCACCAGCAGAGAGACCCTGTCGGGCCTTCGGCGCACGCTGGTCTCGCTCCGTCAGGCCGACCGGGGCACGACCGTCTCGGAGCAGTCACCGCTCGCACCCTCGCCGGGGCTGGCGGACGTCGAACAGCTGGCGGCAGCGACCGCGGACGCGGGGGTACGCGTCGACGTGCGCCGCAACGGGGAGCAGCGTCCTGTGCCGGCCGACATAGACCTGTCCGCCTACCGCATCGTGCAGGAGGCGCTAACCAACGTGGTCCGGCACGCAGGCACCGGGCACTGCCGAGTGACCATCGACTACGGAGACGAGGAACTGTCCGTGGAGGTCGTCGACGACGGGCGCGGCGCCACCGGGAACGGCTCGGCCCACGGCTTCGGCATCATCGGGATGCGGGAGCGGGTCGGCCTGCTGGGCGGCCGGCTCAGCGCCGGACCGCGCCCTGAGGGCGGCTTCCGGGTGGCGGCCCGGCTGCCGCTACCCGCGCCCGTCGGAGTTCCGGTGGAGGCCCGATGACCGTCCGTGTGGTGCTCGCCGACGACCAACCACTGGTGCGGTCCGGGCTGCGCGTACTCATGGCCGACCACCCCGACCTGGAGGTCGTCGGTGAAGCCGCCACCGGTGCCGAGGCCGTCCAACTGGTCAGGGACGTGAGTCCCGACGTCGTGGTGATGGACATCCGGATGCCCGGAATGGACGGGATCGAGGCCACCCGCCTGATCACAGCCGGTCCGGCGACCACACGCGTCCTCATCCTGACCACCTTCGACGAGGACGACCACGTCTACGGCGCGCTCCGGGCCGGCGCGAGCGGCTTCGCGGTCAAGGACATGGCGCTGGACGACATCCTCGCGGCGGTCCGCGTGGTCGCTGCCGGCGACGCACTGATCGCCCCGGGTGTGACGCGCCGTCTGATCGCCGACTTCATCGGGCGCCCCGCGGCTGTCCCGGAGCGCTCCCCACGGCCGGTCGAAGGCATCACCGAGCGGGAACGGGAAGTGCTGACCCTGGTCGGACGCGGCCGGTCGAACACCGAGATCTCCGAAGACCTCTTCATCACGGTGGCCACCGCCAAGTCGCACGTGTCACGGCTGCTCACCAAACTGGGCGCCCGGGACCGCGTCCAGCTCGTCATCACCGCCTATGAGATGGGGCTCGTCACGCTGCCTCGCTGATAGCGTCCCTGGCCCCCATGGTGAAGTCGAAAGTGTCCTGTCACTCCCGTCTCAAGCCGCCGAAGGGCAGCGGCTACCATGCCACCCACTACGGCTGCAAAGAGGACTGGCCGGTCCCGGGCTGGCTCAGTCCTCTCCGTCGTCGTCATCGTCGAGGTTGACGACGTCCGGGTCCACCGGCATGCGGCGGACGGTATCCCCTCCGCGAAGTCCGACGAGCGGGTGTGCTGCAACAGTGTCGGCAGGTTCGGATATTTGGTCGTGAGGAATAGGCAGGCGGGGCGGCCGGTTCAGCTAGACCGGGCCACGGAGAGCCTCCATGTCCTTCGTCAAGCTCGCTTCGCGCCTGGGCTGTTTCTTCTTGATCGCCTTGCGGGCCGGATCAAGACGCAGGCCCCCGTGCAGATGCGCGGGGGCCTGGCAACGGCTGGGCAGGTCAGTCGTTGAACGCCGCAGCCACGGTATCTCCGAGCTGGTTCAGGACGTCCCGTGAGAGCTGCACCGACCCGGTGAATGAGAAGAAGGCGTGGGTGGCGCCCCTCACCGGGAGGTGTTCGACCGGCACGCCGGCGTCGGCGAGCCTTTGCGCGTACCGGTCACCCTGGTCCCGCAGCGGATCGTGTTCGGCGGTGACGATGACGGCGGGCGGCAGACCGGCCAGGTCGTCGGCGCGCGCCGGCGAGACACGCGGGTCACCACCTTCGCCGGGCGTGGTGAGGTAGAGGCCCCAGAACCATTCGAGCCAGGCGCGGGTCAGCAGCGGTCCGGCCATGTTTTCGTACATCGAGGGGCTGTCGTCGAACCGGTCGACCGCCGGATACGCCAGGACCTGCAGGGCGATCCGCGGTCCCCCGCGTCGCAGGGCTTCCTGCGCGAGGGTGGCGGCGAGGTTGCCGCCAGCGCTCTCACCGAACACCGCGATGTTCTGCCCGTCGCCGCCGAAGCTGTCGGCGTTGGCCGCGACCCAGGTGAGTGCGGCCCAGGCATCTTCTGTCGCCGCCGGGAAGCGGTGCTCCGGGGCAAGCCGGTAGTCGACTGAGACCACGATCGTGCCGGAGCGGTTGGCCATGATGCGGGCGATGTGGTCCTGGCTGTCCAGGTCCCCGAGGGCCCACCCGCCGCCGTGGAAGAAGACCGTCACGGGCAACCGCCCGGAGCCTGAGGCGCCGGCGGGGGTGTAGACGCGGACGGGAACCTCGATGCCTTCGGCGGCGGCCACGGTGTCGTGAACGCTGCTGACCGGCTCGGGGTCACCCGCGAGGGTGGCGAGGCTGTTCGCGAGGGCGCGGTTCTCCCCGACCGTCCGGCTCTCCGGTGCGGGGCCACTGCCTTCGGCCAACTGCTTGAGCAGGGCGTCGATCTGGGGGTCAAGGGACATGGCGGTCACCGTCCTGAAGGCTGCCGGAACACGGCAGATTGGAATCACTGCTCCAATTCGTATGCCCTCCAGAGTTGGAATGGCAATTCCAACTCTTGGTACGGTGGACGCATGAACTCGCCAGTGGACGCCGAAGAGCCGGAGCGGCGCCGGCTCACCAAGCCCGGCCGGAAGACCCGTGACCGCATCATCGAGGCCGCCGCGGAGCTGATGTTCCACCACGGCGTCGGGGGCACGAGCATCCCGGATATCCAGGCAGCCGCCGGAGTCAGCGCCTCGCAGATCTACCACTACTTCGGCGACAAGCAGGGCCTGGTCCTGGCCGTGGTCAACTTCCAGACCGACACCAAGCTCGACCAGCAGCGCCCCCTGCTGGACAACCTGGACAGCATCGCCGCGCTGCGGGCCTGGTGCGAGACGGCGGCCGACCGGCAGGACGCCATGGGGTGCGTGGGCGGCTGCGAGATCGGCTCGCTCGCCAGCGAACTCGCCGAAACCGACCCCTCTGCCCGCACCGACCTCTCCGCCTCCTTCGACCGGTGGGAACTCCCCATCAGGTCGGGCCTCGCCCGCATGCAGACCCGCGGCGAGCTGAGCGAGCACGCCGACGTCACCGCACTGGCCACCGCCCTGCTGGCCGCCATCCAGGGCGGCATGCTGCTGTCGCAGGTCCGCCGATCGAGCACCGCGTACCGGCATGCCGTATCGGCGGTGATCGACCACATCGAGAGCTACCTCGTCCCGTAACCACTCAGCCCCGACCGCCGAGGGTTGTTCCGGGCTGCTGTTTGCTCCGGCTCGCCAGAACTAACCTCCTCGGCTCGGCAGCGCCCTTGTTGGTGCAGAGGAGGGCGCGGCTGAAGCGTCCCGCCGCCCGTCGCCTGGTGGAGGCAGCGGCCCCATCGAACTGGGCAAGATGGTGGGCTTCGTCGGCCGCGCGGATGCGCCGCAGGTGCTCGCCGACCGGCTCACCCGGCGCCTGGCCGACCAGATGCAGCTGCACGGACCGATCAAGGGCCCCGCGGGCTGGCTGATCACCCGGGGGCTTCCGCAGCGGCGACGTGCGGTGCGACGACCAGGTGCTACTCGACTCCGGCCGGGACTGCCCCCGGTGCGAAGAACGGCAAGCCGACCGCCGAGCCCAGCGTCGCGCTGTCGCGGCCACCGTCGACGCCGTGATGCCACATGCCTCCGAGATCGAGCGCCGTGCGGCCACCGAGCAGCAGCTGCACCAAGACGTGACCATCGAAGCCTGGGCCAAGGCACGCCGGTGGGCGGAGATCCGGGCCCGGCAGGCCGAGGCCGTGCAAGCCCGTGCCGAAGCCACGGCGGCGCCGCCCGAGGACACCGTCCCGGCCGTACCGGCGGCCTCCGTCCCGCCGCCCTCGCCCCGCCCGGCCCCTGTCACCCCGGCAGCGGATCCGGAGTGCGCGAACGTCGACGACCAGGAGCTGGTCCTCGAGAACCTGACCCGCGAGCAGGTCCTGGACTCGCGTACCCGCGCTGCGCACGACCACCAGATCGTCCACGACCACATCGCCCGGTACGGCGAGCACTCGGCACAGCGCCTGTTCACACGGGCGTTCGTCGCAACCGTGCAGCGGCTGTCCGGCCTCCGACACCTGGACCTCGGCTACACCCTGTGGGGGCAGGCATGAGCGGCGGCGAGGTGTCCGGTGTCGACCTGGCCCGGGTCGCGCTGCACCAGGCCCGCGAGGCCGCCAAGGCCCGCGGCGAGGGCGGCACCCGCAGGACGAAGCGGCGCCCCCGCGCTGCGGCCGCGCGCCGCGACGGGCGCGAGCCGACCGGGTTCGCCGCCGTACTCGCGGGCCTGATGGCCGAACGGGCCTGGGACATCCCCGCCGCCGGCGGCAGTGTCCTAGACCAGTGGCCAGCCATCACAGCCACCGTCTCCCCGAACCTGGCCGCACACGTCCAAGCGGTCGCCTTCCACACAGGATCAGGACAACTGGACCTGCGACCGGACACGCCCGCGTACGGCACCCAGCTCCGGCTGCTCAACGCCCGCATCGTCGCCGCGGCGAACGACGTGGCCGGTACGCAGGCGGTCCGCAGCATCCGGGTCCTGGCCATCGGCGCCGCGTCCCAGGAGCACAGGGCGGAGTCCGCCCCGGCCGCCCCGGCCACTTCGCAGGCCCGGTGAAGACCAGGGCGATAGCCTCGCCCGGCTCGCACCCGGCGCTCGCCGCGCACCGGTCGGCCACGCCAGCACAGCGGATCGACCCGGGAATCGCGGAGGCCGTGGAGCGGCAGGCGAAGGCGATGCGCGAGCTGTCCCGCCGTGCCTTCCCCGAGCCCGACGTCGTCCTGGACGATGCGCCGGCCCTGATCGAGGCGGCTCGCGCTCAGCGTCGCCGCCCGGCCGCCGCGGCGGAAGCCGCCGCCCTTCGCCGGGCGCGCTGGCCCGCCTCCCTCCGCAGTCCAGGCGGTAGTCCCCTCCAGCCGCGGGGAGCTGTTGCCGAGTGCGCAGGTGTACTCGACGCCGTCGAACCGGTCGACGCCCCGCTCGGCGAAGGGCTGGGCGATCTTCTCCTTGTTCTGTGGCAGGTACGTTGACGCAGAACGCGCCGACTTCGCGGATCAGCGGCCACGTACTCGAGGACCGGGAGACGTTGAAGGAGACCAGCGCCGGGTCCAGGGACAGCGAGGTGAAGGACTGGCAGGTGAGCCCCACTGGCCCGGACCCGGTTGTGGCAGTGATGACAGTGACGCCGGTGGGGAACCTTCCGGCCACGGACCGGAAGATGGTGGAGTTGACCACCGACCTGGTGATCATCACGGAGCCTCACGGGTCAGGGAGCGGGAGCGCAGCACCGGCCAGGCCGCGAAGGAGATCGCGGCCATCACGCCGAAGTAGTTCCAGGTTCCGCCGCCAAGCAGTGCACCGCCGAGGATAGGGCCGGCGAAGAATCCCAGGTAGCGGATTTCCAGAGCCCCGAAGAAGGCTCCTTTCTCCTCGTCCGGCGCGATGCGGTGGGTGATGAGGTCAGCCATCGGCATGAGGATTGCCTCGCCAACGGTCCAGGCGAACACACCGGCCAGCAGCACCCACAGACGCCCCGCTGACACCCCCCAGCAGGCGAAGGACACGGCGAACCCGGTGCATCCCACCGTTGCCTGCGCGGGCATGGACATGCGTCGGGCGAGCCATGCCGCCGGCCACTGGTAGACGAAGCCGAGGACGGCATGCACGGCGAAGACCACCGCGAACAGCGTGGGTGCACTGTCTCCGGCCTCGTCCTTGAGGTAGAGGGGGATCATGGATTCGAATTGGGCGAAGACCAGGGTCACCAGCACGGACGAGAGCAGCACCAGTCGGAACCGCGCGTCGCGCAGGGACCGCGTCCACGCCCAGCGCTCCCTGCGAGCGGCCTCGGACCGGACATCTAGCGCCCTCAACGCGTCCCGCCGGGCATGCACCAGGATCAGGCACAGAACGAACAGGACCGCGGAGACCCCGAACAGGGCGCTGCGGGAGACGTTGTAGGCGGCGGCGCCCAGCAGCGGGCCGAGCGCGGCGCCGACCGACAGGGTCATGAACCGCATCCGGAACACCAGCCCGCCGCCCTCTCCTGCGGCGAGGCTCATGAGCTTCTTCAAAGACGGCCCGACCAGCATCAGCGCGCCGCCCAGGCACACGATCAGAGGCAGCACCACCACCGGCGCAGTGACCACGGCGAGTGCCGCACCCAGCACCGTGTAGAGGGCGAAACCGGCCCTGAGCAGACTCCCGGCTCCGGCCCGGTCGGTGATCACACCTCCGGCGAGAGCGCCCACGGCGCCGACCAGTGCGATGGACCCGGTGAACGCGCCGATCGCGGCCGGCGGCAGAGTGGTGATGTCGGCAAGGTAGAGCGCAAGGAAGGGCATCATGGAGAAGAAGCCCACGGAGTTGATCAGGGAGCAGAGCACAAGGATCCTCACGGTCCTGTCCGCCATGAGCTCCTTGAAGCCTGCCTGCATCTGGGTGGTTTCTGCCATCAGGCGACCTGCTCCGTCTCTTCCCGCATCTGTGCCCACAGCACGTTGCCCGCCTGCGTGAACACCGCAGAGGGTTCGCCTTCTATCTCGTCCAGGCCCTTCTTCAGCAGACCGGCGTTCGTCTGGGTCAGCTCGCCATGGATCTCCAGGCCGGTCTGGGTGTACGCGCGGCGGTGGAAGGCGGTGATTCGGGCGAAGGCATGGACAGCCATGAGCATGCCCCACAGAGGACGCTTGTCCTTGCGGACAGGGGAGTTGAACGTGGCTCCTTCGGCGGCGGTCACCAAGGGGTCGAGTTCGAGGATCAGCATCAGCCGCAGGTGGGAGTTCTCATGCAGCAGGTGCTCGGCGGTGTAGTGGATGGCGTCGAAGGGCTGTGCTGCTTCGGAGAGGAACACCGCGCCCATCAGGGCCGCCTCAGTGAAGGAGGAGTGGAACTGGGAGGCGTAGGGCACGAACAGGCGGGTGTAGGCGCGGATCTCGGAGGCGAGTTCGGGCCACACGTCCTGTATCAGGGCGAAAGCCCGGGAGATGTCGGCGATGTTCTCCTCACTGACGTCCCGTACGGAGAGGTCGCAGCGGGGATAGCCGGGCTGCGGTTCGTGGGAGTTCATCGACGCGAAATGGCGGGCAATCCACGGATCGGTGTTGTCGATTTCGATGTCGGTTCCGGCGATGACCGGCCGTCGCGCGCGCAGCGTGTGCCCCAGGCGGGGCTCGCCATTGCCGAGGATGTAGGAGGTGGGGAGGATCGCGGAGCCGTCACGGATGGCCCCGTCGCCGCGTTCGTCGATCACCAGCCGGTCCACGGCGGTGTCGAAGATCAGATGGTGCCGCTGGCCGGGAAATCGCACCTCGGTGACCGGCTCGGGCAGGACCAGCTCGGTGCCTGCGGCGTTCGATCCGGGGCCGGTGGCGTAGGGGAGCGCGACGAACCGTGCGAAATGCCCGGACCAGGTGCGGACGAAGTCGGAATCCTTGCGCTGAGCCGCGAGCATCAGCTGCCGCCACAGATAGGGGAAGAACGGGTGGGAGAGGATGCGGTGGGTCTGGCTGTCGTCCAGAGCGGCGAACCGCTGCCCCCATAGCGCCAGCTCGGTCTCGGTCTGCTCTCCTCCGAGCTGCCCAAGCCGCTTGATCACTTTCGGGACGGAGGCGCGGAGCTTGGCTACATAGGCATCCAAGACGGGATCGTTGTCCTGAGCGAGGGCCAGCTCGCCGCCGAGGAAGTCGGTGCTGCTCATGGTGGTGTCCTCTTGGTAGGTGGGATGGCGTGGGTCCTACAGTCCACGCCGGCGAAGGAAAGGCTCGATACGCGGCCGATCGAGACCAGTGAGTTCGCGGAACATGGCCATCGCGTCGCGGGATCCGCCTGCGGCGAGCATGGGGCGGAACAGGTCACCGGCTGCGCGGGTGAGGCCGCCGCGCTGCTCCAGTGCCTCGACAAGGTTCGCGGCGACGATCTCCGACCACAGGTAGGCGTAGAAACCAGCGCCGTAGGGCCCGTGGAAGACGTGGTCGAAGTAGCCGGAGCGGTAGCGGGGCGGAATCTCGGTCATCGCGTCCAGGCCCCAGCGGGCAGCACCTTGCGCTTCGATCTGCGCGGCGTCCCAGGCAGATACCTCCCCGTCGGGGAGAGTGTGCCAGGCCCAGTCAACCGCGGCTGCGCCCAGGATCTCCACCAGCATGTGCACGCCGCCGGTGCTGCGCTGCTGGCTGAGATGCTTGATCCACTCCTGGGCGAGGGGCCTTCCGGTGAGGTGGTGCCGGGCGTAGTGACCGAGAAGCTGTTCATGGAAGGCCCAGGTCTCATGGACCTGCGCTGGTGCCTCGGAGAAGTCGCGGGGAACGCCGGGGGCCGAGTGCGCCGGGTACCGGACGTTGGAGAGCAGGGCGTGCAAGGCGTGCCCGAACTCGTGGAAAAGGGTCACGATCTCGGATGCTTCAAGCAGGCAGGGGCGCCCTGGCCCTGGCGGGGCGATGTTGAAGGTGTTCACCACGACCGGCCGGGTCGCGGTGGCGTGTGCCTGGGGGCGGAGTATTCCGGTCCACGCGCCGCCTCGTTTGCCCGCCCGGGTATGCGCATCGACCAGATAGAGGCCGACCGGGTTGGCGTTCTTGTCTGTGACGTCGAAGACGCGGGCTCCGGGATGGTGGGCTGTGATGTCGTGCCGCTCGGTGAATTCCAGCCCGTACAGGATGCGTGCACTGTGGAAGAGGCCGCGGGTAATGACGGAATCCAGTTCGAAGTACACGCGGAGGTCTTCCGCTGCTGGCCCAGAGCCTTCCCTGGGCTCCGCTGCCGCGTGGCGGGACCAGTCCCACGCCCGGATCGGGTGTCCTGCTGTAGCCTCCAGAGCCCGCCGCTCTTGTTGTGCCGCGCGCAGGAGCGGCTTAGCCAGGCGGTGGAACATGGCCTCCACCGCGTCCGGAGTGCCCGCCGTCTGCTCCTCCGTCGCCCACGCCGCGAATGTCGGATAGCCCAGGATGCGGGCTTGGCGGGCTCGCAGCAGCGCTATCCGCCCGGCCCGCTCCTCATTCCCCGCACCGCGGCTGAGCGATTTCTCCAGCAGGAGCCTGCGGGTTTCGCGGTCTTGAAGGTGAGCCAGCGCCGGCTGGCTGGTGGACGAGGCGAGAGGCAACACGTACCAGGACTCGGGTTCCCCTCTCCGGGATGCCTCCTCGGCCGCGGCAGCTATCTGGTCGTCCGGCAGGCCGCGCAGGGCGACATCGCCTTCCACTGCCAGGGCGTGGGCATGCGCGTCCCGGATCAATTCCTGCCGGTAGGCAGCGCACTCACGGGAGAGTTCCCGGTTCACCGCGCCCAGTTCGCGGGCGGCCTCGGCGGGCAGCATGGCCCCGGCCCGCCGCCCACGCCACCACCAGAACTCGGTGAGTGCACGCGCCTGGGGGTCAGTGATCCGGTCACGCTGAGCGTAGACGGCGTCGATGCGGGAGGCCAACCGCTGGTTACGGAGGATCCGGCCCTCGTGGCGGGAGAGGAGAACCGCGATGTCCTGCTCCAACCTGGCCAGCTCCGCACAGCCTCCGGCGGTCACTTGATGGGTGAACCCATCGTGGATGTACTGCACGCGCGCGCCGGAGAGCTCTACCGCCTCGATCGTGTTGGCGAAGTCGGGGGGATCCGCACTGTCCGCGATGGCAATGATGCGGCTCTCGCGGTCGGCGATGACCTTCTCCAGCGCCGGCACATAGTGCCTGGGGAGGATGTCGGCGAACGGCTGGATCCCGTGCTCGCCGGGTTGCTGCAGGAGCGGGTTCGGCCTCAACGGGCTTCCTGCATGCGTGCGGCGAGTTCGTGCACTGCCCACTCCTTCAGCGGGGCGAGCACTTCGGTGGTGCATATGTCCCGCAGCAGAATCAGCGGGGACAGGGCCCGCCGGTCAAGCGCAGCCGACGCCACCAGTGCAGCATAGGCGTGCTCGGCCTCATCCAGTCGAATGGAACAGCGAGCGGCCTGGCAGTGCGCGTAGGAGGCGTACGGCGCGCCCAGGCGTGCTGCGGTGCTGTAGGCGTCGCGGGCCTCAGCCACACGGTTCTCGCCCATGAGGAAGTCAGCCAGACGCACGTGCGCCTTGGGGTCGAGCGGGTCCCACTCGGTCATGCGCCGGTAGAACTGCTCCGCACCGTCGATGTCTCCGCGGGCCTTCGCCGAGCGTCCAGAGGTCTCCAGAACGGGGTGGACATTCTCCAGTGCCAGCAGCCGGGTATCAGCGTCCGCGGCCTCCACGGCTTCCATGGCGTACTTCTCTGAGAGTTCCAACTGCCGCTTGACCTCGGCGTGGTTTCCCTCGAAGAACGGGATGAACGCGACACCGCGCCAGTAGATGGAGGTGTGCAGGGGCTCCATCTCTTTCCCGGCCCGGGCAGCCACCGCATCGGCGGCTTGGAGCCAGTGCCGCATGTCCGCCAGCGCCTTCTCCTTCTCGCCCTTCGCACACAGCACGATCATGTGGGCGGCGGCCCCGTACCGCACGACCGGGTCGAAGTCCTCGCTTCGTGCGATGGTCTCCATCACACTGCGAGCCCGTACGAACGCCGCCGCCGCACTCCTGGCGTCCGGAGCGAGCTGCGCGTCGGCGTTGTGCCGGAAGTAGGCCAGCCGCAGGGCGTCGAGGCTGCTGCCGCCTCCGTCGGCGGGCACGAGGTCGGCGACGGAGTTCCAGAAACCTAGCTTGGCCAGTGCAGTCACCAGGCGGGAGCGGTCGAGGACGGACAAGTCGCCCCAGTTGTCGGCCATGTCGCACAGGTGATTCCAGGGTGCCGACCTCATGGCCTTGGGCAGGTCGCGCGGGTCGTCCGGGTTGGGCTGCGCGGGCTGCTCGGCCTTCAGGGCTTCGCGCAGCAGTCCGAGAGAAGCGATCTGGTAGACCGGGATCGGCAGGCCCTCGGCCAGGCGGCGGCCGACGTCAGCAGTGCACTTGGCGTGCAGGGGGCCGCCGGGGGTCTCCAGGTCAAAGTACGAGGTGAGAAGTTCACGTGAGCGAGGCGTCGGCTCGGGGACGAAGGCGCCCTGCGGTGGCTCTTCCATCGGCCTGTCCAGGTACTGGATGGTCCCCTTGGTTCGCAGAAACTTCTCCACCGGCAACTCCTCTGTCTGATCTTCCTACCCGATGTCAAGCGCGATGGCCGCAAGGGGAGAGTTGACCCCCTTGCGGCCATCGGGAGCCCGCCTATCGCTAGGCGAGCGAGGTCATCTGATCGGAGATCAGACAGCCGGGGCGTAGTAGGACACGCCCGAGACCGTGAGGCCGAACTCCTCGGCCAGCTCGTCGGTCTCGACCTCAACCTCGGTGATCTGCTCGGCGTTCATCTCTGAACCTCCTGAAATGAGAAGTACCCCCGGGGACCCGGAAGTGCCCCGAACGTACGTTTCCCCCCGGGGGAGGCTCAAGTGTCTTCATTTCAACGCCAGTTGAGGAATGTTTGACTCCGGCTGTTACCGAAATGAGAGTTTTTGTTCCAATGGATCACCATTAGGGGATGCGATCAGGTAACGGATCGTCCTGGTTGTGAATCAGAGGGATGTCGGGAGGAGGGGCTGACACAGGCCAATACATCGCGATGAGCCCACGACGACAGAGGAGTGATCTACCCGACACCCACTGCCGACGCGGTAGCGCCCACGCCGAAGTCACGGTGGTACAGCCCGAGGACGACGTCCCGGCCACGCCGGTGGCCCCGGTCGTGCTGCCCGCGCCCCGCTCAGCTGCCGTCACCCCGGCCCCGGAGCCCGCCGGCGTCGACCCGGGGCTGGTCCTCGAGGACCTGACCCGCGAGCAGGTCCTGGACTGGCGTAACCGCGCCGCCGCCGACCACCAGATCGTCCACGACCACATCGCCCGGTACGGCGAGCAGTCGGCACAGCGCCTGTTCACCCGGGTGCTCGTCGCGACCGTGCAGCGCCTGTCCGGCCTCGGGCACCTGGACCTCGGATACACCCCGTGTGGGCAGGCATGAGCGGCGGCAAGGTGTCCGGCGCCGACCTGGCCCGAGTTGCACTGCGTGCAGCGATGGAGTCGGCGCGGAAGAACGGCGGCCGCCAGACGACCAAGCGGCAGCAGCCGCGCCCGGTCCGTACGGTGCGCCGGGACGGGCGCGAGCCGATGGGCCTCGGGGCCGTGATGGACGCGCTGGTCACCGAGCGCGCGTGGGAGCTCCCGGCCGTCGGCGCGACGCTGCGGGAGCGGTGGACGGCCACCGCGCCAGCTCCGAGGAGCCTCTCATTCTGCCCATGAAAGCGATCGAGGTGGATGCCTTCCGCCGCCGGCACGAGAACGACTCCTTCTGGTGCGGACCGCTCCTCGGCGGCTGCGGCGCCCAGCTGACGACGAAGCTCTACACCGACCGCGTCTGCCACTTCGCCCACCATCCTGATCCGGACGGCTGCGGGCATGGCCAGACGTTTCCTTGACCTGAAGCATGATTGAGGTCCTAGTGTGTCACTGACTTGATCATCTGACGGAGGGAAACCCGCCCGTGATCCTCGTGACCGGAGCCACCGGAAACATAGGCAGTGCCCTGCTGAAGGAACTGCACGCACGCGGTGTCGGGCCGCTGAGAGGGCTTACCCGGGATACCGCACGAGCCGTCTTCCCCGAAGGGGTCGAGGCCGTGGAGGGCGACTTCGCGGATCCGGCATCGTTGAAGCCCGCGCTGGAAGGGGTGCGCTCGCTGTTTCTTGTCTCGCGCCTGGGCTCCGACGCCGACATCCTCGAAGCCGCCCGCTCGGCGGGTGTGGAGCATGTCGTCCTGGTGTCCTCCATCACCGTTCACACCCACCCGCACCTCGGCCCCGCCGGCGAGAACCTGGCGGTGGAGAAACTGCTCAAGGCAAGCGGCATGGCCTGGACGATCCTGCGGCCGACACAGTTCGCCTCGAACGCGTTGATGTGGGCGGCCACCATCCGTGGCCACGAGACCGTCCGCGCGCCGTTTGCCGAGACCGCGCTGCCGACCATCCACCCTGCGGACATTGCATCAGTGGCACGAGTGGCACTGACCGAGCCCGGCCATCACGGACGCACGTACGCCTTGACCGGTCCGGAGCCGGTGACCGCCCGGCAACAGGTCGAGGCCATCGGGGCAGCACTGGGCAGGGAGGTGTCCTTCGCCGAAATCAGCCGCTGGCAGGCCCACGTACAGATGGCCGCGGTCTTCGGGGCCGATGCCGCGGACGCGGTGCTCGACGTCACGGGTGGAGACGTGAACGACGAGCTGCTGATGGTGCGCGACACAGTCTCACAGATCACCGGAACGCCGGCCCGCCCGTTTCAGCAGTGGGCTTCGGAGAACGTCGACGCCTTCCGTTGAATCTCACGGGCCTGAGCAGTCACCGCATGGTCGACCTCGCCCCCATCGAGGCAGCCGAGATCATTCAGGTTGCCGATCTACTGTTGCGGCAGGTCGAACGCGCCAAGCGCCGTCAGGCCGCAGTATCTACATGGCCGACGCGGGGCCGAAGACCTGTTCAGGCCCTGGCCCTGCCGCACCCCCACCGGCGGCCAGAAGGGTGGATGAGCCGACGCCCGCGCTGAGCTGAGATGCCGAGCATGCCGGGGCGAAGTTGGCGGGTGCAGCACTTCGGCCGGACGGCGTGACCTTCTGTGAGCCACAATGGTGTTTTCGTAGGTGGCAGCGTTGAGGTGTGGGCCTGTCAGCTGGGAGAGCGGCGTGTCACAGCAGACCGCCCAGCGGCAGGATGCGCTCGGTGAGCCGTCCGCGCAGCCGTCCTTCAGCGGTGCCGGCTTCGGTGAGCCAGTCGGCGGCGATGAGCAGTGCGGCGTGCTCGGCGATCTGGTCGGGTGGCAGGGTGCAGAACGCGGCGGCCGGGTCCAGGTGGAGTCCGTCGTCTTCTGCGCGTCCGAGGTGGCCGGCGGGGCGGGTGTGGGCGGCGGTGTACAGCGCCAGGAGCCGGGTGGCCGAGGTGGCCTTCTTCTTGCGGATCTTCCGGTCGCCCACCACCTTCTGGGCCCAGCCGGAGATCCTGGCGCGGGTGGTCTTGCCGAAGGCGAACGGGCGGGGCTGCCCGGGCAGCAGCGTGGGGACGGTGACGGCGGTGGGGTTTTCGGAGCGGGAGGCCATCAGCTCGGCGACGGTGCCGGGCAGGCGCAGCCAGTCGGCCGCGACCAGCCGCTGAATGACCTGCTCGGCGTCGTCTTGGAGCCAGCCGGTGAGGTCCTGGCCGGTGACGTTCCCGGTGCCGGCTTTCGCGGCCCGCAGGGTGAGCATGAGCACCGCCAGACGCACCTCAGCCTCCGAGTGCGAGGCGTGGGCGGCGACGTAGTCCAGCACGGTGCGGGCGTGCGCGGCCTGGGTGCGGGTCAGCAGCCGTTCCACCACCGGCCCGTCGCCTGCCGTGCCACCGAGGGGCTGGCCGCCGCGGTTGGCGTGCATTTCGCGGGTGGTCTGCGCGGCCGTCTCGGCGCGCTTCGCCTCGTGGCGCAGGGAGCCGTCGCCGCTCACGTCGGCCCACAGGGCGAAGGCGCGGGCCTTGCGCTCGTGGAGCTCAGAGAGGATGGCGAGGTCGGGTTCGGTGCGCTGCTGGTAGGCGCGGAACGCGTCCCCGAGCTCGACGAGCTCCAGGCGCAGGACCTCGGGCTCGAGGTCCTGCGGCACGATCCGCTGGGCGATCTTTCCCCACCGCTTTGCCCGCCGGGGTGCTCCGCCCGGTGTGGCGGGGCGGGCGCGGGGGACCGGCGGCGGTGTGGCGGCCGCGGACGGCGATGCACTGGCGGGGGAGGGGGCGCGGTCGGAGAAGACCGCTGCGACACCCTGCCCCGGCGCGCCGCCTGCCCTCTCCTGCTCCGCGTCCGGCTGTTCCGCCGCCTGGTGCATGCCGGCCGGGGTGGTGCGGGCCGGGGGCGGGGCGGTGTCCAGGACGCGGCAGTCGGCAGTGGCGGCCGCGCAGCGTGCGCACATCTCCGCGATGCGCCACAGCCGTCCGGCACGGTCCGCGTACACGGTCAGGACCACCGAGCCGCCGCACCGGACCGCCGCTGTCGCCAGTTGCGCCCCGGTCCGCGGTCCGGCGGTGGGGTCGGGGGTGTGCCACGCACAGCTGGCGGCGCGGCAGGCGCACCACGCGTCGCCGCGCGGCCCGCCACCCTCGCGGATACGGGCCAGGTGCTCCTTGATGTGTCCGATCGCGGCCCTGCGCCCTGCGGCGGCGCCGCCGGCAAGGCGCTGATCGGCGCAGGCGGGGCGGGAGCAGGAGAGCCTCACCGCGCCGGCGGAAGGCCGACCGTCAGGGTCCAGGCGCACCGTCCACACCCGCCCCGCGACGCGCTCTTCCTGCCATGCGCTGGCCTCCACCGCCATGTGCACACCTCCCACGTTGCTTGCTGCGTTGCCCCGGGCGTCCCCATCATCGGAGATGATCGCCGACCAGCGTCTAGGGGAGCGGTGTTCGGCCCGGCGCGCCGGGTGTTCGTCGCGACCGTGCAGCGGGTGTCCGGCCTCGGGCACCTGGATCTCGGCTACGCCCCGTGGGGGCAGGCATGAGTGGCGGTGAGGTGTCGGGCGTCGACTGGTCCGAGTTGCGTTGCGTGCTCCGCTGAGGTCGATGGCCTGATTCGGACGGCGTCGTCGGCAGTATCTCCAGGGCCGGGCGGGCGGGGTACGGCCCCGTGCGGGCGCGGCAGGCCAGCCCCCAGGCGCGCGGCTCGTCGTTCACCACCTAGGCCACCGGCCTCCCGATGGGCCCGCACCTCCGATTTGCGGCCTTCTTCCGGCCTACCAGATGACACGTGAAGCCGGGGCGTCTTTCAGGAAACTTCTTTTTCTTTCGGGTGCATCGAATTCCCGGATTATCAGCGGAACTGCGAAGTCTCGCGAAATATCCCCGATCGTCACTTAAGAGGGATTCGGTGGCAAGGACACGGCCCCGCTACTGTCCGGATTGGCGCGCGCAGGGCTCAGCAGGGTCTGGACAATCCTCACTCCGAGCCCTGCGCACGCTTCCCTCTAATCGAACACAAGGAGCATTGCCTTGCGGCAATTTCCCTGGCGTCGAAACGCCTCGGTAGCTCGTAACCCGGTGGCGCCTGCATCAGACGCTACCAGCGGCTACGAAACTCGCTTTGCCCCCGCCTGGCGTGGCAAGTGTGCGCGTGCCACCTTCGTGTCCATGCCTGTCCTCGGTGTCATTGCTGATCTCGAAGGTACAGATCGAGGTGCACGTGGCCACGGAGTGGCTGTACGCCGTCACAGTTCTCCTGACGCTCCTGGTCAGCGGCAGGATCCTCAGCCGGGCGTAGGACATGAGGGTGTCTGCCGGGCCCAGGCCCGGCAGACACCCTTCCGCTGGCTACGAAACCCCAGGGATGACGAAATCCCCCGGTCCTGGTGACGTAATCCGGGGGGAAACGCGCCGTGCAGTCGCGACAGAACCCTGGTTGACCCGGAAACTAGGACTACGGATGAGTCTTTGCTGCCAGGTTTGCCGGGCGCCGCTGGCGTCCGGCCCCCAGACCAAGGTCGGACGACCGCAGAAGTACTGCGGTACCTCATGCCGCCAGGCGGCCTATCGCCTGCGCAAAAACCAGAAGCGGTCTCTCTGGAAGGATCAAAAACACGAAACGCCGGGCGCACCGAGGCCGACGCCCGCCGAGGACCCGGCCTCCGGCCGCCCACTCCCCACTACCGCGGACGACATCCTCGGCGAGATCGCCAAGGATGTGGTGGAGGGAGCCCGTCAGCTCCTGCGGTCGGTAAGCGACCGTGAGGCGGAAGCCGCGCTCCGCGGCGCCCTGCAAGTCCGCGCCTGCCTGGACAGTCTCCTTGCCGGCCTGGTGGCTCGCGCCCGCTACGGAGGCCTGACCTGGGGCCGGATCAGCGGCCTGCTGGACATCAGCGAGGACACCGCCCGCCACCGCTACACCGAGACCACCATCCTGCGGCGCCTGCGCCACCACATCCGTCTGGATGCCCGGCAGACACTGGACAGCTTGTTCGGGGCTGGTGAGCTGCCAGAAGATCCGGCCCAGCCACCGCTGCCCCGGCACCACAACACCGGTGCCGCTTACAACCGCTTGGCTCCCGTTCTCTCCATGCTGGCCCGCAGCTCGAAGATGTCCCTGCAGCAGCTCAGCCGGACAGCCGGCTGCTCGCCCTCCTACCTGTCCCGCATCCTCAGCGGGGAGCGCGTGCCAGCCTGGCCGCTGACAGAGCGATTCGCCCTCGCCTGCCAGGCGGATCCCGAAGTCCTGCGCAAACTGTGGGAGACCGAGCAGCTCCGGGATAAAAGCACCGCCACTCCCACCGATACCTCCCTGGCTCTCCTGCCCAGTGACACCCACGAGGTCACGAGCACCGACCTCCTGATGAAGGCACTGCACACCCAGCACGTCAGGGCCGGGCAGCCCACCGACCTCGCGATCGCAGTCGCCTCCCAGTGGCGCCTGCACCCAGAGAAAGTCCGTAACCTGCTGGAAGGCACCAGCCTCCCTGACTGGGACGACCTGCAGACACTCCTGCACGTCCTAGGAGGCAGCATCAAGTACTTCAAGGCCCTCTGGGAAGCCGCCGCGCCCAATACACCCCAGCCCGCCGCTCCGGCCATTCCCCCGGCCTCCGCCACCGCGGTCGCCCCGGACACCGAGGCCTACGACACGGCGGTACCACGACGTCTTCGTCCGCTGCCACCGGAAGACTCCCCGCCCCCAGCGTGGGGCCGGATTCCCGCCGTGCCCGCGGACCCGACCACCCTCGGATGGCACCTCACCGAAGAACAACCGGTGCTCGCCGAGGAAGAACTGCTACTCGTACTCCACGACGCGAAAGAACAGCTCCAGCACATCTGCAACCTGATGGAACCCTCCGCCGACCAACTCCCAGGCAGCCTTCCCCGCCTGCAGCAAGCCCACGTACACGTCAGCCAGCTCGCCTCCCGGGCCAAGGAGCGCACGCTCTACGCCAAAGAAGGCATCAAACTCCTGAACGGAGCTGGCAACTGCCTCTTTCAGATCCGGACAGCCGTCAATAGGCAACGCGTCTTCAGGAAAAGGGAAGAAGTCGACGCCTTCCGGTCCCTGTACGAGCCCTGTATCGACAACCTACGAGATGCACGGGCCCTCGCCGCCCAGCTACTTCCCTCAGAACAGCAATCAGGGACCACCCGCAACCGCCAGCCTAACTCCCCGCATAACCGCCTCCATAGGCTAGGAACCCACGCCCACTCCACACGCCAACCCCACGCCCTCAGAGAGTGGCCAGAACTCTGAAGAGGGCGCGGCGGTCGGGGGCGCGGTGCGACGGGGGGCAGAATCTGCGCGCCGTTCAGCCCGGCGGCGGGCTGACTCGCCGAACAGTCGACGTCCGCGGAGGCAGACCCAGTGCAGCAGGCATTGCTGGACACCGCCAGATACTGGCTGCTATTAACGGCTTGGGCCGCGTTTGGGGCAGGTGGGTGACGTTACCGGTGAGCCGGAGCAGCCTCGGGGCGCGCGTCGGGCCTCCCGTGGGGAGCCGGGAGGTGCGACGCGGCCCCGCCCGGAGGGGGCTGCCCGCAGGCGGGGCCGACCACGGGGGTGCCCTCGCCTGGGGGGAGACGAAAGATCACGCTGCCCGCGAGCGATCTGGATGGCACCGGATTCAGCCACGCGATAGACATGTGATCGCGCAGGAGTGCTCGTACCCGTCAGCGAGGCGGAGTGGGATTTGCTAGCCCCGGCGCAGCATTGCCCTGCGCCGGGGCCTGTTTTGCATGTTCGTCAGGTTGTACCTAGTACAGCAACCACAGCGAGGCCTGGTCGCGCGGAACCGTCTTCAGCGGCTGTGCCGGTCCATCGGTCTTCAAGCATCCGCCGTTGACGGCGCAGATGAAGAAGGCACGGTTGCTGAACTGGCTCCGCTCGAAGGTCCAGCGCTGGTTGTCCGCACCGTTGGAACCGCTGACGTGCCAAAGGTTGACCGAGTGGTTGCCGAGATCGGTGTCCAGGACCTGGCCCCCGCGCTGCGGGTCCTTCTCGATAAGGTACTGGCCGTTGCCCTTGTCCCAGAGAACCCACTGCTGGTTCTGATTCCCCTGGACGTAGTCGGAAGAAAAGACAGGGCTGCCGTTCGCGGTGTTACCTCCCCACTGGTCGGCGGCCTCCCGCATGCCGAAGGCGTAGACGAAGCGCACGGTCTTGCCGTGGCCGGGCTGCCCGTCGGCGTTGCCGCCGTTGTTGCCGCCGCCGTTGGTGACCCCGGTCGGGAGATCCCGGCTGGTCATAGTGGGAATGAGCGTGGCCGGCGGGTCCTCGTCGCAGTTGTACGCCTTGTACCTGATCTCACCTGCGTCGACACTGTCTTCCAGATGAACAGACGTACTGACATTGCGTTTGCTCACGCCGCCGACAGGGTACTTCAGCTGGACCTCGTAGTAACCACCCGTCTCCATGTACTGGGCACCGACATGATAGACAGCGAGCTTCATATGCTTGCTGATGCTCAGAGGAATGGATCCGCCATAGGTGTGCGATTGGGTCCACTTGTGCCCATAGGACGACTCAAGTTTGAAAGAAACCTTCGCGAAGAGGCTCGCCAGGGCTCCTGTCTCCGCTGTCAGACCGCTGGTGACGGAGACGCTGTCCTCCCCCGTACGCGAATCGGACCACGTATATGTCGGAGTCTGCGGCAACGGGGTGTTAGGGTCACAGGTATTGCCGACGAACACCCGGGTGGCCGGGTACGAGCCGGACTGGTGGGACGTGTCGACGAACTTGCAGTCAGCGGTATTGCTGTTGTTGCCCGGATAGTATCCCTGGGCGCAGGCCCTGAGCCATTCCTTGTCGTCGATACTCCTAGGCCAGTCGGCGTTCCACTTCTGGGCGTTAGAGCCGTTGCACCAGAATGCCTGAAGCTCCTTCCCCTCCTCGAACTTTGAGTCCGGAACATCCACGCACACTCGTTCGGAATCATAGTCGTCGATGGCGGTTCCCTTGGAATTGTGGTACCACCATCGCTGCGATTTCCTGATGTGACTCGTTTCGCAGGGCTCGACTACGAGAGGTTGTTGACTGGCCACCGATCCGCCCTTGATGCCCAGGCACTGCTTCGTGGCCTTGTTGATGATCTGGAAGGTGCCACCGTTCCAATACCAGATCTGCGCATCGGTTTTGTTGCAGGTCCGCAGCTGAACCTTGGGGTCCTGGAAGTCAGCAACGGTCATACACATGTCAGGCGCACTATCAGATGTGAAGCTCAGCCATGACGAATCGGCATCGGCATGGGCTGAAGGAGCTACGAGCGCGATGAGTCCGAACGACATGCAGAGCGCGAGCAGCGCGCTCAGATGCCTCCGGAAGAGACTGCTTTGGTTCATGGTTCTCCGCAGAAATTCGTACAAGATGCAAGTTGCGATGGAGGGCGACCGGGTTTGTGCGGCTGTGCGCTCGATCGCCGAGGACGAGGGCGTCGCCTCGGCCGACATCGGCTCCCCACCCTGCCGTGGCAATCACACAGCCTTGGGACTCGTCGGCGCGAGGAACGCCGACACAGCAGTGATGGCACGGGCCGCAGAGGTAACGATGGCAACGGCGATGTGCCTGAGCACGAGGCCTCCGTGGTCTCGGTCGGGTGGATCGCCGGTAGTACAGCACCCGGCGATTGATAAACGATCAACGCCGCAACCCCAGCTCGCCCCTGAGCGTCCCAGCGGCGTGATCACCTCGACCACCAATCCGAAGCGCCGGCGGCAGGTCCCGGCCATGGGTGGCAGTCCCGGGGGGCTCGGTATCGGGCGGGTCCTGCCAGCAGGGGAGGCAACGGTGGCCGTGACCGAGCTCTACATCGCGGGCGAAATCAAGTCCCGCCTACCGGAGAAGGCCCGCCAGGAGGTGGCGTTCAACCTGCACAAGCGGGATTGCCAGACCTGCGGGAAACCGCTCGGCAGCCAGCCCCCCGCCCTCGCCATTGACGACTGCGGCCCGTTCCTGAGCGCCACCCTCCACCCCCACAGCTGCCGCCCCTCAGGCTGATACCCGCTCCGCTCGATCGTGGCCGGCGCGCACCTGTCGTGGACCAGCCGCTTCTCACCTTGCCCATGGGCGATGACGGCGCTCATGGCCCGCGCGCCACGTTCACTGTCTGCCCGCACCTGGAAGGCGTGCACCGGGACCAGGACGGCGGCGACGGCTGGAGCGTGAACACCGAGCGGCGCTGGCCAGCCCGCGGATTCCGCCCGATGAGCCGCGAGCTGATCGTCGACAAGTGGGTAGCCAGCCATCGCAGGCTGCCGTCTCCCCGAACCTGGCCGCGCACGTCCAGGCGGTTGTCTCCGAGGCAGCCGTGAATCCCGATCGACTGCTCCGAACTAGCACTGCTACCGCAGCAGACGCAGTGTCGATGAACAAGTTGGCCGTGCTGTATGCAACAGATGGGCCGCGCCTGGCGTCCCGCCGAACTAGCATGCGTCCGGCGGCGTTTGAGATCGCTACTGTGCTCACTGGAGGAGGCTCTGCCGTGCTGCTCGCACAAGGCATCGAATGGGGCACCATCCCCACATGGATCAGTGCCGTACTCAGTGGTGGATCAGTGCTGATGGCACTCCACATCATCCGTCGCGACCGCAAGAAGGATGAGCGAGCGGATGCCATGAAGGTGCTCTGCTGGAACAGCGACAAGACCGAGGTAGTGAACGGATCCGACCGGGCCATTCGCCATGTCCGAGTCATGGCCGAGTTGAAGGAATACAAGGGTAAGCGGGGACCATTCCGCCACCGGACAGTTGCAGAGACATTGCGCCCTGGCGAAGAGGCATCGATTGCCCGAAACTGGGGCGACAACTTTTTCCCCGAGCCGGTGGCAGTAGTTTTCCTGGACTCAGACGGCAAGGAATGGGCGCGAGACCTTCGCACCGCACGGCTCTATGTATGTTCGCCCCGCCGCAGCTTCAACAAGTGGCTCGAGTTCCGCGTCTACTCCGAGAAACGGGAAAGGCTCCTGCGCCAGTTTACTGAAAGACGCATCACATAGTTGCGGTCCACCTAATCAGTTGCTCTTCACTCATTCCCGGAAGGACGGAACCTTAGACTTTCGGGGGCTCAAGCCTTTGCCGTCAGCGCGGCGGCAGCTTGACGAAAAGCCGCTTACCCGGCCCGCTCACACGGGGCTTGGCGTCGGGTGGGAGACCCCAAGCGCGTAGCCGCTCGCAGCCGTACATGGTAAGGCCCTCCCAGGTCCGAATCCTCTGGCCCTGTTTCTGGTTCTTCTTCTTTTCCTGGTGCGGCTCACGGCCACGTTGGTACTCCCCACTCCCGGCCGGGCGCGAAATTGCTCATGGTTGCCACGCTTAACGAGCTGGCGGCAACATCAGCACGTGAGGCGCAACAAACGGATGAGAGGTTCTAGCTGCCGGACAGCTCGCGCATTTGTTCCGCACGGAATGCCACGGTCGCCTTCTCCTGGCGTTGGTCCACGAGATCAGCGAATCGGGAGACTGCGGCGCGCTCGGTGGGCGTGAGATCGTCCATTGTCGCCTCGATGGCGGCGCGCACGCCGTTGCCTGCCTCGTGGGCAGAACGGAACTCGACCTCGACGGTCCCAACTGTCTCGAGGTACCCGAGTTCGACGAGGCGCTGGACAGATTCGTGGGTCTCGGTCTTTGGCATTCTGAGTTCAGAGATCAGCCAGTCCAGAGGGCCGTACGGGGCACAGATGTCTAGCAGCCAGCGGCAGCGCAGATATACGCCAAGGTCGGTCGCAGACAGCCGGGGGTCGGTGATGGGGTCATGGGCGACGACGAGTGTGTACGGCCCGGCGCCATCAGTGCGGAGTCTCACTGGTTCTGGGATGGGCATGCGTGGTTCTCCTCGGCGCGATACTCCTGGAAGCCTAGGGTTCGGCGTGATGGCGGCTGAGTAGCACGCGCCGAACAAGCAACGAAGAGCTGTTCGCAGCGCTTCCTCGATGGAAGCGGCACGTGCTCAGCGCAGCCGCCAGGTCGCGGCCACCAAGGCTGCCGCCCCTCGCGCCAGGCACGTGCCCACCCCGCAGCTACCGCACCGCATGATCACGTCGGTGAGCCGGGGCTGGCCCGCCTTCGGGAACGTCCTGCTCAGGCGAGACAAGGGCTTGGTGGTGGACTCCCCAATTGGGGAGTCCACCACCAAGCCCTTGTCCGTAGCGGAGCTGGCGGCCTTGGGGCGCGCGTCGGGCGCAACGGGGAGGGCCTGGTCGCGGGCGGCGGGCATGCGGGCTGGCACGGTGCGTCACCGCCTGCCGTGGCGGTTGCGCGATGAACTGGCCAGTCAGGGTGCCTCGCTGTCCTCGGCGTCCGCCTCTGGCAAGCCCAGCAACAGAGTCGTGAGGCTGCCGAGGAGCCATTCTCCGGTGGTCGGGGCTCGGGGAATGGTCAGGGGGTGCACCAGCAGGGCAGTAGCGGCGAGGATGGCCAGTGCGGCTTCCCGGTCACCGATCGCCGGGGCAAGCCGGTCGTACATGCGGCGCAGGTGCGTGGCTCCGCGGGCGACGAGGCGGCCCTCGAACTGCAGGGGTGAATGGTTGTCGTGTGGCAGTGCTTCAAAGCGGGCGAGCGCGGCCGGGACGTCCGCGGGGTTCCAGCTGTCGGGGTAGGCGGTGAGCCAGTTGATGATGTCCTGCAGGTCATCGTCGTCGGTCATGGGGGAGTGCTGGCCTGTGCCTGTGCCGGCCGCAGCAGCGGGGGCGGGCAGGGCTCCTTGTATCTGGGGCAGGCTGGTCTCGACGGGGTTGCTGTCGAGGATGGCGTAGAAGAGTGTGCGGGTCATGGCGGCCGGGCCCTGGCCGTGGACCTCAGCGAAGGCCTTGATTCCCATCTGGGGGTCGGCGATCGCCCGCTGGGCGAGGGATTCGAACTGGTTGACCGCGTGGGTGGTCATGTGGGTGCGCGGGGCGCGCGGATTCTTCTGCGCGGCCTCGGCGGCGGTCCGGGTTGCCCGCCACACGAGGTTGTAGATCTCTCCCAGGCAGCGGTGCTCGGCGACCTTGTAGGCCGCTTCTTCCAGACGGGCCGAGTGGTTGTCGGGGACGGCGGGCAGGTGAAGGTCCTCGAGCCGGTTGGAGAAGTACCGCACGGCCTCCTCCGCGATGAGCTCGTGTGCGACGGCAAGAAGATCGCCCTGGCGGGCTGCGGTCATTCCAGCTGGGTCGAGGGCGTCGGTAAGCCCGGCGTCAAGCTGTTCCACCGCCTTTTCCGCGCTGGTGCCGTAGGGGGCGAAGAACCGCGCCAGGGTGGGGTAGAAGCTTCCGGTGAGCTGGGGTGCGTCGACCGTGTCCGGTCCGTTCTCAGTCTCTTGAACGGCCTCGTCGAAGGTGGCCGGCTCCCAGACGAACGCGGTGACGGGAGTGGACGGGTGGATCTTCACCAAGTCTGCTCTGACGAGCTCTCCAAGCAGCGAGGCGGCCTTGTCCAGGCTGGGGTGCCAGGGATCTGGCCAGGCCTGGATCTCCGGGATGGGGGCGGGGGAGGGCGCGTACCGCAGCAGTGCCAGGGCAGCGACCATCTGCCGCACGGAGGCTCCGGGCAGGGCATCGCCATCACTGGGAAAACAGGCAGCGTACCTGCTGTCGACGGCCTCCCGCTGAGCCTGCCGCCATCGCTCCCGAGCCCCCTGCCGCGCCTGGTGCGCCTCCGCCTCAGCCTTGGCCGCATCCCTTTTGGCCTTACGGGCCGGATCGGCAACGAGCCGCGCAGCGATCAGCAAGGACTCGGTGCATTCCACACACGCCATCGTCTGGCCATCCACGGCCTGCTGAAGAGCCGTGCGGGATGTCAGGCTGAGCGGATAGGCGCATTCCGGGCAAAGCTGGCCGGGAAGAAAGGCCCGCACACCGGCCGCGGCCACTGCGTGCTTTTGATGCCCCCAGCCCGCGGTGTCGATGTCCTTGACCTTCTCGCACCACACCGGGCAGCCGTCCGCGAAGCCGGCCAGAGCCCAGTACCGCTCGCCGATCGCCACCAGCTCAGGATCCGCACCATCGATCGCGTTGACGATAGGTGTCAGCGCGGAGGAGTCATCGACAGCTGGCTCAGGCCCGGAAAGATCGGTCATGACGCTACTTTAGGCGGCTGACATCACCTGTCCCCGAGCACTGCCAAGTCCCCGAGGGGTAAGAATGACATTCGTACATATTGATCAGAAACTGATGGGGTTCTCGTCCAGGACGTAGCGGACGTGCGGGCCGCCGAAGTAGCCGCGGACGATGTGTGGCTGGCGTTGGCGTCTGTGGAAGAAGCGGCGTGTCTCGGCGGCGAGTTCGGCCTGGTCGCGGGCCCGGTGCTGCTTGGGCAGGCTGTGCTTGAGGTCCGCGTTGACCAACTCGTCGGGGTTCAGCTCGGGTGCGTAGGGCGGCAGGAAATGCAGCTCGACGTCGTCGGGGTGGGCGGCGAGCCAGTCGCGGACCTTCTTGGACCGGTGGGCGGAGTGCCCGTCGACGACGAGGTGGACCTTGTGGTCGAAGTGGCCGGCGAGCCGGTCCAGGAAACGGCACATCACCTCGGCGGTGAAGCTCTCGGTGAAGACCATGAAGTGCATCCGGCCCTTGGTGCTGATCGCCGACATCGCGTTCACCGAGAACCGGTTCCCGCTCCGCCGCACGACGGGTGTCCTGCCCTTCTCGCCCCAGGTGCAGCCGGTGACCTGGTCGGAGCGGATGCCGACCTGGTCGGCGAACAGAATCTCGCCGCCGTCCCTCTTCGCCTTCGCCCGGATCGTCGGCCAGGTCTCCTCGTGCCAGCGGCGCACGGCCTCCGGGTGCTGCTCGACGGCCCGCTTGTCCGGACGCTGGAAGGACAGCCCCCAACGCCTCAGGTACTTGCCCACCCCCGGTTCGGTCAGCTGTACCCGGTACAGCTTCGCGATCAGGTCACCGATCAGCCGCCGCGTCCACAACTGCCCGGAAAGTCCCACGTCACAGGGCCGGTGGTCGAGGGCGGCCTGCCGCACCGCGGCCTGCTCGGCCTCCCCGAGCACCTGGTGCACCCCGACCGGCTTGCCCCGCGGCCGCATGGCCAGCGCCTCCCGGCCGCCGGCCTGCCACTTCGCCCACCAATTGTCGACCGCCTTCAGCGACACCCCGAAGACCGCTGCCACGTCCTCACGGTCCCGCCCCGCCACCAACGCAGCCACCGCCCGCAGTCGCAGGGCCTCCTGCGCCGACGGCGACAAATGCCGCGCGTCCCCCACCAGATCGCTCACACCCCACCAACGACCCAAAACCCAAACCGTTTCAGATCAATATCACCTGGTTTCCGCGCGCCGGGCGATCACCAAAGCGCGCCAGCGGTCGCGGGTGGCTGCTTCCCCGTCGACCCACCGCACCGGGGAGCTGGTTTCGGCCGGGAGGTCGCCTATGAAGGCGGCGATGTCGGCGTAGTAGGCGTAGTCACCGCCTCGGGTCAGTTCCCTGAGCCGGCTGGTCACGGAGGCCAGGGCCTGGTGCGATCCTCGGACGGCGTGGTGGAAGGCGAGGGCGAGCTCGAGGGTTGCCTGGAGCGCTGCGGTGAGGCCGGCGACGTCTATCTCGGTGCGCAGGATGTGGGCGCGGTCCTCAATGTCGTCGGTGCCGGCGTCGCGGATGAGGGCGGCGATCTGGGTGGTGAGGGTGGTGGCGCGTAGGTCGAGGCCGTTGAGTAGTTGCTGGGCGAGGAGGAGTTCGTCGTCGGCCCGGGTGGGGTCGGCGAAGGCGGTGACGAGGGCCAGGTGGGCCTGGGTGGTTGCCTGTTCACCGGCGACGCCGTGTTGTTCGGCTTCGGATCGTGCTGCCGTGTATGCGGCGACTGCTTGGTTGATGTTGCCGTGGGGCCACCAGATGTCGCCCATGACGCGGTGGTGCCGGCCTTCCCAGCCGAGTGTCCGGGCGGTTTCCCGTGCGAGGGGGAAGTCGCCGGCCATGCGGGCGAGGTGGGCCAGGCCGCGGCGTGCGGCAGGAGCGAGGCGGCCGCCGCTGTCGGCGACGCGTTGCATGCCGCGGCGGGAATCGTCGCTGCGGCCTAGGTCACGGCATGCTTTGGCGAGGTAGTAGGTGGCCATCTCGCTCAGGTCGTTGGGGAGCAGGCCGGTGTCGATGACGGCAGCGAGGCGGTCGGTGGTGCGTTCGCGGTGTTCGTGCTGACGGCGGGCCAGAGTACTGAGCAGCTCAACCAGGGTGTCGGCGGCCGTCTGCCCTTGGTCGGTGGCGGGCTCGTCCGGGGCGGGCGGGGCGAGGGGTTCCCAGACGGAATCGCCGACGTAGGCCCAGGCTGCCTCGGTGAGCCAGCCGAGGCCGAGGTGGTGGTCGCGGGCGAGGCGCAGGCCTTGGCGCAGGCAGCTGACCAGCAGGGTCCGGCTGGGGGCGAGGGCGTGGGTCCACTGTTCGCCGAGGGCGGCGAGGGCGCGCTCGGCTGCCTGGTGCCAGTCGCTTTCGGTCCAGCGGTCGTCGGTGTTGTCGTCGGCGGTGCGGATGGTGGTCCGGATGGCGCCGTGGAGGTGGAAGAGCCACACGGCGTAGGGATTCTCGTCGACGAAGGGCCGCTCGGTCAGGCGCTGGGCTCCCACCTGGTGGGTCAGGCCGGCGGTCCGGGTGGCCAGGGTCAGGTCGAAGGCGTCGAGCAGTGCGACGGAGCGCAGCACGTGCCGTTCCTCGGCGGTCAGGTCCGACAGAGTGCGGGCGATCAGGGCCGGGAAGGCGTGATCGAAGTCTGGGGCGGTGGGGGTGCGGCCGGTGCGCCGGATCTCCAGGAAGCGCGAGATGGCCAGGTCCAGGTGGAGGGGCAGGCCGTGCGAACGGGCGGTGATGACGGCCCGGATGTCCTCGCCGATGAGGGGCTGGCCGTCGCGGGAGAGGCGGCGGGCGAGGTAGTCGTCGCAGTCCTCGGGAGAGAAGTCCCCGACCAGGATCTGCCGGCTGCCGCCGGTGGCTGGTGCCGTGTGTGCGGGCGGGGCTTCACGGGTGGCGAGACCGGGCCAGGCTGCGGGTCCGGTGAAGTCGAGCTGGCCCTGCAGGCCTTCATCGGCCCACTGCAGCCGGCTGCGCCCGCTGATGACGAAGAAGGCGCCCGGCATCAGCCACACCACACGCTGCAGCAGCCGCTCGAAATCGCGGCGAGTGCGGTCGCCGATGTCCTCGAACGTATCGAAAAGGATCACCGGCACGACCCGCTTCTTCACAGGGAGCCGGGCGAGCTCCCAGGAGAGCAGGTGCGGGTAGTAACTGAGCGCGTCAAGATCGGGCTCAGCTTCCAGAAGGTCAGCGAGACGGGCGCATCCGGCGAGCGCCCGCACAGTCTGCCGCCGCTCCCGCAACGCCCGCACCAGGGCACCAGTGACCTGACCGACCGCCGACCCCACCATGCCGGGCAGCTCCAGGGCACCGACGACCTCACCGACCGCGGCCTGCATCTGCCGCGGCAACAGCTCCGCGAACTTCCCCCGCAGCCCGCTGCGCCGGACGTACTCCTCCAGCGGCTCGCCGGGGTGGTTGTGCTCCCAGTACCGGCGCAGGGCGAGGTCGAAGGCGGGCAGGGGGCGTCCTACGGCTCCGGCGAGGGCGAGCCGGATGGTGAGCACGATGCGTTCGACGTCGGTGCCGGCGGCGCGGGAGAGGTCGATGCGCACGGGCAGGATCCGCTCGCCTGCCCAGGTGGGCGCGCCCCACTGGGCAGGCCGGTGCTCGGCGGAGGTGAGGGCCATCTCGAGCTTGCGGGAGAGTGTGGTCTTGCCGATGCCGCCGACGCCGTGGAAGACGAGGAGATTGTTGCGAGGGATCTCAAGGTCTTCGGCATCGAACGCCGGGTTGGCGATGTGCCGCAGGTGCTCCTGGAGTGCGGCTGTGACCAGCTCCCATTGCCGTTGCCGGTTCGTGAATGCCTCGCTCGCATCGAAGCGGTCGTTCGAGCTGAACAGTGCGCGAAGGTCCCGGCCCACGCCATCCTCCCCAGAAATGATCACCTGGGCGTCAACCTATGTCCTCTCAACTGCCCCGGGCAGTGCCCTGGGGGCAGAGCCGTGCGGTCGGCCTGTTCTCGGCCACATGGCTAGCTGGGCTCGCTCCCGGTGGCGAAGGCCGGACGCTGGCCGAGGTCACGCAGCACCACCCAGTGCGCCTGCGGGTGCCGGGCGGGTACGAAGCGTTCCGGGGTAGGAACGGGCCCCCAGGGGGCACGTACTGGAGTCTCGGCAGCAGGCATGCATGACCTGTCAGAACTGGCTGGACGACACCGGACTGGATGATGTCGCACAAAATCCCAACTGACTATGATGCTTCGCGAGTGCTGACCAGACCGTAGGCCGATGTCTGGTGCTGCGCGGGTAGGGGCATCGCGCGCCTACGTGGCTGCCGCCGAGCTGCCGAACTGTATCCGTCTGCGCACCCCGTCCCGGTAGTTGAACCGCCGAAGGTACTCGCGGGCGAACGCCTGGGCCTCTTCGAACTCGGAGGCTGGGTATCTCTTGACGTCGGCCGCGACGTAGGCGTCGGCGGCCGACGCGGCGTCGGTACGCAGGTACTCAAGAAGATCTTGCACGGTGCCTGCCGGATGCAGTTCGGCCCACACTTCCACGGTGTGCTGCGCGAAGACAGCCTTCGTCACCGGTCCGTCGCTGGGCTTCTCTCCAACGGGTTCTATGGGTCTTCTGCTCATCCTCCGATCGTGACAGGAACCCGCAATCCGCGATGTCATTTGGCGGTGATGCCCAGGCGATGCACCCTCAGGGTTGTCCCGTAAATGCTCTTTGAGCCGTCGTGTCATGGTCGTCAGCGGTGCGTGGGCTGCTCGTCTATCCGGCGGGGGCGAGGTTGTGCATGCGCGCGATGCCGAGCATGGAGTGGTGGACTCCGTCGCCTTTGCGGGGTCTGCTTGGTGAGCGATGCTATCCAGGAGGGCTCCGACGCCGTGATCACGCCAGCCACACCAAGATCATCCCATCTGCGGCTGGCAGTTCCGGGGCAGCCTTGTGTCGACCGTAGAGTGCGGTCATGGATGAGATCCCCTGGTTCGAGTACGAAGAGGGCTACCTGGACGTCGCCCAACGCGCGTTCGTGGACGTTCTGGCCGAACGTGCGGGATCCTGGCTGGTGGACCCGCTCGACACTGTTGTGCTGCCCTCGGCGCACACCGTCGACGGCCAGCTGATTGTCTATCTGGACATCGGTGACCCGCAACGCACTCAGGGAGTTCTGACGGTGGGCGCCCACTTCGACGGCTCCGTCGTCCGTGGGGGTCAACTCCACAACCAGGACTTCACTATCCAGCAGACCTCGAGTGAGTTCATCTTCGGAGCCGCGGGCACCCCTACGGGGCTGGCGAACAAAGCGGCAGAGTGGTTCGAAGCGGTCCTCGCGCGACCTCTGGTTCGCTGCGAATGGCATCACGAGGGAAGGATGTACGAGGTCCGCTACGAGTACGCAGACACGGGGCGAGGCCTCAGCGAGGGCTTCGAAGACTCACTGGCCCCCGACGCACTGCGGAAAAGACTGGCCGCAGACGGCGTGATCCGAGGCCGAGGCCGGATCAACCGTGCTGGCCTCGGCCAACCAGATGTGATCGCACATGTCCGAGGCGTTCGCCCCGATCAGTAGTTGCGGGACAGCTCTTCGTCACCAGGTTCTCGGCGGGCTCGGTCGTGTGGATCGCGTCGTCACCGATTTCATTCAGATAAGTGTCCAGCACCTGCGGTAGCTGGTGACCCGTTCCCGGCGGCTCGTCGCCGTGCGAGTCCCGGGACGGTGACCGCACGATGCGGGAGCGGGATACTTCTTCCGCCGCCGCCCCAGGCGCTCAAGGGGCCCCGCCCGTAAGTGCTTCCTGCTCACAGGAACCAGCCAGGGGACAATTGCCGTTTCCGAACAGGATCAACAGAAAGGGGGCGTGTCGTGTCCGACACCCGTGACTTCTCCGGCCTGGACGGCGGGGCGGAACAGCAGGCGTTCGACATCGTCCGGGATGTGGTGAGCTGGTACAACGCCCAGATCGCCAGCGAGCGGCGCTCGCCGGTGCCCGACGAAGAGCGCGTGGAGCAGTTCAAGGCCGGACGTCAGGCCGCGCTTGATGACCAGGCGCGTCTGGAAGCCGCCGATCCTCAGCAGACCGCCCAGATTGCTGCGGTCTATGCGGCCCGGCTGAAGGAGCTGAAGGAGTCGTAGCCCCGCCAGGGCAGCGGCAAGGACCACGCCTGGGGGTGCGGCTGGCTGATCCGGTCAGGCTGCACCCGCGCGGGCATCAGCGGCCGGGCCAGCGCAGCGATGCCTTCCAGCTCACGGCGATGCTGCGGCAGCGCACGGCGCAGCCCCTCGTAGAGCTTGAGGAAAGCTGCGGCTTCCTGATCGGTGTAGGGCCGCTGCTGCTCCGCTGCCAGTGCCCAGGCGGCCTGCTGGCCGCTGCCCTGTTCCTGGCGGACGAGGGCCGTGCCGTCGCGGCGGATCACCGTCACCGCTGCTACCGCATGATGACTTGGTGCCAGCTCCACAATCTCGGCCAGAGCGCGGAGGCACTGGTCGTGCCCGGTGCGTGAGGTGAAGCGGCCGTGGCTGCCGATCTGCAGGGCTCTGGCGTAGCGCAATGCCGTACCCAGCAGGCTGTCAGCCGCTCGCACCGCCGGGACCACCAGCTCGACCGGCGGGTAGCCTGCGGCCACGAATGGCAGTGCACTGGCCAGGAATTCCTTCACGCTGCCCGGTGCGCCCTCGATGAGCACGTCGCCGCGAGCTGCCCGTACGTAGGCCTCGGCCTCGGCGAACCAGGCCCGGTAGTCGTAACGGATTGCCGCGCCGGCGTTGCGTGGGTCGTCGCGCAGGAGTTGGAAGTAGTCGGGGTGCGAGACCTTGAAGTCGTCGCCCACCAGACGCGTCGTCCCAGGCCGCATCGCGCGTTTGACCATCCCCGCAACCGCTGTCTTGCCCGCCCCGGGCTGGGCCAGCACGTACACCGCGCGCGGGACATCTTGGGGGACGATGCCGCCCAGGTACGACGGCGCGATCAGCTCGTCGAAAATCCACCGGTGTTCCGTGGCCGAGAGCCGGTGATAGTCCACGCCCGGCGCCTGCCGCCGCGGCTGGGCTATGCGCCGTACCGGTTCAGCGAGGGCGGCTGCGCGCTCGGCGTCCCGCTGGACGGCCAGGCGCCGATCCTCGCAATGCAGCTCACGGTGGAGCCGCTGATCGGCGTGTGCGAGCTCACGGCGGAAGACAGCTGTCTCCCGGGCGCTCCACGGTCTTAAGCGCTCATGGATCACCGCTCGGTCCGCTGCCGGGCGACGGCGCCATGCGCCCGCGACGAGTTCGTTGTCGTAGAGCACGGTGCCGTCGCGCCGGACGACGGTGATGCGCTCGGCCAGCTGCTCGGCCTCGATGACCGCCAGCGTCGCCAGCATCCGCTGCGCACAATCGTCGTGGTTCTCCCAGGACACCCACCGGCCGCCGCTCACCGCTTCGGACAGGAAGCGATCCAGGATCCCGAGCTGGCTCAGGGCCTCCGGCGTGGCCACCGCGACCACCTCAAGCCGATACCTGGCCTGCCGGTAGGCGGCCGAGGACTGCCGGAACTCCTCCGCGTCGGCGAGGGCTGACTCGACCACTGCATCGAAGCCGTGTGCGCGGACGTGGTCCTCGACCGCGGCCTGCCAGCGGCTCGTGTCCGGCCTGACCTTCACGCCGGCAGTGCGGACATCGTCGGCCAGCAGGGCGGTGTAGCGCGAGTGCGCGTTCTTGTAGAGGTCCCGGCCGATCCGTACAGCGCCGCCTCGGGCATCCAGCGCTGCCTGGACCAGATCGGCGACCCTCGTCTTGCCAGCCCCGGGCTGACCACCCACGATCAGGACGACCGGTCGCTCTTGGGGTACAGCGTTCCTGGCCCACGCCGGCAGGATGAGCCGACTCAGGACATCGAGGTTCTCGTCGTCGGACAGAGTGACCGGTACGACGTCCTTCTCGCTCACCTGCGTCTCCTCGTGACGGCACAGCGGATCACCAAGCTGGATTTCGATCTTCGACTGGTCGGACGATAGCAGCAACGTGCGATCAATGTGCGTTTCATGAGCGGAATGAGTGCGATCAGGGCTGGGGTAATGAGCGTTCCAGGTAGGGTGGCGCATGGAGGTGACCTCTGTGCCCAATAAGGGACAGACGCTGTTCAGCGCCGTCGACGCACTGCTCGAACAGGTCAGCCAGGACCCGCTGCCCGACCCTGCAGACCGCAAGCGCCTGCGTGAGGCCGCCGGGCTGAGTCAGGAACAGATCGCGAAGGCGCTGGGCACGCGCCGCGAGGCCGTGGGGAACTGGGAAACCGGCAGAAGCGAACCACGGCCACCGAAGCGCGCCGCCTACGCGCGGCTCCTCGCAGGCCTCGCCACCCGCTACCCCACCCCTGCCGAGCCCTGCGACAGCAACCACTTGACCAGCGAGCACCTGCCATCCGAGCAGGCTGTCCACTCACGCGAACCCCAGGACCAGCTCGCTGCTGAACAGCGCCACCAGACGGAAGAGCACGAGGCCAACCGGGCCACCCTCACCCCGGACATTGTCCGCCACGCCCTGCTACGCACCCTCACAGCCACCGGACTCTCGCCAGGCTTGAGCAAGGAGGAACAGGACGCGATCCAACACCTGTCGCACGCGGCCCCGGACGCTGCTCTCACATTTAGCGCGCTGCTCGCCCGCGCCTACTCGGCAGGGCAGAGCACCGGGCGGGGATGACTGACAGTGCGTCACACGCCGCTCGGGACCCGCTTGTCCTCGGCCGGACCCGCCCGGGCCGATGAGCCCAGACAGCGCTGCGCCCGGGCTTGCAGGTGACCGGAGAAGGCAGCGCGTTCGCTGTCGAATATTGTCTGGCGGTCCGCCCTGTCCTTAAGAGCCTTCTCGACGTTGATGCCGCCGATCAAGTCGGTCCACCCGGTGATGAGGGCGCGTGCTGTTCAGGCCACTTTCTTGGTAGGTGAGCTGACGGTCATCAGGGAGGGTTGGAAGGGATAGGGCCGTAGATGTGCACCCTCCAGGTATCTGCCTCTCGTAGGGGGAGAACCAGGAAGGTGACGCGGGGGCGGGAGGCCGTCAGGCGCGCCCGACTGGTACCTCCCCTGGCTGCTACACCCTCGCTCATGCCCAGCACCGCGCCGACCTCCGCCCGGCCTCGCCCCGCTACGCTCTCAGGCGAGGCGTTGAACGCGTCGTTGATGATGGTCAGCCCGTCGCGGCTGTGCTGGACGTCCATCCGTCCGCCAGAGGTGATCTTTGCCCGGCCCAGCGCGGCCACGACCCGGTCGAAGGGGACACCGGCGGCGAGTGCTGTGGCTGCGGCTGCCAGGGCGTTCCAGAGGTTGTGGCGGCCGGGCACCGACAGCTGGAGGCGGGTGGTTTTGTGCCCGTAGCGCAAGGAGAACCTCGGACAGCCGTTCTCGCTCTGTACGGCGTAGGCCCGTACGTCGCAGCCGTGGCTGGTGCCGAAGGTGACGATGCGTGCGTCGGTGGTCTTGCCCATGGCGAGGACCAGGGGGTCGTCGCCGTTGAGGACGGCGATGCCCTGAGCAGGCGGCAGGGCCTGGACCAGTTCGGCTTTGGCTCGGGCGATGGCCTTGCGGTCGCCGAACTCGCCGATGTGGGCGGAGCCGACGTTGAGCACGGTCGCGATCCGTGGCGGCGCGATCGAGCACAGCTGTTCGATGTGGCCCTTGCCGCGTGCGCCCATCTCCAGCACGAGATACCGGCTGTCGGACTGCACGGAGGTGACCGTTACGGGGAAGCCGATCTCGTTGTTGAAGCTGCGGAGTGTGGCCACCGTCGGCCCGTCCTGCTCCAGGATCTGGCGCAGGAGGTCCTTCGTGGACGTCTTGCCGGCTGAGCCGGTGATCCCGATGACCGTCCCTGTGTAGGCGCTGGCCACGGCGCGGGCGACGTCCGCCATCCCGGCCAGGACGTCGGGAACGATCACGGCGGGGACACCGACCGGGCGGGCGGCGAGAACCGCGACTGCGCCCTCCTTGACCGCCTGCCGGGCATAGTCGTGCCCATCACCGTGTTTGCCGGGCAGGCAGCAGAACACGCCGCCCTTGTCCACCATCCGGCTGTCGAAGGAAAGGTTACCGGTGACCAGGGACTTGGAGGCCGTGCCATCGGCCAGGATGCCGCCGGTCGCCGAGGCGATCTCAGCGAGGTTCATCGGGATCACGCAGGTGTCTCCATTCAGGTCGAATCTCCCAGGACGACGCCGCGTCCCGCGTAGAAGCGGTCCAGGGCCGTCCAGGACAGCGGTGCGAATTCCTGGCTCCGGCCGGGCAGACCGGAGGGGTTGTGCAGCAGCACGCCGTCGTCGTCGGCGCCGACAACGAGCACAAGGTGCCCGCCCCGGCTGGGCGGGGCATGGTCCGGTGTGCGGACGGTCTTGTGGACCGACACCATCGCCAGGCGCCCGCGGGTGATCTCCGTGCGGATCTCCCCGGCGGGCAGCTCACGCTTCGCACAGGCGTACAGGCCCCAGCGGGCCTGCACGAACTCGGCAAAGGGCTGGTAGATCAGCCCCTTGACCTGGTCGCCGTCGCGGACGTAGGCGCCCGCATCCTGCAGCTCACCGACCAGGGGTACGGACGGCGGCACCGGCAGGCCCCAGTAGTCCAGCGCCATGCGTGTGCAGGCCACCCCGCACATCCGAGGTGCCCAGAAGGCGTACTCCTGCGGGCTGCTGGCGCCGGACTTCTGCCACAGCGGATCCGTGCTCGCCGGCCTGGCCCCGGTGATGAACTCCGGCACCAGGCCGGGCGACTCCCACTGCGAGTAGTAGGGGACGGAGCGCTTGATCATGGAGGCGGTCATGCCTCCCCAGTGTGGTCTACGGCACGTACCCGGGCTTGGTGAACGCCGTGGCGATCAGGTGGCGAACCAACTCGTCGTATTCGATGCCGCCCGCCCGGGCCATCGTCGCGAGGTTCCCGTTCGGCGAGAGCCCGGGCACGGTGTTGATCTCCAGCACCGGCATCCGGCCCGACGGCGCGCACAGGAAGTCAACCCGGGACACCCCGTGCGCGCCGACGGCTCGGTGCACGCGCAGCGCGAGCTGCTGCATGTTCTTCGTCTGGGTCACGGGCAGAATCGAGGGGCAGTGCTCGCGGCGCAGGCTCAGGTCGTGTTTGGCCGCGTAGTCGTAGAACGGGCGGTCGGTCTCAACATCGTGGACCGGGAGCGCCCTCAGGTCCCCGTTGATCTCCAGGATGCCGACGGAGCACGGGGTGCCGGGGATGTACTCCTCGACCATGTACTGCTCATACGGATGCTCACGGACCTGCTCCAGGACGGATTCGAGCTCGTTCTCGTCGTACGCGATCCCAGCCTCCAGGCTGCCGCCGCCGGACTCGGGTTTCACGAAGACCGGAAACCCAAGGCTGAGCTTGACCGTCGAGACGGCTGTCGCCGCGGACCAGGAACGGCGGATGCGTACATCACGCGGGGTGTCGATGAGCTCGGCCCGGAGCATCGTCTTGGTCGCCGGCTTGTGCATGCCGACCGCCGAGGCCAGCGGCCCGGACCCGGTGTAGGGGATGCCGAGCAGGTCGAGCGCGCCCTGGATCTTGCCGTCCTCGCCGCCCAGGCCGTGGGAGGCGAGCAGCGCGACGTTGATGCGCTCGGGCAGGGTCTCCCAGTTCATGCCGCTCAGATCGATCAGTTCCGCGTGCAGGCCCTGAGTGACCAGGGATTTGAACGCGGCCTCTCCCGATGCGATCGACCCGGCCCGCTCAGGGGACGTGCCGCCGAACAGTACGCCGATCCGCAGATCAGCCGGATCCGATGGAGCAGGGGTTCCGTTCATCTGTACGCTCCCAGTGATTGGAGTGACTCTCCAGTTGCTGCATCCCGGCCCGGGCCCGGTGCCCGTGTACGCGGTGGAAGGCTGTACGGGCCGGGCCCGGTGCCGGGACGCTTCATCGGCTCCGCCCTGGCGCCGGGGACTGAATCCGGTCGGCGGCAGGGCAGACATCTTCAGCTGCGCTGCACGGGGAAGATGGGCTTGCCGTGTTCCATGACGGCGGTGGTGCCGCCCTCCCACGCCTCCCACAGCGCCTTGAAGCGCAACCGCTGATGGGTCTGCATCAGGTCGTCCGGCTCGTCATACCCGATCCACAGGTGCTTGGTGAGCTCGGGCGCCTCACCCGGCTCGGCCGCCGGCAGCACGATCTGTGCGTCGGCGCTGACCGGCTCGCAGAGGTAGATGTGGTTCTGTCCCATCGCGGCTCCGGTCTCCGCGTTGTAGGGCACCCAGTCCTTGCCGAGCAGCCGCGTGGGCGTGACGACCAGCCCGGTCTCGCGCCGGACGTGCCGCCCCATCGCCAGCCAGTCCTGCTCCCGGTCCCACGCATGGCCGCCGGGAAGCTGATACCAGCCGATCCGCGGCGCGTAGTTGGCCTGGACAACCAGCACCTTCTTGGCTCCGGCGTCATTGGCCTGAGGGACCCAGGTCAGGCAGCCGATGCGGCACGCCGGAGGATTCTTGAGGTCTATCGTCTTCGGCCCGTCTGGGGCCTGCTTCTGCGACACGTGCGCTACTTCCTCTCTATCGGGGCTTGTGGTGGGCCCGCGTGCCCGAGGGACATTCGGGGCACGCGGGCCCGGTGGCCAGCAGCAGACGCTCTCGCCTTCGTCTGCCAGGGACTGCCGCATCGGCGCAGCACCCCATCCCTCTTCGCTCCTCGGGGGAGAGTCGGCGAAGAGGGATCCGGCCAGGCCATCCCGGCGGACCACACGGACTGCGGAGGAGTCGCCGTAGATACCTCCCCCGCACGGGGCCCTGGCCGGGACGGCCGGTCTAGGCGGCCGGGGTCACCCCGGCGCGCGCGCAGGCCAGGCGGTAGACAGCCAGCCGTCTGCCGTAGACCAGCCGGTCGAGGTGGTCCCGGCGGACGATCACCTTCCTCACCGCCGGCCGCGGAACGGGCCTTCGCGAGGCGGGCAAGGGGACGTCGCCGTACGGCCGTGTGCAGAGCGGGTTCGTACGGGTCATCGTCGGTCCGTTCAGGATCGGAGCGGTGGAGGCTGGTCGGGGGCCTCAAGCGAGGCCCGGCCGGGCTGGGCGACGACCATCCCGGGCCGGTCGACGTCGGCGAGCTGGTGGTGGATGATTTCGCCGAGCACCCCGTACGGCGACAGATAGACAGCGAGCGCGATGCTCTTCACCGCTGCTTCCGCCACCTCGTAGATCTGGCTCACCGGCCGACCCTCCTGGTCAGCAGGTGGATCGCTACGCAGCCGACGAGCGCGCAGGCCGTAATGAGCATTAGGTCGGCCATCACGACACCGGGGCGGACGGCAGCTTGAGCTGCTGCATTCGGACTACCCGCGACCTCCCGCAGGCTCACCCCCGTGGTCCGCCGGTGCGGGGCGTTGCTGCCTTTCAGCGTCATCAGCCGCGTCGGCGCCGGCCCCCCGGTGTCGTCAGCCCACGGCACCAGCAGCCCCGGCTCCATGGCGACGAGCGCATCGAACAACCACAGCCGCTCGACCGTTGCCCACCGGTACATGTACGCCCACCGGGCCCGCACGCCGCACCGGTCCATCCGCACAGGCCGTACCGCCAGCGCCCGGAAGCCGGCCGCCTGCGTGCCCGCGAGGTTGTTCCGCGCAGCTTCGGCAGCGAACGCGTCCGGGCGCACCCACATCAGAGCCGTCGCCTCCGCGAAACCGTACGGCCTATCGTCCCCGAACTCCCCTGCCAGCGTCGCCCACGCCTCCCGGGCGAAAAGATCCCTGGCAAACACCCTGTCCTTCCCGCTGAACCGCGTCAGGCGTGCCCACGTCAGGGAGGTGAGGGCGGGTGTCGTGCTGTCAGGCATCACAACCTCCGTTCGGGTCTGTGCTGGTCTGCGGTTGCGCATCGCAGGGGCCGACCTCCGCCGCAGTGAGCTGCACCGAGGCCGGGGAGCGATCGAGCACCCCAGCGGCCCGCTCGTGGAGAACTCCGGCTGGGACACCCACCACGACAGCGACCAGGGCGAGAAAGGCGCGGGCCGGGTGGGAGGTGTCGATGGCGTCGTCGCGGGCATGTCGGGCGTTCACCGGGCCGCCGCCGTGTGCCGGTCCCCGACCGCCTGCTGTGCGTCGAGGACGAGGCCGAGGAGCGTCTGGCAGCTGCGGGCTAGGTCGGCCATCCATACCGACGCGTTCAGCGGGTACTGGTGCGGCGAGGGCCGTTCGTAGCCCAGTCGGCGCTGCAGCGCGTCGAAGTCCGCGCCCAGCATGCCGTCGTAGGGCGAACCGTCTGGCCGCAGGACGCGGTACCTGGCCTCGGCGGCTGGCAGCAGCAGCGCGATCTGCCCGGCCAGGTCCGTCATGGTGTTGCTGGCCTTCTCGGGGTCCACGCGGATGCCCTCGACCGTCGGGCGGAGCGCTTCGCGGATCGTCTGCCGGATCCGCTCGACGTCGATCGGCACCTGGCCGTCGGGCCCGTTCACGCGGGCGACGTAGTGACCCGCTGTCGTAGCCACAGGGGCGGGGGTGGTGGTCATCTGCCCAGCTCTCCGGATCTGAAGGGTGCAGCAGGCCGTCGGGCTTTCTCCACCGGCGGCCCGCTGCTCGAGGGGAGGGTGCATGCAGTAGGCAACCCCCGAAAGACCCCCAACGCCCCTACCGAAGCAAGGGTTTCTGCCCGTACGACCCCTATCGAATTGACCCGCCCTTTACCTGACTCCGGGTGCCCCTGCGCCCTACCGTGGGGGACTGTGAACTCCCAGCGCAGGCGCAACGCACAGCTGGTCGCATGGATGAAGGGCCGGGGCCTGAGTGCCGCGGCCCTGGCCAAGGCACTCAATGCACAGATCGGTGCCATCAGCGGCCGACAGGGAAGACTGACCGAGGGGACCATCCGCAAATGGCGCTCCGGGGAGACCACATGGCCCCGGACCCTCCAACGCCTGGCCCTCACCCAGGTCAGCGGCCTGAGCGTCGAACACCTAGGGTTCGTACACCCGTCCGCACGTTCGGAGGAGGGCTCCGTGCACCGCCGCGCATTCCTCAACTGCGCCACCACCGCCGCCACCGCGCTGGTCACCACACCCGCCGCCGCAGCGGGACGCTGGCGCACGGGCACCACAGACGTGCAGCACCTGCGCGAGACGCTGCACCAGCTCACCCGGACCGACCAGGCCAAAGGCGGCATGACACTCGAACGCGCCGCCGAGGCGATCTCCCACAGGGCAACCGCTGCCGTCAACGCCGGCGGTTGCAGCGACCGCATCGGGCACATGCTCTACGCCGTTGCCGCCGATGCGGAGGCCGCCAGCGCTGGTACGCCCTAGACGGCCACCGCACCACCTCAGCCGCCCAGCACATCGACGCTGCAACACGGCTCGCCGCACTTTCCCGAGACCCCTACGCACTCCTCCACGCCTGGAACAGCCAGGTGCACTACGCGCTGACCACCGGGCGCCGCGCCGACGCCATGGCCGCCGCCGAAAAAGTCAGCTCCCTCCATGCAGCCCGCCAGGACCCGCTGTGCCGGTCCCTGGCCCATGCCCGGCTCGGCACAGCCGCCGCCCTGCTCACTGACCGCCGGCGCGCCGAAGGCGCCTTCGACCGCGCCCACGAAACCCTCACTGCCAGCCAAGCCCTTCCCCGGCCCCCCGCTGGCTAGGCTTCTACGGCACAGCCGACCTCTACTCCCTCCACGGCAAAGCGCTGCGTGTTCTGGGCAAGCCCCAGCACGCCGAGGCCCACGCCCACGCCGCGCTCTCCGCCGCCCGCGCCGGATACACCCGCGACCGCGCCCTCTACCGCGTCCACCTGGCCGAGGCGCAACTTGCCCAGGGAGAGCGGGACGCCGCCGCCGACACCATCCGCCAAGCCTCCGAGCTTGCCGCTGACCTTCCCGGCAGTGCACGCGTCCACACCGCCCTCAACCGCCTCACCAGAACTATGGAAGCCGCCCTATGACCAAGACCCCCGACCACTTCACCCGGACACCGCTCACCGCGGAGACCATCGACGCGATCCTCGCGGTCTACGTCGATGCCCGCGCCGAACTCCAGCATCTTGAGCACTACCAACCGCCCCGCATGCGAAAGCAACTGGAGCGTCACGCGATGCGCCCCGGATGCCTGGCCGCGCTCGCGTGGTGTGAGAACGAACCGGTCGGCTACGCCTACGGCTGCCCGCTCGGCGAGGCAGATTCGTGGTGGCCCAGGGTCTATCCGCCACTCTCGGCAGACCTCACCCGCGAGGACGGCAAGCGCACCTTCCGGCTCGACGAAATCGCCGTCCGGACCGCTTGGCGCGGCACAGGCACCGCCCGGAAGGTCCACGACCACCTGCTAGCCAACTGGACAGGGCGGGCAACCCTCATGGTCAACCCACTGGCCGGGGGCGGAAAGGTCCAGGCTGTATACGAGCGATGGGGCTATGTGCCCGTCGGGCACGCCCAGCCACAAGACACCGCCCCCGTCCTGACCGTCATGATTCGTCCCAGCCATCCAGCAAGCACCTAAAGCTTGTCTCGTGACGCCGCGTTCAGTGGCTGAGGGCGAGGTTGTGCATGTGGGTGACGCCGCTGGTAGCCCAGAAGACGCCGTCGCCCTTGAGGCGGCAGTCACGAAGGATCTTCCAGTTCTTCATGCGGGCGAAGGCGTGCTCGACGCGGGCGCGTACCCGCCGGTGGGAGGTGTTGTGCTGTTCCTTCCAGTCGGGCAGCCGGTCCTGTCCGGCCTGGCGGCGGTGGGGCATGAGGGTGCCGGTGCCCTGGTAGCCGCCGTCTGCGAGGACGGTTGCGGTGCCGCATGCGTCCTTGATGCCGGACTCGGCGAAGGCGGTGCAGTCGTTGCGGTTGCCGGGCAGCGGCCGGCCGACGGCCAGTACCACCCGGGTGTCCGCTTTGATCAGGACCTGGAGGTTCGCCGAGTAGCGGTAATTCTTCGACGAGGCGGACACCCTCCGGTCTCTTGTGGGCACCAGTGTGCCGTCCACGATGAGGATGTGGTGCCGTCCGGGCTTGCGCTTGCCCGGGGCCAGGGCGGCTAGCAGTGGCCCGTGCCGGCTGATGATGCGGCCGACAGCGGCCGGGGAGACCCCGAAGAGCGGGGCGAGCTGGCGCATGGTGAGGTTCGTGCGGCAGTACATCGCCACGAGCAGGACCCGGTCCTCCAGCGTCAGCGCCCACGGGCGGCCTGGCCGGTCCGGGTCCAGGGCCCGGCCCCCGTTGCGGTGGACAGCCCGCACCAGACGCTGGAACTGGCGCGGGCGAAGCCCGGTGAACACCTCTATGAGCTCATGGCGTTGAGCGGTATCGACCTGCACGACCAGCTCAACGCCGTACCCGATCTGGAGTTAGGAGACAGGCTTAGCGGCCGACCGTGCTCCAGTCGGCGGGGGCGGGCGGCACCGAGCGGCCAGCGACGTGATCGTGGAGGCGCTGGGTCAGTTCCGGCAGGTCGGAGGCAGGGAAACTCACCTGGAGCAGCCGGAGGTCAAACCGCGACGGGAGATCGTCCTTGAACATCGCTGCGTCCATCGGCTTGATCTTCACGTCCCATGCGTCGGGGGCTGCCCAGTGGGTCATCCGCACGTAGAACGCGTCCCGCGGGCCGGCATTCGCAACGGCCGAAAGGAAGGCGAGCCCGCTGTCGACTGGGAAGTCGATGAGCATCCAGCCACGTCGAGACTCGACCCACTCCGCCATATGCGGGAGCTTGTCTGGCCAGTCCGCATTGCTTTCTGCAAGGTCCTGGCAACAGGTGAATGTGTCGAACCCGCACTCCCAGATCGCCCGGATCGTGGGCGCGAGCCGCTCGTCGATCTGAGCGTGGCGGCTGCCTACCCGGACGAGGACGGTGGGGTGTGTGCCTCCGTATGACGTCATTGCAGGAGCATAGAAGCGGGCTATGACATCGAGGCATCGACGACTGCCAGGCCACATAGTGCGCTCGCTCGGGGCAACAAGAACGCTCAGGGGCCAACTAAAGCGCTCAGTGTGCGACACGAAGTCGCTCCAGGTAAGTAAGGACAGCCACGTGAAGGAGGTATCGATCGGCTGAACTTCGGGCCAGTGTCCAGGGCCCGTCCCCGCGCTCCCATGCGTCGCTGGTAACGGCGGGGTGTGAAGCGGAGCGTTCAAACCCAAGAGCGTCCCGGCCATCGGGGTGCAACAGGTGAGGGGAAGGCTGGACGGGCGAACGCAAGTGAACCCTTGATGATGCCCCGTGATCTTAAGGCCGCGTCGATGGCGTGCTGGCGGCGGTCACAGGACCCGGTGCTGTGAGGCACCAAGCGACCTTCGGGTAACTGAGCCCGGAGGGAGGACACCGCTGGTCCCGGGGTAGAGGGGGCGCCCACCCCAGCCGCGCCTTACTGGTGCGGAACGTGGAAACCCCGACGAGGTCCAAGCCTCGGCTTGGTAGGCCGACCGCAAGGAAGGCTGAAGTCCCCGGCGGGAGAAGGAAGATCCAAGAAGCGAAGGCCGGCAGACCGAAAGGCCAGAGGAAACCGAGAGACGGGACCTTCATCCGTCCCTCGCATAACTCGCCGGATACGGGTCCTGGTGGCCCGGCCTGAAAGGGCGCCCACGTGGATCAGGTGAGCCTTTGAAGTCACCACTGCAAGGAAGCCGGAACCGAGGGACAAGTTAGACACCGGAGGTGAATATGGAGATCACGGCACCTGCCGTGACGTCCTCACCTGCGGTGAACGGACCCGAGGGCGACTTACTCGACTGGCACGGCATCGACTGGGCCACCTGCGAGGAGAACGTACGGCGGCTGAGGCAGAGGATCTTCAAGGCGACGCAGGACGGGGACCTCAAGAAGGTCCGCAACTTGCAGAAGCTCATGCTGCGAAGCCGCAGCAACACGCTGATCAGCGTGAAGCGGGTGACGCAACAGAGCAGTGGTCGCATGACCGCTGGCATCGACGGGGAACGGGCCCTCACGCCCAAGGCGCGAGGCACCTTGGCGGCCGAGATCCATCGGTCGTCGAAGCCCTGGAAAGCCAGGCCGGTCAAGCGAGTGTTCATCCCGAAGAACAACGGGAAACAGCGACCACTCGGCATCCCGGTCATCCGTGACCGGGTACTCCAGGCCCGCGTGAAAAACGCGCTGGAACCCGAGTGGGAAGCGCGGTTCGAGCCGAGGTCCTACGGCTTCCGGCCCGGCCGCAGCTGCCAGGACGCGATGTCCGCGATCTTCTGGACGGTGAAGGGCAAGAACCCGAAGCGTCTGTGGGTCCTGGACGCGGACCTGTCGGCGGCATTCGACCGCATCGACCACGACCACCTCATGACCATGCTCGGCCAGTTCCCCGCCCGGGACCTAATCCGTGGCTGGCTGAAGGCGGGCGTGATCGACCGCGGCCGGTTCGCACCGACCGAGGAGGGCACTCCTCAAGGCGGTGTGATCAGCCCGCTGCTGCTGAACGTTGTTCTGCACGGACTGGAACAGGCCGCGGGGTGCCAATACACGGTGCGGGCCGGGCGCGAGCCTGGCGCCGCCCCGGGCACTCCGGTGCTGGTGAGGTATGCCGACGACTTCGTCGTGCTCTGTCACGACGAGGAACAGGTGCACCAGGTCAGGGCCCGGCTGGAGGACTGGCTGGCGCCGAAGGGTCTTCGCTTCAATGAGGAGAAGACTCAGGTCGTCCACCTCGATGAGGGGTTCGACTTCCTCGGTTTCACCGTCCGCCGCACGGGCGGAAAGTTGATCACCAAGCCGAGCACAGCGGCTTGCGCGAGGTTCCGGGCGCGATTGCGGACCGAGGTTCGAGCCCTGCATGGGGCGAATGCCGAGGCTGTGTTGCGCAGGCTGATCCCGATCGTTCGCGGTTGGGCGGCCTACTACCGGGCGTGGGCATCCACGACGACGTTCTCGTCCCTGGACAGCTATATGTGGCGGCTGACCTTCAAATGGGCCAGGCGTCGTCACCGCAACAAGTCGAGGCACTGGGTCGTGGCCCGGTACTTCGGCAGGTTCCACCCGTCCCGGCGAGACCGGTGGGTGTTCGGCGACCGCGACAGCGGCGCCTTCCTCATCAAGTTCGCCTGGACGGGCATCGTCCGCCACCAGGTCGTCAAGGGTGGAGCGTCCCCGGACGACCCCGCTCTGGCCGAGTACTGGCGGGACCGCCGCCGAAGGAAAGCGCCGCCGCCGATGGACAAGACGAGTCTTCTCCTGGCGGTCCGGCAGCAGGGGCTCTGTCCTCTCTGCAAGCAGGCGCTGATCGTCGGAGCCGAGTACGAGCCGGACAGTCCACGCGAGTGGATCAACTGGTTCGCGGCCTCGAAGAAGATGCTCCACAAGCATCACTTCACCTACCGGCAAGACGGTGGCGGGGACGAGCGGAGCAACCTTCGCCTCGTGCACTCCGAATGCCACCGCCAGCACCATGCGGGCGACAGCAAACGGGCCACACAGCCCTGCTGACCTGCGAAGCCCATGGGGCTTGCTTGAGCCGGATGCGGGGAAAGCTCGCACGTCCGGTTCTGAGGGGGCCGGGGATCAGCAATGGTCTCCGGCTACCCGACCACAGCGGGTATGACGGCCGCCGATGGTTGGCGAGCCATGCGGAGAAACGTGCAGGTGATTGGGATGGTGGTCGGTCGTAGTTGGCGAGTTTGGTCGGCGATAGTTGACGAATCGGTGGCTGCTTTGACCGCGCAGGGTGAGCATTTCGGCCGGGAGGTTCGGAGGCAGGGCTTGTCGAGCGCGCTGGCGAGCCCCGGGCCACGGGACCATCCAGCCCACGAACGGAGGCCGGTTCCCGCCTGCGTACCCAGGGGTGCCGATAGTGAGCAGCCGACCAGCAGCTCAACGTGAGTCGTGAGCTGCAACCCGTCACCTGTTGGGCCCCTACAGGTTCGCGAGGCCGGATGGGGCGGTGGACGCGTATTTCGACCGCGACAGCAGGCCAGAGATGACATCGAAGCGGTATACGTACTCCCGCCATATCCGGACCGCCTCGGCTGTGTTGCTGATGCAGGCGGTGTAACTGCGGCAATTGTCCGGGTCGAGGAGGTGCTCGATGCCAGCCTGGTCGAGGTCGGCGCCCGACAGGCTGGGGTCGGTGTCGGCAATGGGCGCACTGCTGATGCCGATCGACTTCCGTACCCGCGCCACCGCGTCGGGGTCCCAGAGCCGGTCGCGTCGCGGTGGTGTCTCCGGCAGGTGGGTGACGTGGCGCACCGAGGTGAGGGTCAGGACGCTCCAGCCGTCGAAGCAATGGCGGATCGTTGACGGCATCTCGGTGGAGCAGCTGAGGTAAGTGATGTAGTCGGCCAGTTCGCTGACTGTCGTGCCGTGCTTGAGGAGCATGGAGCAGGCGTTGAAGTCGTCACCGGCTTTTGCTTCATCGTGGGATATCTGCCACATGTCGTGGGAAAGTGCTGTGGCGATCTTCCATTCGTCGAGCAGTGGGTGGTCGGACAGGCCGGCGTAGAAGGCGTTGTGGGCGATCTGGGCGCTGGAGCCGACGTCGACGGCGCGCATCGCCAGCCGGTCTGCCAGCATCGGGACAGTGGACGGGTCGTGGTACCGGTAGGTCAGGCGGGTCGCCATATTGGATACCAGCATGCCCCAGGTCGGCAGCCAGATCTGCTCGGTTGCCCCGGGCCGGTCGAGGTGGGGGGACATGTGGTCGAGGGTGACCTCGGCCAGTTTCTTGGTCTCCGCCGCGCACTCCGGACCGGCGTGGTGCTCATCGGCCAGAGCGACAACCGACCAGAGGTGCGCGATGGCAATGACGACATCGACCGGAACGTCGGCGGAGTGACAGTGAAATGACCACCGGAACGCTGCTTCGCAGGCGCCGGAGATGGTCTCCCGCGCTGCCCGCCATATCTGGGCGCTCCCTCTTCCTCCGTTGAGGACACATGGCCGGTCGGGCCTGTCGATGCGGTAGTCATGGGCGCTGACCTGCCGCAGATACGGCTCCACCCACCGCAACATGAGGTCACCGGGGCGGGCTGCGGCACGAGCGGCCAGGGCGCCGAGGACACCGACCAGGGGATCGTCGGTCGTGAAGGCCCCGCCTCCTGCTGCGCGGGCGCGCCGGCGCCATCGACCACCCCTGTCGGCGTGGTCGAGCGCAGCAGCGGACTCCTCGGTGAGCAGGTAGTCGACCGGCTCGGTCAGCGCCACGGCGGCATAGAAGGGGCGGAAGCCGTCGTCGGTGACCCCCATGGGGTCGCCGTAGAGGCCGAGGACGTCGATCCGGGGTGTCGTCGTCATAGCTGTTTCCCCTCTCTCCGCCGCCTGCCGTCTGGCCACCAACAGGACAGCTGACGGCACAAGCACGTCTTCATCGCTGTATCGCTGCCCAGCAGGCACCTACCTCACGCGCGCAGGCGTTGATGCTGAGAGAGCGAACATCGCCGCAGGTCAGCCCCAACTCCGTTGGAAACTCGACGCCGCCTACCACAAGGCTTACGGCACGGACAGGGCTACGCCCATGCCCAAGGTGGACCACTGCGACGCCCCGGTGAGGTGCCGATGGCCGCAGACGCTCAGAACAGCTGCCGGATGATCGTGCACGCAGGGTCACTCGCCATCTGTCGGCGGCCACTCGCCACCTATCGCCGACCGTCACACAAGCGGGCGGAAGCGGCGGATCGGGTGAGGCCGGCACGCTATTCGCACGGGAGTACGATTAAGCCAGGATGGCTGAAACCTTTGACTTT